>NZ_JBFUHT010000078.1:0-21186 GCF_056402275.1 Azospirillum sp. P4_B5
GCTTTCCACCGCCTGGTCGGTTGCCCGCCCGGCCGGCGGCGCCGCGCCGTCCACGGCGACGAAGCGCCATTGCCGGCGGTCCGGGGTCTCGGCGAGAGCGAGACGGGTCTGCGCGGCGGCGAGGTCGCGGGCGACGGCGGGGCCTTCCTCCGCCGCGAAGGCCACCGTCGCCGAAACGCCGGTTCCGACCAGCCGCTCGGCCAGCAGGGGCGAGGCGGCGGCGGCGCGTTCGGCGTTGGTCCCGGCGATGACGTAGCCGCCGGCTTCGGCCAGGGCGGGCATCTCGCCGCGCCGCGCGCCCATGGCGACCGCCCGGTAGCGGTCGGCGACGGGGCGCGGCGGCGCGGCGGGCGTTCCGGCCTCCGGACCGAACAGCTCGTCGGCGGTCATCGAGGCGTACAGAACATGCACCGCGCCGGTGCCGACGCGGTCCCAACCGCGCAGCTGGATGTCGGTGGCGTTCTCCTCCAGCGTGGCGACGACGACCGGAACGCCGGCCGCCGTCAGCGAACGCGCGGCGGCGAGGGCCTCCTTCAGCTCCAAGGTCATTTCCGCGAAGGAACTGCCGTTCTGCTCCATTTCGGAGAAGCCGGGCAGCGACGGCACCGCGTCGTGCGCCCGCCGCGCGTCGTCGTCGAAGGCCCGCAGGATCGTCGCCGGCGCCGCTCCGGGAGCGACGAAGCCCGCCGACGGGATCTGCCAGAAGATGACGGCGTCCCCGCCGAGCCAGCGTTGCACGCCGGCCACCACCTCCTCCGCACGGTCGAGAGGGCTGTTCAGCGGCGGAACGTCCGGCTGCTCCAGGCGGATGCCCAGACGATCGTCGAGCTGGGGCGTGACGGCGTCGGCGACCTCGCCGCGGAAGCCGAGGCCGCGCCGCGGCTCCGTCCCGGCGAGGGCGGCCAGCCCGAGGTCGACGCCCGCCTCGTGGGCGCGCTTGGCGAGGCCGAGCGACAGCGTGCCGTTGGCGTCGGTTGCGAGGGCCTGGCCCTCCGCATCCCGTCCGAAACTGCGCCGGTGGGGCCCGACGCCGTCCGGCCGGTCCCAGGCGACGCGCAGCGCCTTGGCCGCGTTGTCCTGGGCGAAGCGCACCACGACGGCGCCCGCCTCGGGACGGTCGTGCATGACGACGCTGTCGAAGCCGGCGTGCTGCAGGCCGTCCAGGAAGCGGTCGGCGAGGTCGTGGCCGTCGGGGATGCGGTGCCAGGACCCGTCGCGGGCGGCGGTCACCAGCGCCTGGAGGTCCGCGACGCCCCGCGCGCGCAGCAGGTCGCCGTTGGTCGGGTGGTTCGACGGGTTCGGCGACATAGGCCGCGCGTCGAGCCAGACCGAGACGGCCTCGCGGAGATCCTGCGGCCATTCGGCGGCGGTGAGATCGGCCCGGTGACCGGCGTCGAGGTAGACGGCGACCGGCGCGGTCAACCCGTCGGCGGCGCCCGGCGCAAAGGCCAAGCAGTCGGCGCGCTCGGTGTAGAGGGTGATGCGCCGGTCGCCGTCGGCGAGGTCGCGCAGCTCGGGCAGGTCGGGGTTGGGCACGGCGACCCACAGCGGGCGGGCGACGTCGAAGCCCTGGCGGCGCAGCTCGGTGACGTTGAAGGCGGCGATCTCGGCGTCGCGCCGGGCGGTCAGTTCGGCCACCTCGGCCTGCGAGCGGGCGGCGAACCACGCCTGCTCACGCTCCGCCGCCTCCTGGGCGCCGTACAGCGCCTGCTCCATCGTCTCCGGAAGCTGGTCCGGCGCGAAGGCGAGATTGCCCGGGTCGAACACCGCCAGCATGGTCGGGTTGTCGCGCCAATAGCAGTCGGTGTAGATGACGCCGCCGAAGCCGGCCGCCTCGAACGATCCGACGACGCTGTCGACCGCGTCGCCGGAGTATTCGTGGTGCATGTCCACCCATTCGCCTTCGGCGACCATGTGCAGAAACTGGTCGAACTCGAAGCCATGGGCGTAGGCGTTGAACAGCGCTTCGTATTTCTGATCGTCCGTCAGTTCCCCGAACGGACCCCAGGTCGCCTCGAGCGTCTGCCGGTCCTCGCCCGGCAAACGCTCGAACAGGTCGTCGTAGTCGTTGTCCTCCAGATGACGAGAGGCGATGGCGTCGGCGACGATCGGGCCGTTGTGCTCGAACCACTCGCGCAGGACGGCCCGGACCTCCGGCTCGCTCCGCATGCGGGACCAATCGGTGAGATCGGCGAAGGGGCGCGTCTGGCGGACATAGACCGGGGCGACGTCCTCCTGGCTCTGCTCGGCGGCGTCCTCCTTGTTGTCGTAGAGGAAGACCGGGCGCCGGTGCAGGTCGATCTCCGGCCGTTCGCCGTCGGAAACGCCCACCCACCAGGTGTCGGCGGTGTCGAAACCGCGGGCATGAAGCGCATCGAGCGCCGATCCGGTGAACCCCGGATCGTTCGGAGACACGCGCTCGCGCCAGGCGGCGGCGTCCTCTTTCTGCGCCGTCTCCAGATGCGGGCGCACCTCCTTCATGATGCGGTGGCGCACCAGGGCGTCGTTGCTGAAGGAGCCGTCGGCGTCCAGCCGCAGCCAGTCGGTGATGCCGGCGATGGCGTCCGCCGCCCGCGCCGCGGACTCGGGCAGGCGGAAGTCGCCCGACAGGCTGCCCGACCGCAGGCTGATCGCCGATCCCTTGGACTCGTGGACGAGGCCCCAGGTCATGTCCTCGGGGCCGAAGGGCGGCAGCCCTTCCACCGGCGCCACCGTGGCCATGCCGGTGATGCCCTCGGGCGGAACGGTCAGGCTGCAGTAGGGGATGACGGCGATGCCGAGACCGGGCTTGACGAAGCCGGGAAGGCGCATGTTGCCGTAGCTCGTCGCGATGCCGACGTCGCCGCGCTGGAAGCCGCGGTTCCACATGTGGCCGGCGACGATGTCGCAGGCCTCGGCGTACAGGGCGTAGTCGGGGTCGGCGGGCAGGGCGGCCAGGGCCTCGGCGTGCTGCTGCCAGGCGTCCTGGTAGGCCTGCCGGGCTTCCGCGCCGGCGAGCGCGCCGGTGCGCACGCGCTCCACAGCGCCACCTCCCAGGGAGAACTGCGCCGCGCCGCGCGCCGCCGGTTCGGAGGCCACGGCGGGGACGGCGCGCAGCGCCTCCTCGCGGGACACCGGCAGCGCCAGCCCGCCGTCGATCAGGAGGAAGCCGGATTCCCGGCCCGACCGCCCGAAATGCCGGTATTCGTAGACGCCGTCCTCGCCGAGCGCGAAGCGGGCGCGGTCCGGCGTCACCGGCTCCCGCGCGACGAACCGGCGCTGCGGCGAACCGTCGGGACGCATCCCCTCGATCCGGGCTAGCCATGGGCGGCGGCCCTCGGCGCGCATCGGTGTCGAGGCGGCCCGCGCCGACACGGCGGCGCCGTCGATGGTCAGGGACGGGGCGATCCAATCGAAACGCCGGTCCTCCTGGACGCGGTCGAGAAGGGCCTTGAGGGTGGCGCCGTCCGGAAGCTCGAGCAGCAGTTCGGCGCTGGGAAGCCGCTCACCGCGGTCCGTGCGGTCCGGGTCGCGCCGCCGAAGGACGCGCCCGCCCCGGCCCACCGCCATCCCGGCCACGCCGTCGAGGGCGGCGGCCTCCGCCGCGCCGAGCGCCAGGCGCGGCGGGGCGACGCGATACTGGACGGGCTCTGGCGGGGCGACCAACTCGGCGATCTGCGCCGCCGTCGCCGACGGCGTCAGGGCCAGTTCACGCCGGGCGCTCCGGAGCAGATCGAGATCCGCGCCGAGCGAGGCGAGCACGGCGGCGGGCACGGCGCCACCGGCATCCCGACGGGCGGCGACGGCGTGGAGATGGATCTGGGTGGCCGCGCGGGCCGGGTCGGCCGGATCGAGGCCGACGGACAGCCGTCCGTCGGCGGCGTAGAGCACGCCGCCCCTGGGAGCGTCGGCGAAGGCGGCGAGATCACCGATGGCCGCCTCGGCGCCGAACTCGGCGGCGCGCCGGCCGGCTTCCTGAACGAACTCGTCGCGGGTCAGACGCCAGGGCGCGCTTTCGGCAAGCCAAGCGGGCGATGCGAAGGGCAGGCGGCCGGTCCATTGGGCGAGTGCGTCGCCGATGCTGAATTGAGGGCGCTCGGTCGCGCCGTCGCGCGGAACGTCTTCCCCGCCCTCGGCGAGCCACAGCGTCGCGCCCACCCCTGCCGGACCCGACAGCGCCGCGGCCGAGGCGGAGTCGAGCTGCGGGAGCAGCGGTCCGACCAGGGCGGCGACGTGCTCCGCCACCCGCGCCCGGCGGGTCCGCGGTTGCGCGTCGAGGCGGCCGCGGGTGTCCGAGAGCCAGCCCGGCTCGCCGGCGGCACGCAGCAGCATCTCCGCGGCGGACAGCCCGTGGACCGCGAGATCGCCGGCCAGATCCGGGCGCCCACGCTCGGCGGCGCCGACCGCCGCGGCCCAGGCGTCCAGCAGACGCGCGTGTTCGGCGATCAGCGCCGCTTCCGCGGCCATCCTTTGGACGTCGCCGCCGAAGGGCACGGACTCATGGGACGCCGGCCGGCCGGTGGAGAACTGCACGGTCTGGGCGATGCGGCCGGCCGTGTCGGCCAGCGACGCCGGATCGATGCCGGCCTGCTGGAGCAGGTCGGCGCCCCGCTCGACGGCCTGACGGCCGAAATCGGCAAGGTCATGGCCGAACGCGGCGAGGCGGGCGAACAGACCGCTCGCCGTCTCCCCGGCGCCTCCCGCCTCCAGCCACGCCCGCGCCCCCTGCAGCAGGGTCTCTCCCTCGCGCATCAGGCCGTCGGCCTTGGCGCCCAGCTGTTCCAGCAAGCCGGGACGCAGGGCGTCCGCCGCGGCGCCCAGGGCGTCGGACAGGGTCTGGCGGGCCTGGAGGGAGACATCAACGATGGAATTCGCGGCCTGTCCGACCGGGTCGCCGGAGAGCCAATGGTGGAAACCGCGGAGGTCGGATGCGGTGTAGTCCGCCGGCGATGGCCGGATTCCGCCGGCGATGGCCTCGAGAAGGTCGGCGCCGGTCGACCGGGCTCCGTGCACAAGCTCGGAGCCGGCGGTCATGGCGCCGTCGAGGTCGACGCTTGGAACGGTGGCGGCCACGGCGTCGAACCCGTCGCGCAGGATGCCGCCGGCTTCGGCGGCCAGACGGTCGAAGTCGGCGGCGTGGGAGGTCCCGCGCGCCCGGTCGATGCTGGCCAGTCCCTCGCGCAGCCGGTCCGCCAACGGCAGATCGGCGACGTTCAGGAAGGTGCGGGCGAACAGGCGCAGATCGTCGGCGCCGGTCCCGGGCAGCAGATTGCCGAGAACCGTGTGAAGGTCGGCGGCCAGCTCCTCGGGCGAACGGTCGGACCGTTCCATCGCGGTGCGGAGCGCGCCGGCCGCCTCGTGGGCCATCGTGGCGGCGGCGTCGATGCCCGCGTCGACGTAGGGGCCGGCCAGCACGGCACCGTCATGGGCCAGCTTCCCCGCCTGAACGAGCATCGACACGAGGCCGATCGCGCGCAGCGTCGGCATCGCCCGGTCCAACAGACCGGCTTCAGGGAGGGGCTGGGGGGCGGCGCCGTCAGCACCGAGGGCGAACTGAGTGCGGGCGGCGTCACGGGACCGCGACGGTGAGCGCTGTCGTTCGGACATGGGGGCCTCGAACAGGTTCAGGCGGACGATGGGCTGTCCCGCGGCCGGGACGGTGTAAGGCCGGCGCGACGCCGCTGCGGCCTCGGCCGGCGCCGGCCGGCTCTCCGCGTCGACGGGTTCGGCCGCGCCGCGGTCGAGGCTCGCCGAGCGGACCCGCTGGGCGATGTGGCGCCACAGCGTGCCGAGCGGCGTCGCCGGGTCCTGGACCTCCGCGTCGGTGATGCGGTCGCCGCCGATCGACGACCACAGGCCCGACACGGCGTCGACGGACAAGGGCCGACCGTCGGTCAGCAGCGCCCGGCGCTGTGCGTCGCCGGCGGCGGCGCTGATCACCGCCCAGGCGTAGAGTTCGTAGGCCTCCTTCGAGCGGGCGCCGGCGACGATGGCCGGGCGCATGGCCAGGGCGATTTCCGCCGGCGTGGCCGCCGGCCCCGGTTCGCCGCCGGCGGCGCGTTCGGCCATGATCCGCTCGATCCGCTCGGCGGTGATCATCGCCTTGAGAGCCGTCGCGTCCGGGGACTTCAGCTCCGCGTTGGTCCAGCCGCAATCATGGACGGCGATCGGGCCGGTGAGCCAGGCCCGGTGGGCGGGGTGAAGCGGGCCGTGTTCCGGCGAAGCGAGCGCGATCAGGTCGGCGACGGCGGCGCGGTCCATGCCCATGTCGGTCAGCAGGATCAGGCGGGCCATGGTCGGCGGCTCGCCGGTGCCGGTGCCGGTGTCGGCGGTTCCGAGGCTGTATTGCACGCGGGTCCGGGCCGCCCGGCGCCCCTCGTCCGCATCGAGAACGCGCATGGCGGCGTCGATGCCCTCGGCCTCCAGGACCTGCATGAGATCCCGATGCCGCTCCAGGTCGGCCTCCTCCCGCCGGGCGCGTTCGACCGCACGGTCGATCACCGCCTTGGTCCGGCCGGCGCGCAGGTCGGCGAGGTCGGCGTCGATCGACGCGGTGTTTCCGCCGGCGCCCCGAATGCCGTCGCGCATCGCCGTCAGGCGTTCCGTCAGCAGGTCATGGGCGACGAGGGCACGGCCCAGCTCCCAGCGCTGCCGCACCATCGCCTGGGGATCGCCCGCGCGGTTGAGGGCGCCGAGAGCGATGGGGGCGTGCATCGCCGTTTCCACCTCGGGATGGGCGATGAGCTGGAGGGCGTGGCTGAGGCCGGGCCGGTAGGGGTGGCGGAGCGCGTCGTCGAGGCTGTCGGGCTCCGGGGCGTCGAGGCCGAAGGACTGAAGATGGACCAGTTCCGGGGACGCGTGCAGCGCCTCCGTCGCCACGGCGAGCTGGTGGAGGAGGAGGCGCCCCCGGTCCTGCTCGCCGTGCGGCAGTCCGGCGGCCAGGGCGTCGAGATCGCGGGCGAGGCAACCGGCGTCGCCGGCATAGAAGGAGGGAAGCTGCCGCAGCGCGCGGGCGGCGCGGCGCGGGTTGGCGGCGTTGTCGGGCTCCGACGCGATGGCGTGGGCCGCCCGGTAGGCGGCGGCCACGCCGCTGTGCTGGCGCGGATCGCCGAGCGCGAGCCCGAAGGGCAGGACACCGTCCCGCGCCGCCTCGTCGATCAGTCGTTCGGCGAGCCTGGCGCCCTCCTCGATGACGCCGGGCGGCGCCAGTTCGGAGACGGCCTTCAGCGGCGCCGGGGTGACGTAGGCGGAGAGGTCGGCCATTCCGTCCTCCGCCGCGGACAGGATCATCCGGTCGAGGTGCGCGGGTCCTCCCAGGCTGTATTGCCGGCGGACCCTGCCGTCCGCACGCCGCGCCTCGGCCTCTCCGGCCTGGGGTTGAGCGCGGGAGGCGGCGTCCCGGTCCTGCCCGGCTCCGATCACCAGTCCGAGGTTGCGGGCGAAGCGCGCCTGCGCCTGGGCGCGCAGGACCTCCGGCGCCTCGGGCGACAGGCGGAACAGGCCGGGGACCCGTGTGGTGACCGCGGTCATCGCCCGCTCGCGGACCTCCCCGGTCAGTGCGTTGCCGTGCGTGACCGTGGCCGGGACGCCGGCGCCCGCCATCTGCAGGTAGGTTGCGTGGTAGAGGGTGGGGTCCTCGACCGTGGCGTCGACGTAAAGGTGCTGATGGGCGTCGATGCCCAGCTCGCGCAGCCGTTCGGCAACGGCGAGCGCGCCGGCACCGGCGCCGGCCGACGGATCGGCGACGGCGACGTAGCCCTTGTCGTCGATGATCCTCTGCACGGTTTCGGCATCCGGAAACATCATCCGGGCCATGAACTCCGCCACCGGCGGCGGCGTGAGCGCTTCTTGCGCCACGCCGCGTGACCGCCGCCAGGCGTCGCTCGGGCCGAAATAGACGCCGTTGCGCATCGCGTCGTAGCCCATCGACAGCGTGTCGCCCAGCACCTCCCGGTCGGAAAAGCCGGTGCTCTCCGACACGAGGTCAAGGCGCCTCTCGAAGCTGCGGCGCAAGGCGGCGCCGCCGTCGGTGAGGCTGACGATCGGGGCCGGCGGGGCGCCGGCGCTGCGATCGACGGACTCGTGCGCGGCCTGCAGCTGCTCCGGGGTCAGCAGCTCCAGCCCGGACAGGCGCTGGGTGTCCTCGGGAAGGAGCTGAACGATCCGCGACCGGCCGTCGTCTCCGTTGCCAAGCAGCGTATCGAGATCGATGCGCGCCGTTCCGTCGCCGACGCTGAACTGCGGCCCTTCGACGGCAGCGGCAAGCCTGACCTCTTCGGCAACCCGGTTGGGATCTCGCGACAGCAGGCCCGCTTCCATCGCGCGCAGCACACCGACCGCCTCCGCCAGGCCGACGGCCTGATGCACCGCGGGAAGCAGAACCTCGGACGGCTCCACGAGATGGGCATAAGCGAAGTCCCGGCGGAGCACGACGTAGCGCGGCAATTCGTCGGACATCTCGTCGTACAGGGGTTCACCGGCGGAAACGCCGATCAGGAAGGTGGGGGCGTCCGGTGGACCGTAGGCGCCGTCGATCGCGAATCCGGACGGAGGAGCGATCCACCCCGCCCTGGCGGCGAAATCCGCAAGGCGATCTTCCAGGGGACGGACCCAGGCGTCGAGTCCCCCGCCTTTGCCGTTGCTCTGCACGCCGACGCTGAACTGTGCGGCCGGCGACCGGTGAGCGTCGCGGAAGCCGGCGCTTGCCTTGCTCAGGCGCAGGCGCGCCCAGGTCACCGCGCGGTTCAGGAAGCCCTCCGGCGTTGCGGCCGCATCGGCCGCGGCGCGGACCGCTTCGTCGACGAGCGCCCGGGCGGCCTGCTCGGCCTCGCGCTTGCTGTCCGGCGACAGGGAGGCGAAGCGCCCGACCGGCCAGGCGGCCGGCGCGACCGACGGGGCGTGGCCCCATTCCAGCACCGCCTTCAGGGCGAGCTGCGTCGCCGCCTGCCGGTCCTCGGCGCCGCCGGACGCCAGGACGGCGATGCGCTCCAGCGTGGCGGCCCGGTCGGGCAGCGCCGTGGCGGCGCCGAACCCCTGGCGGGCGAGCGCGGTGGCGAAGTCGTCCATGGTCACCACGCGGGCCTGCCGGCGGGCGGCGGCGAGGGCGGCCTCGTTGACCAGCACGTCGAGGTCGGCGCCGGAGGCCCCGGCGGTCGCCTCGGCCAGCCGGACCACATCGATGTCGTGGCCGGCGATGCGGGCGGTGTGACCGGCCAGAATGTCCCGGCGGTCGTCCATGGTGGGCAGTTCCAGGCGGACCGTGCGGTCGAAGCGTCCGGCCCGGCGGATGGCCGGATCGATGTCGTGCTCGCGGTTGGTGGCGGCGAGCGTGAGGACGCCCGGCGCCGCGTCGAAGCCGTCCATGGCGTCGAGCAGAGCGTTCACCCGCTCGGTCACCGTCTGGGCGTTCGGCCCCTCCGCGGTCTCGCGGTTGCCCAGCGCGTCGATCTCGTCGATGAAGAGGATCGCCGCCCCGTGCTCGCCGGCCTTGTGGCCGACGGTCTCGTAGAGGCGCTTGATGTTCTTCGCGCTTTCGCTGATGTAGCTGCTCATCAGGTCGGTCGCGGTGACGGCGAAGAACGGCACCTGCGCTTCGCCGGCCAGGGCGCGGGCGGACAGGGTCTTGCCGACGCCGGGCGGGCCGACCAGCAGGATGCCCTTCGGCGGCTTGGCGCCGAGCGCGGTGTAGCGGCCGGGGTCGCGCAGATAGTCCACCACCTCCAGCAGCTCCGACCGCAGCGCGTCGGAGCCGCGCACATCGGCGATGCGCTCGGCGATGGCCGACGGGTCGATGGGCCGCGGCCCGGTGTCGCCGGCACCGGCGAAGGTCCGGCCCTCCTTTCCAGCGCCGCTTTTTGCGGCAGCATCGCGTCCACCGTCCCCGTCGGGCCGCGGCACGGCCGGCGTGGTCGGGAAGACGGTCGGCGGGGGCGCCCAAGGCGAGGGTGGGGCAGCCGGCGCCGCCGAGGCGGCCGGCGGCTGGTTTTGCCAGGGCATCGGCCGTTGCGGCGCCACGGCGAACTGGGGCTGGTGGAGGACGGCGGCGAGCCGTTCCCGGCCGGCGGGCGTCAGGCGGACGCCGGCCCCCGCCCCGGCATGGCGCGCGCCGTCGTTGACGATCAATCCGTTCGTGTAGGCGCTGCGGACGACGCGCGGGTCATGGGCGGTGAGCGTCGCCGGCGGGGCGACGCCGAACGGCGCGGAGGCGGTCGCGACGTCGTGCAGCATCCGCTCCAGGGGGCCGATGTCGATGTCCCCGACGCTGAATTGCGGGCCATCGATCGCCGAGGCCATCGGAACCTCGGTCACGGCCGCGGCCAGTGCCTTCGGGGTGCCCTGCATGCCGCGAAGCGCGCCGACCGCGCGCCCCAGGTCGGTGGTGTGCAGAACGGCGACGCCGAGGTCGCCGTCCGGGTCGGCGACGAAGCGCGTCACGGTGTAGCGGGGCAGCAACCTGCTCTCGCGCATCGGCGCCGGGTCGCCGGGCAGCGGATCGCCGGCGTCCGTGGAGATGGCCAGGTCCGCGCAGTCGGGGGGCGCGAAGTGACGGCCCGCTCCGTAGTTGCGTTGCCGGCCGGCGTCGGTCCATCCGGCCTCATCGACGAAGGCGGCGAGCCGGTCGCCGAGCGGGCGCACCCATCCCTGAATCGTCGGGTCCGAGGACAGGCTGTACTGGGGGCCGTCGATGCTGTTGGCGAGCAGCATCTCGCGGGCGTGGCGCTCGCCGTCCTGCCGGGCGAGGACCATCGGGTCGGGATGGAACCCGTACTGCGCGAAGGCGCTCCCGGTCAGCGCCTGCACGACGCCGACGGCGCGGACGAGGCTGGTGGTTTCGAGAACGACGTGATCCCGGAGGTAGCCGAGGTCGTCGATGACCGTTTCCACGACGGTGTAGCGGGGCAATGCGCGCGAGTCCTCCCCGTCCCCGTCCCCGGAAATCGGAACGCCGTCGCGGACCGTCACGTTGAAGCGGCTCGCCTTGTCGGGAGCGTAGCCGGTGAGGGGGTCGGGGCCGATCTCGACCCCGTTGGTCATCCAGCCGGCGCTCTCCGCGAACCGCGCCAGCCGGTCCTCCAGTGGCTCGACCCAGGCGCTCAAGGCGTCGAACCGCCCGAGCGAGAACTGCGCCTCGGCGTGGGCCTGAAGCACCGCGGGCTCGCCCGACGCGACCGGGACACCGTTGCGGACGGCGATCCACCCGCCGTCGGCGGGCTGCACCTCGATGGAGAGGCCCTGCGTTTCGGCGAGCATGGCCCCGCTGTCCACGTCGTGTTCCCAGGTGATTGGCGCGCTGCCGAGCGGCAACGGCACGCTGTCTGTCGGCGGAGCGTCGGTCAGGCGGGGCAGCGCGGCGGATGCGGCGGGGACCGCCTCGACGGCGGTGTCCGCCGCCCCGCTCTTGACCAGGCCGAGGTCGTGGGAAACGGCGCGGCCGTTGCGGACGTCCTCCGCGATGGAGGCGAGCAGGCGCCCGGCGATCACCCCCTTGAGGCTGGTCAACGGGGCTTTGAACGCCCGGGCCTCAGCGGCGCCGACCGGCGACAGGCGGGCCTGCTCCGGCACACGGTCGTGCAGATCCCGCGCCTTCGCCGGGCTGGTCAGAACCAGGGTCGGCTGCGCCCAGGCCGCGTCGCGGTGCGACAGATCGAGAGCGTCCAGATAATCGGCGCCGAGCGCGACGATGGCGGAGTCGTATCCACCGCCGCTCAGCAGCGCTTTGACCCGCATCGGCGCTCCGGTGCGGACCGCCCAGGCCGTGCGCTCCGGCGGGGTCATGTCGCGCAGCGCGACGTCGTAGGGAACGATCGGGCGGGCGCCCGGCAGGAGGCCGTAGCCGGCGGACAGGATGTGGACGTCGACCGTGGCCCCGGCCGCGCGCAACGCGTCGACGCCCGTCATCAGCGCCTGGTGATGCCGCCCAGCGTACATGCGCTCCGCCGGCATGGCCTGCTCGGACAGGGCGGCCGTCCGGGCCGCCAGATGGTCCTCGCCGGAACGGAAATCGGCCGGCAGCAGCCGGTCGGGCGAATCCGTCGCCTTGGCGGCGCCGCATTGGGTGATGACGAGCAGGCGGGGCTTCACCTTCGAGGCCGGTTCCGCTGGAACGTCGGCGAGGAGCAGTTGGGCGTCGATGGAGGGGGCGTTCCGGCCGGCGACCGCCTCCTCCATCATCGCCGCGATCTTGCGGTTCATCTCGTCGCCGATCTGCAACGCCGTCTTACCGTCGCGGTCTTCGATGCCCGGGTCTGCGCCGGCGGACAGCAGAACGCGGGCGACGTCGGTGTTCCCGTCAATGACGGCGAGATGGAGGGGGGTGCTGCCGTTCCTGCTCCGGGCGTTCGGGTCGGCGCCGTCCGCCAGCAGGAGGCCGGCCAGTTCGGAATCGGCAATCCAGTGAAGGGGCGTCTCGCCCTGGAACTGGCGGACGTTGGGATTGGCCCCGGCCGCCAGCAGGACGCGACCGATCTTCACGTCGCCGTGATGCATCGCTGCATGCAACGGCGTGTTGCCATCGCCGTCGCAGGCGTTGGGGTCAGCGCCGGCCGCGATGAGCGCGTGGGCCGTCCGCTGGTCGTCGTTGTGGATTGCCAAGTGCAGCGGTGTGCGCCCCGACAGGTCACGGGCGTTGATGTCCGCGCCAGCGTTCGCCAGGGCGTCGATGATCGCCTTGTGATCGGCCAGATGCAGCGGCGTCCAGCCATCGGTGTCGCGGGCGTGGACGTCGGCGCCGGCGGCGATCAGGGCCTCGACGACGGCGAGATTCGCGTCGACGACGGCGGTGTGCAGCGGCGTCGTCTTGCCCACCACGGCGTTGTTGTCCGCCGAGCCCTCCGGCAGCCCGGGCTCTGCCCGGGATCCGTCAAGGACCATAGGCCCTTGCATCCCTGTATTTAGGTTTTCTTCTTTTTTGACCTGAACTTTTTGAACCTCTTTTTCATTGACCTGAACCTTTTGATTTTGAACGTTGTTCCGCACTGTCGCCCGTTCACGCGCTACCGTCCATTCGACGCGCACGGCGTCCTCGGGCAGTCCGCGGAAGGCGGCCCAGGCCGTCAGCGTCATGTCCGTCGGGCGAGGATGGCGGGACCGGCGCTCACGCTTGCGCGCCGCCGCCAGCGTGGCGTGCACGGCTCGCTGGTCGTCCGCTTCCCGCAGGGAATCCCACGCCGGTCCGCCCAGACCGGTCCCCGGCAGGGCGAGCCAAGCCGCAACGGTGGGCCAGGCGAGGTCGCCGGGATGGCGGTGCAGCGCCGCCGCCTGCCGGGCGGCTGCCCAGGCGCCGATTTCCCGCGCGAGGTGCCGCGCGTAGGCTTTTTCCGCCGCCGTGGCGCCGTCGTCCAGCCAAGCCCGGGAGTCCAGCTTCCGCGGGTCGAGGCGGGACGAATTCCCGCTCAAGCGGGCCTCGACGGCGGCGCGGCGCCCGTCGCGGTCGAGCGTCGCGTTGGCGGCGTCGGTCTGCCGGGGTGACCCGGCGCGGAAGGTGCCGCGGGCGTGGGCGATGAGCGCCGCGGGCACGCCGGTGAGGCGGAGCGGATCGGGGAGGGGCGTGGCCGGATCGGCGCCGAGCGCGGCGGCGGCACGGTCGCGCGCGGCGTCGTCCCGGGCCACATCGGCGATCGTCGCGTCGTAGTGGCGGGCGGGAACCGTGGTGCCGTCGGCGAGGCTCTGCGCCGGGAGCGTCGCGCCGACCCAGCCCTTGGTCACCTTGCGCGGCCGATCGGGGTGGCGGCCGTTGACCGACACCCACAGGTCGGGATCGGGACGGTTTCCCGCCATCCCGGAGATCCGTCCCTGCGCGACGACGGTCCGGCCGGCGAGCTCGGCGACCGCCTCCGCGGTGGCCGCGTCGGACCCCGCGGTGTCGATGTGGCCGGCCACGAGCGCGCGCGCCGCGCGCGCCAGGCGCAGAGTCACCGCCTCATCGGCGGTGCGATCGCCGGCGGCCGCGGCGCGGGCGAGCGCGGCGCTGCTTGCCGGACCGTCGGCGAGACGGGCCGCGGCGGCGGCCGGCAGAATGCCATCCGGCCCACCGGCCAGAGGGTATTCCCGGCGCCAGGGCTTGACGCCGTCCCGCACGGGCATCGCCACGCCGATCTTGCCGCGTGGCACCTTCCGGCCGGTGCGGTCGGCCATGCCGATGGTCACCTCCACGCTCGCCTCCGGATCGTCGGGTGCGCCGTAGGTCCGGGTGAACGGCCCTTCGGCGATGGTTTCCGGGGTCAGCCCCGCAGCCAGCAGCCGGCCGGCCAGATCGATGGCGAAGCGGTCGCCGGCCGCGTCGGGGCCGACGGAGAACTGGGCGTCGTCGTTCTGCATGGGGGTCACCTGGTTCGCGGCGCCGGTGGAAGGGAGGGGCGCGCGGTTGCGGGGAAGGGATTCGCCGTCGAACAGGCCGAGGCGGCGTGCGGCGGCCGTGCCCGCCACCGGCGCCTCGTAACGGCGCCCGGCCGCCGCGGTCGCGGCCGCCGACCGGCGGAGAGCCTCGGCGATGTCGTCCGCCGTCCGGGCGTCGGACAGCGCGCGATGAAGCGCGCCTGCGACCTCCCGGATCGGACGCCCGTCGTCGAGGCGTTCATCGGCGGGGAGCGTGTCGCGGACATCCCCCCAGCGGTAGGGCAGCGCCATCAGGCCGTCCGCCCAGGCCCGGGCGGCCTCGACGGTCGGCAGCGGAAGGTTGGCCCGCAGGCCGGACGGCAGGTGCGAGACCGACCAGGACGGGGTTTCGGGCCGGGGGTCCTCCTCGGGAACCCAGGTTTCATGCACGGCGAAGCTGCCGCGCACCTCGCCGGACAGGGTACGGCTGTCCACCTGGTGCGGGAAGCCGATCAGGATGCGCACCGTCCCGGCGCGCCACGCGTCGGACGGGGCCGGGTCGTTGAGCGGGGCGCCATCGTCCGGAACGCGGTCGCCGGCCTTGAAGGCCACCGCCGCCCCGGCGGCCGGCGTCACCGCTTCGGGCGCCGCGCGCCCGGTGGCGGTCTTCCACACCGCCGCCGGAACCCGCTCGGCGACGGCGCCGAGGACGTCGTCGACCGGACCGAAGCGGGCCTCGAACTCCTTGACCGCCGCGGTCCAGTCGCGGCGCCGGTCGGCGTCCGGCAGGCCGGATTGCGCTCCGTTGACGATCCGTTCCGCGAGCCAGCCGCGCCGGATGGTGTTCGGTCCGACGGCGGGCTCCCAGCGCAGGGCGACCCGCGACCAGGCGTTCCCGCCGCCGAGGATCTCGCCGAGCGCGGATTCCTCCCCGGACAGGCGGTCGCGGTAAAGCGCGCCGCGGCCGGTGGGCCAGCCCAGCGCGTCCGCCCAGCCATCGCCGCGGCGGTCGATCTCGGCGGCGACGGCGTCCACCGGGATGTCGGCGCGGTGGCCGACGCGGGCGAGATCGAGCAGCTGGCCGGCAACCGCCTGGTCGGGGGAGGGGTGCGGCCCCTCGGCGCCGGCCGGTTCCGGCCGGACCATCGTCGGGACGTCCGCGTCCGACCCTGCTTCGGCACCGKCGGACGCGGGCGGCGGCAGGGCATGGCCGACCGGCAGCAGCACCGGCGCGGGCCGGACCTGCTCCGGGTCGAGGCGGCGGACCGCGGCGGCCCAGGCGGCGGCTTCGCGCCGGGTGGCCGGGTCGTTTTCCGCCCCGACCAGGGCGAGGTCGAGCCGGCGCGCGGCCTCGGCGTGATCCAGCCTGCGGTTGGCCAGGATCGCGTCGACGCGCTGCGGGTCGGGATCGGGGAGTTGGAGGATCTGTTCGATCTTGCGCAGCTCGGCCTTCATGGCTTCAATGGCCGATGCGTCGCCGAGGCTGCGCAACGGGACGGCGCGCAACTGCGCGATCTCGGCCGCCGCCGCCGCCCGCATCCGCTCCAGCCCTTCCGCCTTCTCCACGACGCCGCGCAGAGCCGCTTCGAGCGACCCCGCGGCCCCCAGGGGCGTGCGGAGATTCAAACGGATGTCCGTGGCCCCGTCCGGCGTCGCCAGCACCATCAGCGGGGTCTGGCGGTGACGCAGCTCCGGATCGGCGGGGAGCAGGATCGGCCAGGGACCGGCGGCGCCGACGGTGCGTTCGCCCGCCGGAGGCACGGAGACGTCGGCGCGGAACGCCTGCTGCCGGTCGGCCTCCGCCTTGAGCAGGGCGGTGAGCGCCTCGCCGAGCGCGCGGCGGTCGGCCGGCTCGGCGCCGTCGACGGTGATGGGGAGCCGGCCGTCGAGTACCCCGCGCGCCGTCTCGGCGGCGTCGCGGGCGCCGGGCAGACGGGCGTCGAGGTCGGCGACGGTGCGGCCGAGGCGGGCGATCTCGCGGTCGAACCGGTCGCGCTCACGCTCGACGGCCCGCCGCGCGGCCTCCGCCTCGACGATCTCCGCCTCGAGCTGGGCGCGCCTCAGCAGCAGAGGGTTGCCGGAGGCGATGGCCATGATGTGGGCGGGCGACAGCTCCGCCGGGTCCTCGTCGCGCATCGACCGCAGCCCCAGCGTGCCGCGCAGGAACTCGCGGATGAAACGCTCCTTGACCGTCAGGAGCTGCCAGCCGAAGGCGTCGAAGGTTCCCTCGGTCACGTAGCGCAGGCTGTGGACCTCGGGCAGGGGGTTGCCCTGACGCTCAGCCCTGCGGTCGCGCTGGTTGACGTGGGCCGGCAGCCAGGGGCAGTCGAGCTGGTGGACGGCGATGAGGCGGTCCTGGACGTTCACGCCGGTGCCCAGGCGCTCGCTGCTGCCGATGCCGACGCGCATCGTGCCGCGCTTCAGCGCGTCCTTCAGCCGTTCGCGCTCGCGCCCTTCGGCCTCCCAGAAATCAGCGATCTGCCCCGCGGGCACCCCCGCCTCGACCAGCAGGTCCTTGAAGAGCTGGCGGAGCGTGAAATCGCCGCTGGTCTTTGTCGGGTGGATGCCGACGTCGAAGAAGGCGAGCTGGGTGGTTCCCGGGTTGTCGCGCGCGATGCGGGCGACGTTGTCGGCGGCCTGGTGGATCTTCGACTGGGCGAACTCGCGGCCGGCAGGATCGGCCAGCCGCATGTCGAGCGCGGCCAGCCGGCCCTCGGTGGCGATCTTCAGCCTGTTGTCGTCGCGCGGATCGGCGGACTTCAGGTTCGCCGCGCGCGTGCCCAGGCGGGCGATGAAGTCGCGCTGCGCCTGGCTCGGCGGGGCCGAGACCACCTGCACCAGCTTGCGCGGCCGCTTCACCCCGGGGATGTCCTCGACGAAAACGACGTCCATCACCCGGTCAGAGAAGCGGCGCAGCTCGAGGAGGTTGTCGTAGCCGGCCAGGCGCGTCACCGGACGCAGGCGGCCGACCACGTCGATCTCGAGCGTGGTGTCGATGTCGGCGAAGGTGTGGGCCCAGGCGTCGAAATGCTCGATGCCGGCCCGCGCCAGATCCTCGTACTGGAGGAACCGCTGCAGCGTGTACAGCTCCGCCACGCTGTTGCTCAGCGGCGTGCCGGTGCCGAGGAGGACCCGGTTGCCGTGGCCCTGGAGCCAGCGGCAGCGCGCGAACATCCGGGCGGCCCGCTGGCTGGCCTGCGAGGGCAGGCCGCGGATCTCGCCCAGCGAGGTCGGCACGTAGAGGTTCTTGTAGCGGTGGGCTTCGTCGACCGCGATGTGGTCCACGCCGAGATCGTCGAAATACACGGCGTCGTCGCGGCGCCCCTCCTTCAGCAGGCCTTCGATGCGCGCCTCGATCTCGGCGATGCGCGTTTCCATGTGCTTGACGGTGCGCTCCGACTCGTCAGGGTCGAGCCCGTGCAGAGCCTCGCGGTACGCCGCCTTCTCCTCCTGGAGGAAGCGTTCCTCCAGGGCCGGGGAGAGCGGGATCATGTCGAAGGGATCGTGGGGGACGACCACGAGATCCCAGTCGCCGGTGGCGACGCGCCCCCAGAAGCGGCGGCGCTCCTCGGGCGTCACGGTCTGCTTGTCCGGCCAGGCGAGGATCTTGGCCGCGGGATACATCGCGCGGGCCGTCTCGACGACGCTGTCCGGCCCGTAGAGCGTGGTGGCCTGCACGGCGAGCAGGGGCTTGCGGTGCAGCCCCATGCGTTTGCCCTCGACGCAGGCCGCCACCAGGGCGAAGGTCTTGCCGGCCCCGGCCTCCCAGCCGAGCAGCGTGGAGCCCTGCAGGGCGCGCCAGACGCCGTTCTTCTGGATGGCGCGCGCCCGGGCGGCCCATTCCGGCGCCATGGTCGGGAAGGTCAGATGGCCGCCGTCGTAGACCCGCGCGACCGACCGGTTGAAGCGTTCGTTGTAGACGCCGGCCAGCTCGGCGCGCCGCTCGGGGTCGCGCCAGATCCAGTCGCGGAACGCCCCCTGGATCTCGCGCACCTTCATCCGCGCCGCCAGGGTCTCCTCGGCGTTGATGACCGGACCGCCGTCCTTCGTCTTGTCCTTGATCACCGGCGGCCGCCCCGAGAGGGCCGCCAGCATCAGCTCGGCGCCGTCGGCACGGTCGGTCGCCCAGGTGGTGGCGACGCCGGGCGCCGTCCGGTGGCCACCGGTGACGCGGAACTCCCAGCGCCCGTCCACCGGCGAATAGCCGACCTCGACCGCCTCCGGCGGGATCTGGAAAAGCTCGGCGGCGAAGCGGCGGATGTGGGCGGGGGCCACCCAGGGCGCCCCGAGGCGGGCGGCGATCTGGTAGAAGGGGATGGGGTCGGGCTGCACCGCCTCCAGCGCCTGGACGTTGCGGGCGAAGCGCTCCTCCGTCTGGGCGGCGAGACGCGCCACCTCAAGGCGGGACCGCACGTCGCCGGTCAGGTAGTCGTCCCGCGTCACCAGGCGGCGGGTCGCCGGGTCCTCGAAGGCCAGACCGGTGTCGACCAGGCGACTCTCGACCTCCGCCGGCGCGGTGCCGAGCAGAGCGGCCATGCGGGCGCTGTCGATCGCTCCGGACTCGTTGAGGACGATGGCCAGGGCGTCGTCCAGCGTGGCCGCGCGGTCGGGCGGCGTCACGGCGGCCAGCACGTCGCGCTCGAACACGTCCGCCCGGTGGATGGCGCCGTCCGGAGTCACCTGCTCGAGGGCGAACAGCATCGGCCCGTCGGGGTCGGCCGCCAGCAGGCGGACCGCCCGGCGGCCGCGCATGGCGCCGTGCGCGGCGACGAACGCCTCGTAGGCTTCGCGCAGCGCGGCGCGTCCGGCGTCGCGTTCGCCCTGCGGGCGGCCCTCCCGCTGAGCGGCGAACACGCGGCGCAGCGCGTCGCGGACCGCCAGCCCGTCGCGGACGAGCCGCTCCTCGGCGGCGGTGAAGGGGCGATCGCCGATCGCCGGAACGGCGAGGGCGCCGTCGACGACGACGCGCAGCGCGCCCGCGGAGTCGAGCAGGTAGGAGCCTTCGCGGGCGGTGGCCGGCGCCGTCTCCACGGCCTGGACCGGAGAGCGCTCCACGGGCTTCCACAGGTCGGTGGGGAGTGCCGCGAGACGGTCCCGCAATTCGGCGGCGGCGCGCTCCGGCACGTTGGACGGCTTCAACCGCGGAAGGCGGGCGGTGACGTCGGGATGCTCGCCGGCGTGGTTGGTGCCCGAGCGCTCCAGGCGTCCGATCACCCGGTCGGGATGGTCGGCGAACCAGCGGTTCACCTTCATCTCCGGGCCGCCGAGCGGGTCGCGCACGCTCTGGACCGCGATCCAGTCCGGCTCGGCGGCGATCACCGCGTCGCGCTCGGCCGCGCGCAGGGATGACAGCGGTTCGGCGCGCTTGCGCAGGACCAGCAGATCCGCGGCGACCTCGGTGCCGGCGGATTGCCCGGCCCAGTTGGCCGGCAGCCGCACGGCGGTGACCAGCTCCGCCTTGTCGCGCAGGGCCTCGCGGACGCCCGTGTCGGCGGCGTCGAGCGTGAAGGTGCTGGTGATCAGCGCCGCGACGCCGCCGGGCCGCAGCAGATCCACGCTCTTCAACAGGAAATGGTTGTGGACGGTGGGTTTCAGATCGGCGTAGCGCGCGTCGAACAGGTGGTACTTCCCGAAGGGGACGTTGCCGACGGCCAGGTCGAACCAGTCGTCGGGGATCGCGGTCCGGGCGAAGTTCTCCAGCCGGATGTCGGCGCCGGGATAGAGCAGGCGGGCGATGCGGCCGCTGACGCTGTCGAGCTCGATCCCGGTGACGGCGGCGTCGCGCAGGGCCTCCGGCATCAGGCCGATGAACCAGCCGGGACCGCAGCCCGGCTCGAGCACCCGCACCGGGTGATCCGGGTCGGCCGTGACGCCGGCCGCCGCGAGCGCGTCCCACATGGCCGCGGCGACGCGGCCGTCGGTGTAGTGAGCGTTCTTCACGCTTTCGCGGAGCGCCGCGTATTCGTCCGGGTCGAGCAGCGCCTGGAGCGCGTCGGCGTAGGGCTGCCAGCCCTGCTCGGCGGCCCGCCACGGTTCGAAGACCTGGGGCACGCCGCCGAACCCCGAATAGGCGGCGAGAAGCCGGCGCTCGTCGTCGGTCGGCAGCCGCCCGTCGGCCTCGACGAGAAGCAGCGTCTCGATGGCGGCGATGTTGTCGGCGGCGCGGCGCTTGGGGCTGCGGGTGCCGAGCCGGGCGGGGTCGGCGATGACGTGGTTGCGCGCCGCCGCCGGGGCGTCCGACAGCACACCTCCGGACAGGACGGCCTCCGCCCCGGTGCCGGCGCTGAACTGGAGCCGCGAGCGGAGCCGCAAAGGCGGGGATGGGACCAGCTCGGTGCGCGGGTTCTGCGCGACCACCATTTCGGCCGGCCAGGCGGGGGTGTCCGGCATGGCCACGCGCGCGCGTCCGCCCGGATGCTCCATCCCGGCCAGGGCGGCCGGACGCCAGGGCATGATCCCCCAGCGCGGTTCGATCGGCCACGGCACGGCGTCGTCGCGCAGGTGAAGGCGGACCGGCACGCGCTCGATCCCCATCTCGCGGGCGAGGTGGGCGATGCCGATGGCACGGCTCCCGATCACCTCGGCGGTGCCCGCCGGGGCGTCCCCGGGGCGGCTGAAGCGCCCGGGGGCGGCGGAGAAGCCCTGCGCGCGGGCTTCCGCATCGGGCATGCGCAGGGTCAGTTCGGGAAGCGCTTCGGCGCCGCCGTCGGCGATCTCGCCGCGCAGGCGTTCGAGGTCCGGCGGCGGGTGATCCAGGCCCGGCCGCGGGTCCGCGGTGAGGGCGAGCAGCGCCGAGGGAGCCATGTGCACCAGCGTGTCGCGGCACAGCGGGTCGGCCGCCTGGCGGCGGGCGGCGTCGAGCGCGGCGGCGGCGACGAGGCGGTCGCCGTCGGC
>NZ_JBFUHT010000079.1:0-13296 GCF_056402275.1 Azospirillum sp. P4_B5
GACTTCAACCACGACCCGCGACTTCAACCACGACCCGCACAGCTCGATCTTCGCGCTGAACGAGACCAAGGTCATCGACGGCAACTTCGTCCGCATCATGACCTGGTACGACAACGAGTGGGGCTTCTCCAACCGCATGAGCGACACCGCCGTCGCCATGGCCAACGCAAAGTAAGCCGTCCACGGCTTGCCGCCAAAGAGGAAGGGCGCCCTGAACGGGGCGCCCTTTTTCATGAGCAGGCCGTTGCGACAGGTCCCCGGTCACCCCGCCTTGACGACGTTGATTCCCGTGGCCTGCGTCAACTGGTCGGCGACCCAGGCGGTGACGCTCTTGCCCTCGCGTTCCGCGCAGGTGGCGATGGCGCGGTGGAGCATCGGGTTGACGCGGATGGCGAGCTTGCCCGAATAGGGCTGCTCCGTGTTGCCCGCCATGTCGCAGGCCATCGCCAGATAATCGTCCACCGCCTCGCGGAAGGCCCTGCGCAACTCATCGACCGAGCGGCCGGTGAAGGTGATGCCGTCGCGCGTGTTGATGACGGCGCCGACGAAAATGCCGGCGTCGTTGTCAAAATCGATCTGGGCCTTGTAGCCCTTATAGTCCATCATCGGCGGCGACCCCAGGGGATGCGTGGTTTGGAAGGATAGCCTCACCTCCACTCCCACGGTTTGACCTGCCTCAATTCCCGGAATCGGGGGCGAGGGAACGTCCACCCTGTTTTTCCCGTCATGACCGCCCTGCCCCCGCATCCCCGCCCCATCCGCATCCACAGCCTGACCGACGCCGACGCCGCCTGCGCCGCGGCGGCGGACCTCGACGTTCCCCTTCTGCTGGTCAGCGCGCCCGGTGCGGCGGCCTCCGCCGGGGCCGGCTGGTTTCACGAGGTCACCGCCCGCGCCGCCGCCCGACATCCGTCGGTTGCGATGACGGCGGTGCTCGACTGTGCCGACCGGCCCGGCGATGCCCTGGGCGCGCTGTCCGCCGGGATCGGTGCGATTCTGTTCTCAGGACGGGCGGACGTCGCCGAACGGCTGGCCGACATCGCCGTACAGCGCGGTTCCCGCCTGCTGACGGCGCTTCCCCAGGCGCTCGACCTGCGCGGCGTTCGCGATCCCCGGTGCGCCTGCCGGAATTGGCTAACCGGGTGAGACGATGGCCATGTCACGGAATAGTCCCAAGGCGATACCGCTTTTTCCCCGAATCCGCACGATCAAAAGTGGTGTATGGTGATTTCATCATCACGATGCGGTACCACCCCATGACCACGACCACGCCTTTGCGGCCCCAGGCGGATGCCATTCCGTTAAAGGGTGAGGAACCGGCCCTGCTCCAGCCGGAAAGGCCGGACGGGCTTCCGCGCGGGTCGCGCTTCCCCGCACCGCATGTGGAGAAGATCCGCGGCGCCCGCCTGCTCGCCGTCTGGGCCGGTTTGGCCGCCGGGGCCTGGGTCGTAGCGGTGGGCGCCGGCTACGGCCTCTACGTCATCGTTCAATCCGTGCTGTGACATAAATCGGCTGACCGAAAACAGCTGGCCCGCGGTGCGCGCCTCACCCTTCGGCGATTCCCGAATCCGACCTCTCGGATAGGCCCTTTTGCCGCCGAGGATGGTCGCATTACACCCCTGCCGACGTTGCAAAGAGTCCCGCGCTGGGCTATGAGGGCCGCATTTCCGACAGAAACCCCAAGGGGAAGAGCCAGATGAAGCTCACTCGTCGTGTTAAGGAAATTCTTGCGAACTACGAAAGCGACACCCCGGGCGTCAAGGCCAATCTTGCCCGCATTCTTATGGAAGGCAAGCTGGGCGGCACCGGCAAGCTGGTGATCCTCCCCGTCGACCAGGGCTTCGAGCACGGCCCGGCGCGCAGCTTCGCGCCGAACGAGCCGGGCTACGACCCGCATTACCATTACCAGCTCGCCATCGACGCCGGCTGCAACGCCTACGCGGCACCGCTGGGCTCGCTGGAGGCCGGCGCCTCGACCTTCGCCGGCTCGATCCCGCTGATCCTCAAGATGAACAGCGCCAACAGCCTGTCGCGCCAGAAGGAGGACGCCGACCAGGCGGTGACCGCCTCGGTGCAGGACGCGCTGCGCCTCGGCTGCTCGGCCATCGGCTTCACGATCTACCCCGGCTCGGACGCCATGTACGACCAGTATGAGGAGATCCGCGAGCTGTCGAAGGAGGCCAAGTCGGTCGGCCTGCCCACCGTGCTGTGGTCCTACCCGCGCGGCGGCACCGTCTCCAAGGAGGGTGAACTGGCCATCGACGTGATCGGCTACGCCGCCCACATGGCCGCCCTGCTCGGCGCCCACATCATCAAGGTGAAGCTGCCGTCGGCCCATCTGGAACAGGCGGAAGCCAAGAAAGTCTACGAGTCCAAGAACATCCCGATCGCCACCCAGGCCGACCGCGTCCGCCACATCATGCAGTGCGCCTTCAACGGCCGCCGCATCGTGGTCTTCTCGGGCGGCGCCACCAAGGGCGAGGATGCGGTGTTCGAGGATGCCCGCGCGATCCGGGACGGCGGCGGCAACGGCTCGATCATCGGCCGCAACGCCTTCCAGCGCCCGCGCGACGAAGCTTTGAAGCTGCTCGACCGGATCATGAAGATCTACCAGGGCAAAGAGTAAGGATCGCTTCGGTTGACCGAAACCGCCTGCCGGCTCTACCTCGTGACGCCGCCGGCCCTGGAGCCGGCGGCGTTCGCGCCGAAACTGACCGAAGCGCTGGACGCGGGCGATGTCGCCTGCGTCCAGTTGCGTTTGAAGGATTGCTCCGACGACGCCGTTCGCCGGGCCTGCGACGTGCTGCGCCCGATCGCCCAGGAGCGCGGAGTCGCCTTCATCCTGAACGATCATCCCGAACTGGCCCGCGAGACCGGCTGCGACGGCGTGCATGTCGGGCAGCAGGACACGTCCTACGCCCAGGCGCGGCGGATCGTCGGCAACGACGCCATCGTCGGGGTGACCTGCCACGACAGCCGCCATCTCGCCATGGAAGCGGGCGAGGCCGGGGCCGATTACGTCGCCTTCGGCGCCTTCTTCCCGACCACCACCAAGGACGCCGCGTTCAAGGCGGAGCCGGAGCTGCTCCGGTGGTGGTCGGAGCTGATGGAGGTCCCCTGCGTCGCCATCGGCGGGATCACCCAGGAGAATTGCGGGCCGCTGGTCAGCGCCGGGGCCGATTTCCTGGCCGTGGTCGGCGCCGTGTGGAACCATCCCGATGGGCCGGGCGCCGCTGTGAGGGCGTTCAACGCCGCCATCGCCGCGGCCGAAGGGTGACGAAGGCCGCCGCCGCATCATGGACCTCCTTTCCATCGAGACGCTGACCGCGCTGTTCGCGGTCGGCCTTGTCGCGGGCTTCGTCGACGCCATCGCCGGGGGCGGCGGGCTTCTGACCCTCCCCGCCCTGCTCTGGGCCGGCCTGTCGCCCGCGCAGGCGCTGGCGACGAACAAGCTGCAATCCAGCTTCGGCTCGCTCTCCGCCGCGGTGAAGTTCACCAGAGGCGGCGAGGTGAGGCCACGCGACATGGCGGTGATGATCGGCTGCACCTTCGCCGGCTCCGCGGCGGGCGCCGTCATCGTCCAGATGATCGACCCGGGTTTCCTGCGCAACGTCATCCCGGTGCTGCTGATCGGCATCGCCATCTGGCTGCTCGTCTCCCCGAAGGCCGGCGAGATCGACGCGCAGCAACGCATCGGGGAGCGGGGTTTCGCCCTGCTCGCCGGAACGGGAATCGGCTTCTACGACGGCTTCTTCGGGCCGGGCACGGGGACCTTCTTCGCCATCGCCTTCGTCTCGCTGCTCGGCTTCAACCTGCGCAAGGCGACCGCCCACACGAAGGTGCTGAACTTCACCAGCAACATCGCCGCGTTGCTGTTCTTCCTGGCGGGCGGGCAGATCGCCTGGGTGGCCGGGTTGCTGATGGGGGTGGGCCAGATGATCGGCGCGCAGATCGGCGCGCACATGGTCATCCGCAACGGCGCCGCCATCGTGCGGCCGATGCTTGTCGTCGCCTCCATCGCCATCACGGCGAAGCTGATCTGGACGGACGCCCAGGGCGTGATCGCCGCGGGCATGGCCATGGTCGCCGGCTGGCTGGGCTGAGCCCCCTCAATATCCCGATTTTCACACCCGCGGCGACTCGACCTCAGCGGGCATTCCCCTCCCCAATGCACACCCGCGGGCGCATGATTTGTTGGCCCAGCATTTTTTCAGTGGCCCCACTTTACGTTAACGTCAATGTGTGTATCATTGCGTCAAATAACGAAATTGGGGAGAAACGCATGTCCAATTGGTCTCTGAAGGGGAACCTGCTCGCCGCCGCCGCGGTCGTCGCCATTGCGGCCCCGTTGCCGGCCGGCGCCGCCGGCTATCTGCTGAAGGAGCAGAGCGCCTCGGGCCAGGGCACCTCCTTCGCGGGCGCCACCGCCAACGGCATGGGCGACGCCACCGGCCTGTTCTTCAACCCCGCGGCCCTGGGGACCATCGAAGGGAATCAGGCGGTCGGCGTGCTGAGCGGCGTGTTCCCGACCTCGAAGACCAGCAACGCCCGCGGCACCCGCGCCACGCGGCTGGGCGGCAGCACCATCCGGGGCACCTCCGACCCCGGCGACATCGGCATGGACGCGGTGATTCCATCGGGCTATCTGGCCTACACGGTGTCGCCGGACGTGAAGCTGGGCCTCGCCATCACCGCGCCCTGGGGCCTGTCCACCGACTATCCGGAAAGCTGGACCGGCCGTTACCACGGCATCCATTCCAGCCTGCTGACGATCAACATCTCCCCGACCGTGTCCTACCGGTTGATGCCGGACCTGACCATCGCCGGCGGCCTGCAGTTCCAGTACGCCAAGGCGCGGCTGAGCCAAGCCGTGGATTTCGGCTCGATCCTGGCGGCCACAGGGGTTCCCATCGCGCCGGGTTCGCGCGACGGTGTGGGCGAGGTGAAGGGCGACGATTGGGGCTTCGGCTTCACCGCCGGCATGCTGTACGAGCCGGCCAAGGGCACCCGTTTCGGCGTCTCCTACCGCTCCTCCGTCTCCCATGAGTTGGACGGCGATTCGAAGTTCGAGGGCGTTCCCGCCGTGCCGGCGCTGCAGGCCAGCTTCGCCAATTCGCCGGTGCGGGCGAAGGTCGCCACGCCGGACATCATTTCCTTCGGCGCCTATCATGAGCTGACCAGTTCCTTCGCCGTGATGGCCGACGCGCAATGGACCAACTGGTCGCGCTTCAAGGAGTTGCGCATCCGCTACCGCAACCCGCTGCGCACCGACACGGTGACCGACGAGAACTGGGACGACTCCTGGTTCTTCGCTCTGGGCGCCGCCTACAAGTGGAACGAGAAGCTCACCCTGCGCTTCGGCGTGGCCTACGATCAGACCCCGGTCAGCGACCAGTACCGCACGCCGCGCATTCCGGACGAGGACCGTTACTGGGTGTCGATCGGCGCCGGCTACCAAGTCACCGACAGCATCCGTACCGACATCGGCTACAGCCACATCTTCGCCAACAAGGCCAAGATGGACCTGCGCGACAACCTGACGGGCAGCGACGCCTTCCGCGGCAATCTGTCCGCCGACTACAAGGCCCATGTGGACGTGATCGCGCTCCAGACGCGGATCACCTTCTGACCCCGGCACGGCGGCGCAGGCGGACACCCCCCGTCCGCGCCGCCATTCCCCTGCCTTGTCCATCGTCGCGTCCGTGCTAGGCTTTCCCCAATCACGCCCCCATCAAGAACGCGATCCGGGAGAGGAATCCGCATGGCCGACACCTTCACCGCCTTCGTCATCGAAGACGCCGACGGCAAGCCCAGAGGGGGCTTCAAGCCGCTGAGCCTGACCGACCTTCCGGACCACGACGTGCTGGTCGAGGTCGCCTTCTCCACCCTGAACTACAAGGACGGCCTCGCCGTCTCCGGCAAGGGCCGGATCGCCCGCAAACTGCCGATGGTCGCCGGCATCGACCTCGCCGGCACGGTCATGGAGTCGCGCTCCGCCGATTGGAAGGCCGGGGACACGGTCATCGTCAACGGCTGGGGCCTGTCGGAAACCCAGTGGGGCGGTTACAGCCGGTTCCAGCGCGTGAAGCCGGAATGGCTGACCCGCCTACCCGACGTCTTCTCGCCGGAGGAGGCGATGGGCATCGGCACCGCCGGCTACACCGCGGCGCTCTGCGTCGACGCTCTGGAAAAATGGGGGGCGATCCAGCCCGGCGGGAAGGAGGTTCTGGTCACCGGAGCGGCCGGCGGCGTCGGTTCCGTCGCGGTCGCCCTGCTCGCCAAGGCCGGCTATCCCGTCACCGCCTCCACCGGACGGCCCGAGACCCATGAGTATCTGTCCGGCCTGGGCGCCACCGGCTTCATCGACCGCGCCGCCCTGCAGGAGAAAGGCCCGCCGCTCCAGAAGGAGCGCTGGGCCGGCGGCGTCGATTCGGTGGGTGGGATCACGCTGGTCAACGCCTTGTCGCAGACCGTCTGGGGCGGCGCCATCGCGGCCTGCGGGCTGGCGGGAAGCGCCGACCTGCCCGGCACGGTGCTGCCGCACATCCTGCGCAGCGTCGCGCTGATCGGCGTCGATTCGGTCGCCGCCCCGGCGGAACGGCGCGAACGCGCCTGGGCGCGGCTGGCCCGTGATCTCGATAAGGACCACCTGAAGGCGATGTACACAGTGGAGCCCATGTCGAAGCTGCCGGAGCTGGCTGGCCAGATCCTCGCCGGGCGGGTGCGCGGCCGCGTGGTGATCGACGTCACCGCCTGACGATGTGGCTGCCGGTGGCGGGCGGGATCAGGCCCCCGCCACCGGCAACCACAGCACGTCGTCGATGCGCTCCGCCCCGCTGCACAGCATGACCAGCCGGTCGAAGCCCAGCGCGATGCCGCTGCATTCCGGCATGCCGTGCTCCAGCGCGGCGAGGAAATCCTCGTCCACCGGGAAGCGGTCGCCGTAGATGCGTTCCTTCAAATCCATGTCGGCCTCGAAGCGGGCGCGCTGGGCGCGGGCGTTGGTCAACTCACCGAAGGCGTTGGCGAGTTCCAGGCCACAGGCGTACAGCTCGAACCGCTCGGCCAGCCGCGGGTCCTCGGGCTTGGGGCGCGACAGGGCGGCCATGCAGACGGGATAGTCGGTCAGCACGCAGGGCACGCCCGCGCCCAGATGCGGCTCGATCCGGTCGAACATGATGCGGAAGACGATGTCCTCCCAGCGGTCGCCGTCGTGCGGGGCGATGCCGATGGCCCGTGCCATGGCGGCCAGCGGGGCCGGGTCGGGGTCGTGACTGCCGTCGAAGGTCTCCAGCAGGTCGATCCCGGCATATTCGCGGAAGGCGTCCTGCACGGTCAGCACCCGCCACTCCTTGAAGGGGTCGCAGGTCATGCCGCGGAAGTCGAATTGCGTCCGCCCGGCGGCGACGGCGGATTCGCGCACCACGTCCTCGCAATCGCGGATCAGCGTCCGGTAGCCCTCCCCCGCCCGGTACCATTCGAGCATGGAGAATTCCGGCGCGTGGGTAGCCGACCGCTCGCCGTTCCGGAAGACGTGGGCGATCTGGTAGATGCGCGGCAGCCCGGCCACCAGCAGCTTCTTCATGGCGAATTCGGGGCTGGTGTGCAGGTGCAGCCGCAGCCGGTCGTCGGGGTGCGGTCCGACCAGCTCCGTCGCGAAGGCCTGGAGATGCGGCTCCATCCCCGGCGAGACCTGGAGCGCCGGGGTGTCCACCTCCAGGAAGGCGTTCTCCTCGAAGAAGCGGCGGACGGCGCCCAGCACGCGGCCGCGCACGGCCAGATGGGGGCGGCGGCGGGCGAAGGTCTCGGGAACCCAGGCGGGCGTGACGGGGGACATGACGGACTTCCCTGACGGAGCGATGACGCTGCTTAGCAGAGCGGGAGCAGTGGCGAAAACGGACAAAGAAGGCGCAGAACGCCGATTGAGCCCCACCCGGCGTTGCCACCGGCCCGGCAAGCTGCTAGGTTCCGCGCCGCCTGTCTCCTGGAAATCACGAGTATGTCATGAAGGTCAACGCCAACACGATGCGTCCCGGCCATGTGCTGGAGCATAACGGGAAGCTCTGGGTCATCACGAAGACCGCCATCGTCCAGCCTGGCAAGGGCGGCGCCTTCATCCAGCTTGAAATGAAGGATGTGCGCACCGGCAACAAGTCGATCGAGCGCTTCCGCACCCAGGAGACGGTCGAGCGCGCCCGCCTGGACGAGCACGAGATGACCTTCCTGTTCGCCGAAGGCGACAGCTACACCTTCATGGACAAGGAAAGCTACGAGCAGACCGCCATCCCCGGCGAGATCATCGGCGACCAGAAGGTGTTCCTGCAGGACGGCATGGAAGTCACCGTGCAGTCCTTCGAAGGCGCGCCGCTCGGCGTCGAGATCCCCGGCAAGGTGACTCTGCAGATCACCGAAGCCGACCCGGTGGTGAAGGGCCAGACGGCCTCCTCCTCCTACAAGCCGGCGAAGCTGGAGAACGGCGTGTCGATCCTGGTGCCGCCGCACATCGAGTCGGGCACCCGCGTCGTCGTCGACACCCAGACCGGCGAGTATGTCGAGCGCGCCAAGGACTGACCGTCCCGGCTGATTTTCTGCGCACCGGCTCTCGCTTAAGGCAGGGGCCGGTGTATTCTTTTTCCGGTTCCGCACGAGATAAAGCACGCCCATGGCCACCCGCTCCGCCCTTATCAACGTGATGGTCCGCGCCGCCGAAAAGGCGGCCCGCGGCCTTGTCCGCGACTTCGGCGAGGTCGAGCACCTCCAGGTGTCGCGCAAGGGCCCGGCGGACTTCGTGTCCGCCGCCGATATGAAGGCGGAAAAGCTGCTGCGCGAAGAGCTGCAGAAGGCCCGCCCGGATTTCGGCTTCCTCATGGAGGAGACGGGCGCCAGCAAGGGCAGCGACCCGACCGCCCGCTGGATCGTTGATCCGCTGGACGGCACCACCAATTTCCTGCACGGCATCCCGCACTGGGCGATCTCCATCGCCGCGGAGAAGAACGGCGAGATCGTCGCCGGCGTCGTGTACGAGCCGGTGCACGACCAGATGTTCTGGGCCGAAAAGGGCCAGGGCGCCTTCCTCAACCACCAGCGCCTGCGCGTGTCGGAGCGCCGCAACCTCGCCGACGCGGTGATCGCCACCGGCATCCCCTTCAAGGGCCGCGGCGACCATGCCGGTTTCCTGGTGGAGGCCGAAGCGCTGATGAAGGAGGTCGCGGGCATCCGCCGCTTCGGCGCCGCCTCGCTCGACCTCGCCTACGTCGCGGCGGGCCGCTACGACGGCTACTGGGAACGCGGCCTCGCCCCCTGGGACGCCGCGGCCGGCCAGCTTCTGGTCACCGAGGCCGGCGGCTTCGTCGGTGAGATCGGCGGCGGGCGCAACCCGGTGTTCGGCGGCACGATCCTGGCGGCCAACGCCCATTTCCATCTGCCGATCGCCAAGATCCTGCGCGGTGCGACGGAACGCAAGGTGCGCTCCGCTCCCGCCGGGGCGGCTGGGACGGCGGACGCCGGTCAGGGCTGACCTCCGGCCGAGCCATAAGCCCTTCATGACGTTGGGGTAGCAAGGGCCGCGCTTTGGTGGGGAAACACGCCGCGCGGCCCAAAGGGCGTTGTCCCTACGCCGATCGAAGGGCTATGGTACCAACGCTTTTCCGTGTCACTGGGAACAACGCGCTGGTCACCATGAGGATTGTCGGACGCATGAGCCGTTCTCCGAACGCGCCCGCCGGGCGGTCGCTACCCCCGCGCGTCCTCTCCGCTGCGGCCGTGGCGCTGTCCCTGGCCGTGACCGCCTGCTCCTCGCCCGGCACCGCGCCGCCCCAGGCCAGCGCTTCCGCTCCGGCCCCGGCCAACACCGCCAATGCGGGTGGCCTGACGCTGGAGAACGCGCAGCCGCTGCCGATCCCGCCGCGGCCCGACATCTTCCCGCCGCCGGCCCCGCCGGCTCCGCCCGTCTTCAAGGCCCCGACCCTGATGACGGCGCCGGATCTGCCGCAGATGTCGATCGGTCCCACGCCGCCACCGCCGGCCCTGCCGGAAGGCGCACCGCCGGTTCCGGCGTCCAACCGCCCGGCGGCACCTCCGCCGCCCGACCGGACGCAGACCGCCGCCCTGCCGCCGCCGACTCCGAAAGCGCCTGCGGCGCCGGCCCTGCCCCGGATGGAGCCGTTGACGGTGCTGTTCGACGGTACGGCCACCGCCGTTCCCGAACCGGCCCAGGCGCGGCTTGAAACCATCGCGGAGCGTATGAACGCCAACCCGCAGCTTCGAATCCAAATCCGCTCCTACGCCAGCGGCACGCCGGAGACGGCGCGCGAGGCTCGGCAGTTGTCGCTGGCCCGCGCCTTGGCCGTCCGCGAGCGGCTGGGGACCGCCGGCATCGCCAGCACGCGCGTCGACATCCGCGCCCTGGGCATGGAGGCGGCCGGTGGCGCGCCGGACCGGCTGGACGTGGAGTTCCTGAACCAGTGATCTGCCCTCTATAACCCGTACCGACGCCTGCCCTTCCCCTGGACGAGAGTGCCCATGGCCGCCATCGCCCCGTCGTCCCACCCTCTTGAGGAGCCTTCCCCGATGACGCGCCCGGAGCGCTTCCTGACACGGATGATCCTCTTCCTGGTGGCCGTGGGAAGCGTGACGGCGTTGCTGTTCCCGGCCCTGCGCGCTGCCTTCATGAACAACCCGGCGCTGAACGGGCTGATCCTCGGCACGCTGCTCGCCGGCATCCTGTTCATCTTCCGCCAGGTGCTGATGCTGCGGCCCGAGGTGGCATGGCTGGAGCATTTCCAGTCCGGCAACCCGGCCGTCGCCGCGCCGGAGCCGGTGCTGCTCGCCCCGATGGCGCGCATGCTGCGGGAACGGCGCGGGCGGCTGACCCTGTCGGCGCTGTCCATGCGCTCGCTGCTCGACGGCATCGCCTCGCGGCTGGACGAGTCGCGGGAGCTGTCGCGCTACCTGATCGGTCTGCTGATCTTCCTCGGCCTGCTCGGCACCTTCTGGGGCCTGCTGCACACGGTGCAGTCGGTCGGCTCGGTCATCGGCGGGCTGTCGGTGCAGGGCGGCGACGTTGGGGCGATGTTCAGCAACCTCCAGCACGGGCTGGAAGCGCCGCTGACCGGCATGGGCACGGCCTTCAGCTCCTCGCTGTTCGGTCTGGCGGGCTCGCTGGTGCTGGGCTTCCTGGAGCTTCAGGCCAGCCAGGCGCACAACCGCTTCTTCCAGGACGTCGAGGACTGGCTGTCCGGCGCCACCCGCCTGTCGAGCGGCGCCGGCGGCGGCCTGGAAACCGGCGACCAGTCGATGCCCGCCTACCTGACAGCGCTTCTGGAACAGACCGCGGAGAACCTCGACTCGCTCCAGCGCACCGTCGCCACCGCCGAGGAGGGCCGTCGGTCGGCCAACGCCAACCTGATGGCCCTGACCGAGCGGTTGAGCACCCTGACCGACCAGATGCGCGCCGAGCAGCAGTTGCTCCTGCGGCTCGGCGAGAGCCAGCTGGAGATGAAAGGGCTGCTCGACCGGCTGTCCGATGCGGCGATCGGCGGCTTCGACGACGCCTCGCGCCAGCATCTGCGCAACATGGACATCTACCTCGCCCGCATGGTCGAGGAGTCGTCCACCGGCCGGGTCCAGGCGGTGCAGGAGATCCGCAGCGAGATCAAGCTGCTGGCCCGCACCATCGCCGCCCTGGCCGAAGAGTCGGAACAGCGCTGACCTGTCTCCCCTCTCCCGTCCCGGGAGAGGGTGGCCGCGAAGCGGCCGGGTGAGGGTACAGGCAAGGATCAGCGCGTCCTCCGTGCCGCACCCTCACCCTCCCGCCGCATTGCGGCGGGCCCCTTCCTCTCCCGAGGCGGGAGAGGGGTTCCAATCGCCGGAGGGACACCCCGCCATGCCCAGCATCAGCCGCCGCAACGGCCACCGCGAGGCCAGCGCATGGCCCGGATGGGTGGACGCGCTGTCGTCCCTCGTCATGGTGGTCATCTTCCTGCTGATGATCTTCGTCGTCGCCCAGTTCTACATGGCGACCGCCTTGACGGGGCGTGACGAGCAGCTCGGCAGCCTGAACCGCAAAGTGGCGGAGCTGAACGATCTGCTGGCGCTGGAGCGGGACGCCAACGCGGACCTGCGCATCAACGTCGCCCAGCTCTCGGCGGAGCTTCAGGGCTCCGTGGTGGCGAGGGACACCATGACCGGCCGCATCGCCACGCTCCAGGGCGACCTTGACCACGCCACCCGCGCGGCGGAGGAGTTGCAGCGCACGATCCGCGCCGACAAGGAAACCATCGAGCTGAAGCTGGCCGAGGCCGCCAGCCTCCAGGCCGACCTGAAGGCGTTGCGCGAGGCCCGGACCAAGCTGGAGGGCGAACTCGCCGCCGCCGCCGCGCAGCAGCGCCTGACCGAGGAGCAGCGCCAAGCCCTGCTGGCCGAGCTTGGCGGGGAGCGCGACCGGTCCAAGGCTTTGGAAACGCGTCTCGCCTCGGCGGACGAGAAGACGATGCTCGCGCAGAAGGAGATCGAGACGCGCGACATCCGCATCACCGAGTTGATGGCCTCGCTGTCCGCCGAGCAGGGCGCAACCGGCAAGGCCAACGAGCAGGTGGACCTGCTGAACCGGCAGATGGCCGCCCTGCGCGAGCAGCTCGCCCGCATCGGCGCTGTGCTGGAGATCTCGGAGAAGAAGGCGGAGGAGCAGCAGGTCCAGATCGCCGAACTCGGCGCGCGGCTGAACCAAGCACTGGCCGCCAAGGTGCAGGACCTCGCCCGCTACCGCTCGGAGTTCTTCGGGCGTGTGCGTGAGACGCTGGGCAACCGGCCCGACGTACGCATCGTCGGCGACCGCTTCGTCTTCCAGTCGGAGTTGCTGTTCCCCTCCGGCTCCGCGACGCTGGAAGAGGCCGGCAAGCAGCGGCTGGCGGAATTGGCGCGCACGCTGATCGAGATCGGCCGGACCATCCCGCCGGACATCAACTGGGTGCTGCGCGTGGACGGTCACACCGACGCGCGCCCGGTGCGCATCCAGTTCGCCTCGAACTGGGAACTGTCGGCGGCGCGCGCGATCTCGGTGGTGAAGTATCTGATCGACCAGGGAATTCCGGCAGACCGTCTGGCCGCCGCCGGTTTCGGCGAGTATCAGCCGCTCGACCCCGGCACCAGCGACGAGGCGCTGGCCCGCAACCGGCGCATCGAGGTGAAGCTGGATCAGCGGTGAGGGGCGTGCCCCCACCCTTCCCACGGCTTTCGCCGCGGGTCCCTTCCCTCCCCCGCTTCGCAGGAGAGGGAATTTTGTCCCCTCCCCTGCGA
>NZ_JBFUHT010000080.1:0-14684 GCF_056402275.1 Azospirillum sp. P4_B5
CGAAACCTGGCTCGTCGCCCGGCATGGACACCGCACCCCAGCCCAGGTGCGCGCCGACCAACTCCGGGTTGATCAGATGCCCATCGCCGAGCTACCCTTGGTCGCCTGAACAAGCCCAGCCGGGTGTCTCAAATCCGGGCCGCGGTACACGGCGGGCTCGCTACCGCGGCTTGGCCCGCTTCGGCCTCCAGGTCCGGCTTACGGCCATCGCCTGCAACCTGCGCCGGGCGGCGACCATCCTGAAGCCCGTTCCGGCATGATAAGGGGAGGAGTGTGTCTGCGGCGCGCTTGGCGCTGTCTTCAGCGCCCACGGCCGCCGACGGATCAGGTCGTTGGCGCTCAAAGCCTGGATTTTCCGCCGCCATCTCCCAACCGCGCACAGGTCTCATCACAGAGACTCTGCCCATGACTGGAGGAAACTTCGGTCTCAGGTCATCGGTGGTCACCTCGGTGGCAGCGAAGCCGTGCTTCTTCAGCAGCTTGCGCATCAACTTCAGGGCTGCAGCCTTGTCGCGCCGGCGCTGGACGAGCATCTCCAGCACCTCGCCTTCATCATCGACCGCCCGCCACAGATGCATCAGCTTTCCACTGACCCTGATCACCATTTCATCCAGATGCCAGCGCGGGCTGGGCTTGGGTCGGAGGCGCCGCAGATTGCCGGCGATGGCCGGCCCGAACTTCAAAACCCAGCGCCGGACGGATTCGTAGGACACATCGACACCCCGTTCGGCCAGCAACTCCTCGACATCGCGATAACTCAGTGTGAACCGCAGGTACAGCCAGATCGCGTGTTGGATGATCGCGGTCGGGAACTGATGGCGGGCATACGAGAGCGGCGGCATCCGAGCAAGATAATGCCGCGATCGGCGCGCCGCCACCGGTCCCGTGACAACGCCCGGGCGCCCTATGGGTCGCTGCCTTCCTGATGTTCGCGCTGATCCATGGGCGGAGGCTGCTGACCCACCGATGACGAGGGAACGGCCGTGATCGGCGTCAGCCGGCCGCCGCGATGGCCCGCGCGAACTCATTGAGCAAAACGTCGGTGTCGAGGCCATAGTCGTCCGCCACCTCGGCGATCGTCTGGAAACGCGCCATGGGACAGCCCGGACAGGCCATCCGATGCTTGAGGAACACGGGGATGGTCGACGGCCAGCGCTCCAGCACGTCCTCGACGAGGTCGGAGGACGAGGGCAAGGCCGCGGTGGCGCAAGGTGATGGCGGAGCGATCATCCCGGCACCCTAGCGCACCGGCGCGCGCGTCTCTTTGCGCCCGCGCAAACGGCAGGGTGGTTCAGCCCCGCCTATTTCTCCGGCTTCGAAGTCTCTTCCGGTTTCGCCGGCTTGGGCAGATCCTCGGCGATGGCGACCAGGGCGTGCGGCTGGCGAATCGTCACCTGCTGGCGCCCGCCCTCGACGATCCCCTGCCCTTCCCAACCGCTGAGGATGCGGCTCACCGTGTGCAGCGTGGTCCCGGTCATCTCCGCGATGTCCTGGCGGGACAGCGGAAAGTCGATCTCGACGCCGTTCCCGACCCGGCGGCCCGCCTGACGGACCAAGCGCAGAAGCGCGTGGGCGACCCGCCGCTCCACCCGCTCGGTGGACAGCTCGCGCAGGCGGGTCTGCACCTCCTGCAGGCGGCGGCCGACGATGTCCAGGGCGTTCAGCGCGATGCGAGGGTAGCGCTCCATCAGCTCGCCCATCGTCGCGGCGGTCCAGTGGACGCCGACGCAATCGACCATGGCGAGCGCGTCGGCGGGATAGATGCCGCCCGAGAACACCGCCGCCGTGCCGAACATCTCCCCGGCGCCGATGTAGCGGACCACCAGCTGCTGCCCGTCGGCCCCGGTCTGGACAATCTTGACCCGCCCGTCGATCAGCGCGTGGCAGAGCGCCGCCCGGTCGCCCTGGGAGAAGATGGTGGTTCCCTTCTCGATCCGCCGGGTGTGGGCGGACCGGACGATCTCGGCCAGGGCCGCCGCGTCCAGACCGGAAAACAGCCGCAGGCCACGCAGACTGGCGGGATCGGGGGCAAGCGGCGTCATCGGACCATCCTCAAAAGGCCGTGCCCGACCACCCCTGCGGGAAGGCGTCACGGAAAAGTTGCCTTCCAAGATGACCGCCCGCGCGCCGCGCCGCAACCCGCCTGCGCTCCAACCAAGACTAAGGACTCAGTTTGTCCTGGAACAAAGAGGCGATCGGACCAGTCCTTTAGACTTGCCGACACCTCCCAACCCTTCGGACCTCCCCCATGCAGATCGCCGAACAGTCCACCGCGGCCGAGCCGGTCATCGACGTCCAGTCCATTCCGCCTCACCAGCGCCACCCGCTGATCCTCCAGGCCACGCAGGATCTGGCGCCGGGCCGCGGCTTCGTGCTGGTCAACAATCATGACCCGCGCCCGCTCTATCTCCAGGTCCAGGCGCTGTTCGGCGATGCGGTGAGCTGGACCTATCTCGAACGCGGGCCGGAGCGTTGGCGGGTGCGCATCGGACGGCCGGACTCCGGTACCGCCCCGGCGACCTCCCTGCGGGTGCGCATCGGGCGCGGTGGGCAGGCGAGCGCGGTCGCCGCCGAGACGCCGCTCGGCGTGGCGGACGGCGGGCTGGTCTGCGAGATCACCGACTGCCCGCCGGGCACCAGCGCGGAGCAGGTGCTCGACCTGATGCAGGGGGTCATCCCGCCGGCCGGGCAGTTGCACCTGTCCTACGAGCGTCTGGTCGCCCGGCGTTCCGGCTCCTGCTGCGGCGGCATGTGCGGCTGATCGCCCCAGGCGGCCGTTCGGGACCTTGGGCTTGACCGTCATCAAGGATGGTATGACCACCGGGCTGTATTGCCGAAGCCCGGCGGGCTCCGCCCGCCACACGACCATTCCGAAGGGAAGGAGACAGGCGTATGCGCGATCCCGGCTTTATGGCTCAGGATAAGGCCCAGGAGATGGCCCCGGACACCCGTGCCCGCGACGTCGAAGTCCAACTGACGCGGGCCGGGCTGGGGTTCGCGCGGCGGCTCGGCGACCGGGCCGGCGGCCTGCTGTTCGACCGGCTGCTGCGGATTCTGGAGGCGCGCCACCCGCGCGCCTTCACCGCCCTCGGCGAGCTGCCCGACGCCCGCCTGCTCATCGATCCCGTGGACGCGCCCGCCGCTCTGATGCTCCGCGTCGGCCCCACCCTCGCCCTGCGGGTCTGCGACCGCACCGCCGAGGCGGAGGCCACGGTGCGCGGCCCCTGCGCGCGGCTTCTCGACCTGCTGGAAGGGCGCATCGACGGCGACGCGCTGTTCTTCCGCCGCGAACTCTCCATCGAGGGCGACACCGCCCTGATCCTGGCGCTCCGCAACACGCTGGACGGCGAGGAGATGGACCTGTTCGGCGACGTCGCCGCCGCGGCCGGTCCGCTGCGGCACGCCCTGCCCGTGGCGCGGCGCAACGCCGGGCGGGCGCTCGACCTGCTCGCCACGGCGCGCCGTTTCGCCCCGCCGCCGCTGCGCTGGGGCATGGCCGTTCTGGAGCGGCGGCTCACCGGCCCGCGGCAGGGAGCGTGACGGCATGGGGTCCTTCGAACTGATCTGCCCGGCGGGCAACCCCGCCGCGCTGCGCGCCGCCGTGGACGCGGGCGCCGACGCCGTCTATCTGGGTTTCCGCGACGAGACCAACGCGCGCAACTTCCCCGGCCTGAACTTCTCGCGGCCGGAGCTGGCCGAGGCCATCGCCTACGCTCACGCGCGGTCGGTCCAGGTCTTCGTCGCCATCAACACCTACCCCCAGGCCGGCAACCTCGCCCCGTGGCAGCGCGCAGTGGATGACGCCGCGCGGCTGAAGGCGGACGCGGTGATCCTCGCCGACCTCGGCCTGCTCGACTACGCGGCGAAGCATCATCCCGACCTGCGGCTCCACCTCTCCGTTCAGGCGTCCGCCGCCAACGCCGAGGCGATCCGGCTCTACCGCGACGCCTTCGGCGTGCGGCGGGTCGTGCTGCCCCGCGTGCTGACCGTGCCGGAGATCGCCCGGCTGAACGCCGAGGTCGACGTGGAGACGGAGGTCTTCGTCTTCGGCGGCCTCTGCCCGATGGCGGAGGGGCGCTGCTCGCTGTCCTCCTACGCGACCGGGCTGTCGCCCAACAAGCAGGGCGTCTGCTCCCCGGCCAGCCATGTGCGCTACGAGCCGCGCGGCGAGGCACTCGCCTCCCGCCTCGGCGGCTTCACCATCAACGTCTTCGGCGCCGGGGAGCCGGCGGGCTACCCGACGCTGTGCAAGGGACGCTTCGTGCCCGGCGGCGGCACCTCCAGCGATCCGGCCTACCTGTTCGAGGAGCCGACCAGCCTCAACGCGCTGGCTCTGCTGCCGGAGCTGAAGGCCGCCAAGGTCTGCGCCCTGAAGATCGAAGGCCGCCAGCGCGGCAAGGCCTACATCGCCGCCGTGGTCGGCGCCTACCGCCGGGCCCTGGACGCCTTCGAACGGGGGCTGCCCGTCCCGGCGCTCGACCTGGAGGCCATGGTCGAGGGCGGGGCCCAGACCACCGGCGCCTACACCCGCGCGTGGCGCTGAGGAGTTGCGTTCATGAAACCCACCCTGACCCTTGGCCCCGTCCTGTTCAACTGGCCGGCGGAGCGCTGGCGCGATTTCTACGCCCGCATCGCCGACGAGGCGCCGGTCGACGCCGTCGTCGTCGGTGAGATCGTCTGCTCCAAGCGCGCGCCCTTCCTCGCCCCGGTCATGGACGAGGTGATCGCCCGTCTGTCCGCCGCCGGGAAGGAGGTTTGGCTCGCCAGCCCGATCCTGGTCGGCAGCGACCGCGAGCGCGCGGCGATGCGCGACCTCGTGGAGAGCGACCTCCTGCCCGTGGAGGCCAACGACATGGGCGCGCTGGCCCTGCTGGAGGGACGCCGCCACGCCGTCGGCCCCTTCATCAACAGCTACAACGAGGCGACCCTGGCCTGGCTGGCCAGGCGCGGGGCCGTCGCGGTGTCGCTGCCGGCGGAGCTTCCCGCCGCCTCCGTTGCCATGATGGCGAAGACGGGGGCAGCGCTCGGCCTGTCCATGGAGGTGCAGGTGTTCGGGCGGGCGCCGCTCGCCATTTCCGCCCGCTGCTATCATGCGCGGGCCCACGCGCTGCACAAGGACGGCTGCCAGTTCGTCTGCGCCAACGATCCGGACGGCATGCCGGTCAGCACCGTCGACGGCCAGCCCTTCCTGTCGGTCAACGGCACGCAGACGCTGTCGCACGGCTATCTGGCGCTGGCGGCGGAGATCGACCAGCTGCGGGAGATGGGCATCCAGCGCTTCCGCCTGTCGCCGCAGGACCTCGACATGGTCGCCGTCGCCCAGGCCTTCCGCGCCGTTCTGGACGGCGAGCGCGGCGGACAGGAGGTGATGGCGGAGTTGCGCGGCATGACCGCCGTCCCGCTGGAGAACGGCTTCTTCCACAACATGGCGGGTGCGGCCTACGCCGACGCTCCGGCCGCCTGACGCGCCCGCCATCCGATGTCCGTCGGACCGCCGCTCCCGCGCGGCCCGACTGACTTTTGAGTCCGCTTAAAGAGGAAACCCCTATGAAGCGCATGTTTGCCCTGCTCGCCTTCGGGCTGGTCGCGTCGTCCCCCGGCCTTGCCGCCGCGCAGGACGCCGATGCCGGCGCGAAGGTGTTCAACCAGTGCAAGGCCTGCCACACCATCGAGGCCGGCGGTCCGAACCGCGTCGGCCCCAACCTGCACGGCGTCGTCGGCCGCAAGGCCGGTGCCGTCGAGGCCTACAAGTACTCCGACGCCATGAAGAACGCCGGGGCCTGGGACGAGGCGACGCTCGACGCCTATCTGGCGGACCCGAAGGGCGCCGTTCCCGGCAACAAGATGGCCTTCGCCGGCGTGAAGAACGAGCAGGCCCGCAAGGACTTGATCGCCTTCCTGAAAAAGAACAGCTGACGAAATCGTCGCGTTTTCTTGGCGGCTTGACCGCCGTCAAGGATGGGAGGGCAACCAGCCTCTAGGGTAACCGCACAATCGTTGATCGATTGCGTCCCCGCTGGACGTTGTTAACTCCCGTTTTTCTGCCCCCTCCAAGCCCATCGGCTCCCCGCCGGTGGGCTTTTTTCCGCTCAAGGGCGGCCGCGGACGAGAAGACGGCCGAAAGCGGCCAGGAACAGGATCGCCGCCGCGCTCCAGGCGCCGGCCGCGGCCAGCAGCCACAGCGGGCCATCCTCTCCCGCCGCAACGGCGAAGGCCCGCAAGGCAACGGCGAGCGCGGTGAGCGCGTAGCAGCCCGTCACCGCCGCCGACCGCCCGAAGGCGTTGCCGGCGTGCTTGCGGATCATGCTCGACATCACCGCGAAGCCCATCAGCCCGAGCGCCCCGACCGTCCAGAGATGAATCGTCATGCCGGGCGACGCCGCCACGGCGGCGAAACCCAGCGGGACGCAGGCGTAGGCCGCGTGCACGGCGAGGACCGATGGCCGGTCGAGCGTCCGCCAGCCCCGCCATTGGACCATCCGGGCCGTCTGCGTCAGCGCGGCGAGAAGGCTTGCAGCGGCCGTCGTTCCAGAACTTGGTTCGGCCAGCCAGACGGCCAGCGCGCAGGTCGCGGACAAGGCGGCGGCACGCTCAAACCAAGGGCGCTCGGTGAACAGCGCCGCCTTGCTGGGCAGGCCCAGATGGGTGGCGGTCAGGCTCGGCGCGATGCGGCCGCCCAGCACCATGACCAGCCCGAGCGACAGCGCCAAGGCGGACGGGACGGCGTCGCACAGCGCGGCCCCGGCCAGCGCTCCGGCCAGGGCCGCGACGACGGCGTTGCGCCGGTCCCGCGCGGCGGCGACCTGCAGGGTCACGAGAAGGGCAAGCGCGGCAAGGAACGGCGCGTGCGCGATGGCCATCCAGGGCGATAGCGCCCGTCCCGCCAGCCAGAGCGGCACGAGGAGCGGCCAGAGGCGCGCGCCGACCAGCGGCCGCCCAGTCCAGCGCGGCAGGGCCGTGCGCAGGAATCCCGCCATCATCGCCGGCAGCGTGCCGAACAGCAGCGCCCGCCCGTGCCACCCCGTCGGGTCGGCGAGCACCCCGGAAACGTCCCACCCCAGCAGGACCGGCACCCACAGCCCCACCGCCAGCAGCGCGTCCAGGGCCGTCAGCAGGAAGAAAGGGCGGAACGGCACCGTCAGGCCCCGCTCCGCCTGGGCTGGATCACGAGGTGTGATGACCGTTGGGATGGCCGACGTTGCAATGCCGTCGCAGTTGCTCCACCGACCGCACCCGGACGGTGTTGCCGGTGACGTGCAACTGGTGCGGGGAGAGCTTGGTGAAGGTGCGCGACAGCTGTTCCGGCGTCATGCCGAGGCGGCTGGCCAGCACGCGCTTGCTGACCGGCAATTCGAAGGTCGCGCCGTCCTCCGCCTCGTCCTGAGGCGACGGATCGACCTGCGACAGGATGAAGGCGGCAAGCCGCTGGGTCGTCGTGCGCAGCTTCAGATTCTTGACCTCGCGCACCAGACCGCGGCACTGCCCGACCAGCGTGCTCATCACCCGCAGCGCCAGCGCGTGGTCGCGGGCGACCTGCGCGCGCAGGACGGGAGCGGCCAGCATGAGAATCCGCGACGATTCCAACGTCCGCGCCGACATCAGGTAGGGCGCGTCGGCCAGCACCGCCGCCGGCACGAAGCAATCGCCGGGGCGCACGATGTCGATCACCGTTTCCTGCCCCGCCTCGTCGCAGCCGGCCAGCATCGCCGTGCCCTCGACGAGGATGTGCAGGAAGTCGGGGATCTCGCCTTCCGCGAACAGCCGTGTCTCGCGCGGAAACCATTGGAGAAGCGCCCCGTAGGTCAGCGCCTCCAAGGTCTCATTGGCGACTCCCTCGAACAGCGGGAGGTCGCGCATCAGCGTCAGGGCGCCCTGTTTCATCGTCCCGGCTCTGGTGTCGCGGTCAGGCTTCGGAGGCGGGCTTGCGCGACGCCCCACCGTGAACCGGGGTGACCAGGACGGGGGCGGCGTCGGACTCATCGTCCTTCAGGCCGGCCTTGAAGGACTTCACGCCCTTGGCGAGGTCGCCCATGACCTTGGGCAGCTTGCCCGCCCCGAACAGCAGCAGGACGAGCAGCAGGACGATGGCCCAATGCATCAGGCTGAAACTTCCCATGACGATGGTCTCCTGGGTGAAGGACGGTCAGGCGCGCAACGCGAGGACGCTGCCGTCGCGGCGGGTGAGGCGGGCGGCGGTGCCCGGAAAACGGTCGAGGAGGACGGCGGCCCGCGCTTCCGGTGCGACCGACAGGGCGGTGGACAGGGCGTCGGCGGTGGTGGCGTCGGGGGCGAGCACGGTGACCGCCAGCCACTCCCGCGCGCAGCCGCCCGTCGCCGGGTCGAACAGATGGGTGAAGCGCCCGGCGGAGTCGAAGGGCGTGCCGTAGCCGCCCGACGTCGCCACCGCCCGGTCCGCGATCTCCAGCGTGCCGGCGTTGCGGCCTTCCACGAGCGGGTCGGCGAGGCCGACCGACCAGGGACGGCCCGAGGGGTGATGGCCGAGCGCGCGGATTTCGCCCAGATCGACCAGCACGTCGGTCATGCCCTCCGCCCGCAGCCGTTCGGACACGCGGTCGGTGACGTAGCCCTGGGCGATGCCGTTCAGCGTCACCGCCATGCCGCGCGCGGCGAAGGCGACGCGGCCCGGTTCGACGCGGAGCTTGCGGTGATCGACAAGGTCCCTGGCCGCGCGGAGGACGGCCTCCGGCGGGCCGGCGGGATCGGCGCCGGGGCGGGCGAAATGGCCGGCGTAGAGCTGCCACAGCGGCTGCACGGTCGGGTCGAAGGCGCCGTCGGTGCGGCGGCTGAAGGCCGCGGCTTCGGACAGCAGCCGGACGAGATCAGCCGGCGGCGCGTCGAGAACGCCGTCGCGGTTCAGGCGGACCAGCGCGGAATCCGTCCGGTGGAGGCTGAAGACTCGCTCCAGCCGCGCGACCTCCTCCAGGCACAGGGCGATCAGACGGTCGGCCTCGGCGGGGTCCGGGTGCGCCAGCTGGAGGACGGAATCCGCCCCCAGCGCGACGCCGCGCCACGTCCGCACCGGCACGCCCGCCGCCCGGAGGCCGCCCGGCAGCAAAGCCAGCCCGGCGGCCGCCGCGGCGATGCCGAGAAAGCGGCGGCGGGTGGTCATGGCGTGCCTCCGTGTCCGGCGCCGTGGCCACCACCATGATTGCCGCCGCCATGCTCCATCCCTTCATCCGACGCGGTCTGTTCCGAGGGAAGCGTGGGGTGGAGGATCTCGTCCTCGGTCACCTCGGCGAAGCGCTTGACCGCGCCGCCGTTGTCGGCGGCGAAGCGGCGGGCTGCGGCCTCGTCGCCGAAGGGGAAGGGCTCGGCCTCGCCCATGCCGCCGCGCTCGCGGCTGCCCACCACGTACCAAGCCTTGCGCGCCTCGATCCAGACGGTCAGGTCGGGCTTGCGCGGGTCGGCCGCTTGCGCGACGTCGGTGACGTAGATGGCGCGGACGTCCTTCGCCTCCTCCGGCAGCATGGTGAAGGCGAAGGTGTCGCGGACCGAGGACAGCCAGACCGGGCGATCCCGCCCACCGACCAGGATCTGCCCCTTCGGGCCGGGATGGTCGGCGAGGTTCATGCCGCAGTAATGGCCGATCGCGTCGGCGGTGATGGCGACGGGCGGCGGCGGAGCGGTCTCCGCCTTCTGCTGCTGGCAGGCCGACAGCGGCAGCAGCAGGCAGGCCGCCAGCAGCGTGGCTCTCAGGGAGGTGTTCATCAGATCTGCCTTCTGGAAAAGAGGACGGCGGCCAGCGCCAGCGGTGCGGCGACCCAGCCGGCCAGCACGGCCAGCAGGACGGAAGCCGACACCTGCACCTGCGCGGCCAGCCCGGCGGTGCCGGCGAACTGGCTGACGCTCTTGAAGCCGGTCAGGTTGAAGAGGCGGAAGGCGTCCGCCGGGTTGGCGAGCAGCAGCCCGTTCAGCAGGCCGGCGTTCACCGTCTTCCCACCGTCGGCCACCAGCAGCCCCAGCAGCGCCATGTCGTAGAGCAGGACCAGCACCAGCCAGATCGCCACGGCGATGCCCGCCGCGGTGCCGCGGTCGCGGACCAGCGTGGAGGCGAGGTAGCCCATGGCCGTGAAGGCGGCGCCCAGCAGGACGCTCGACCCGATCATGGCGGCGAAGGCGCGCCAGCTCTCCGGCCCGATCTCGCTGCCGCTCATCGCCAGCGCCACCCCGGCGGCGCCATAGCCCAGCACGGTGGCGAAGGCGATGATCGCGGCGTGGCCGAGGAACTTGCCGATCAGCACCTGCCAGCGCGCCACCGGGTAGGACAACAGCAGGGTCATGGTGCCGCGGTCGATCTCGCCCACCACCGCGTCGAAGGACAGCAGCAGCGCGATCAGCGGCAGCAGGAAGATGGTCAGGCTGGACAGGCTGACGATGGTCACCTCCACCCGGCCGACGCCGACCGTGCCGGTCGGGGCGGCCCCCAGGAAGCTCAGCGTCAGCGCCAGCGCCGCCATCAGCAGCGTGGTGGCGACGACCCAGCGGTTGCGCAGGCCGTCGCGCACCTCCTTGGCGGCGATCGTCAGAAGCGTGTTCATTCCGCAGCCTCCCGGCGCAGGAAGTGGGCGTACATCTCGTCCAGGCTCGGCTGGACGACCTCGATGTCGGCAAGCTCCGGGCCTTCGCAGGCGATCTGGCGGAGCGTCGCCACCTTGTCGTCGTTGGCGCAGGTCGTCTCCACGACCTCCCCGGACGGCAGGGTCAGGCGAATGCGCACCGGCAGCTGGGCCAGTCCACGCAGCGTGGCGAGCGAGCCGTCGGCGACCTTGCGCCCACGGTTCATCACCACGACGCGGTCGGCCTGCCCCTCCAGCTCGGTCAGGGCGTGGCTGCACAGCAGGACGGTGGTGCCGGCGTCGCGCAGGTCCCGCACGATTTCGTAGAAGCTCTGGCGCAGCGCCGGATCGAGGCCGGTCGTCGGCTCGTCCAGGAACAGCACCCTCGGCCCGCCGAGCAGCGCCTGGGCCAGCGCCAGCCGCTGCCGCATGCCCTTCGAATAGGTGCCGACGCGGCGCTTCACCGCGGCGGGCTCCAGCCCCACCCGCTCGAACAGCGCGTCGTTGCCGTCGCGCGGCACGCGCTTCAGCCGGGCGTAGAAGTCCAGCGTCTCGCGCCCGGTCATGCTGGGGTGGAAGGCGACGCTTTCCGGCAGGAAGCCGACCTGCCGGCGAATGTGGGAGGCGGAGGCGCTCGCCGGGTCGCCGCCCAGCACGCGGATGCTGCCGGCGGTCGGCGTGGTCAGCCCGAGCATCAGCTTGATCAGCGAGCTCTTGCCGGCGCCGTTATGGCCGACCATGGCCACGCATTCTCCGGCGGCGAGGTCCAGGTCCACCTCGCGCACGGCGAAGGCGTCGCCGTAGCGCTTGGAGACTCCCTCCACGCGGATGGTCGGTGTGTCGGTCATTGGGCGTTCCTTTCCGCCGTTTGGGGCAGCGCCGGAGACGGCGGCGGGCTCATCAGGGGGGCGCTGTCGATCACGCCGCCGGGGTGCAGCGCCGGGAACTGCTTCTGCGCCCAGCGGATCACCTGCACGCCGGGGCTGTTCATCAGCAGCTTCGCCGCCGGATAGGCCCACATCACGCGGTCGACGACGTCGTTGGGGCGGTAGGCCTCGTCGGCGACGCCGTCGCCGTTCAGGTCGAAGGCGGCGTTGTCGGACCAGTAGTTGCCGCGCCCCTTCTCCGACCAGTCGAGGTGGCGCGTGCCGACATACTTGACCTGGGTGCGGTTGCCGATGAAGGCGTTGCCGGTCAAGGTGTTGCGCTCTGACCCGGCGGTGAAGTGCACGCCGATCTCGCAGCCCTCGAACCGGTTGCCGGTGAAGCGGTTCTTGTTGGCGTTGTAGATGAAGACGCATTTCCAGGTGCCGGTGCGCTGGCCCTCCACCGGGCCGTCGGTCGCCACCGGCATGTCCTTGTCGGCGGCCACCTCCACCGGCGCCGCCTGTTCGGGCGACAGGGGACCGGCGACCACGTTCCCCTCGATGAGCGCGCTGTTGGCGTAGTTCAGCAGCAGCCCGTGCTCCCGGTCACCCTGCGAGCGGTTGTTCCGGATCACGAGGTTGTTGGAATACATGATTGCGTAGCCGACATGGTTGCCGACCGAAACGTTGTCCGAAACCTCGGAGTCATTCGTGTACATGTAATGGACGGCGAAGCGCACCCGCTCGAACCGGTTGCGGGCGAACAGGTTCTTCTTCGACGTCGTGGTGAAGATGCCGTCGCGCCCGTCCTGGACGCGGTTGTCCACCACCTGCGTGCCCGGCGCGTTCCACAGCTGGATGCCGTTGCCGCGTTCGGACAGGCGCAGGTCCGTGCGCCCGATGACATCATTGCGCCGGACCATCACATCGTGGGCGCCCCAGACATAGATGCCGATCAGGTTGTCGCGCAGCCGGTTGCCCTCGATCACGCCGCGGTGCGCCTCCTTGCCCAGGAAGATTCCGGTGTTCTGCTCGGACAGGCTGATGCCGGAATTGCGGACCTCGACGTCCCGCACGGTCACGTCGGGGGCGAAGACCGTCACGGCGTTCCCCGCCCCTCCCCCGTCGATGACGGCCCCCGGCTGGCCCCGCAGCGTGACCGGCTTGCGGACCACGACGGGGCCGGGGTGCGTGCCGGGGGCGAGGACGAGCGTGTCGCCGGGCACCGCCGCGGCGAGCGCACCGTCCAGCCCACCCGGCGCCACCGTCACCGTGGCGGCGCACGCCGTCCCGGCGGCGAACACGAGCGCCGCGGCGAAGAGGGGGAGTGGGGAGTGGTGGGGCATCTGATAAGTCCTGGTCCAGGGCTGTTTCCCCCTCCCTCCCGCTTCGCGGGTCTCTCCCTCCCCCGCTTCGCAGGGGAGGGCCAAATTCCCCTCCCCTGCGACTCGACGATCATGCGGCCGCCCATCTCCATGTGCAGGGCGTGGCAGAACCACTGGCAATAGTACCAGTGCACGCCCGGACGCTCGGCGATGAAGGTGACCGAACTGGTCTGCTGCGGCCCGATCTCCATGGCGATGCCGTGGTTCGACAGGGTGAAGCCGTGGGTCAGATCGTCCACATCGTCCATGTTGGAGATGTAGAGCGTCACCTCGTCACCCTGCTTGACCGTGAACTCCTCAAGCCCGTAGGCCGGAGCGCGCTGCCACATGTAGACGCGGACCTTGTTGCCCTCGCGGATCACCTTGGCGTCGTCGTCCAGGTTGACGCCGTCCTTCTTGGCCTGCTGGCGGGCCTCCTCCCACATCGGGTCGTCGCGGGTGAAGACGCTCTTCGGGTTCAGCTTGGAGCGGTGGACGATCAGCGTGTCATGCGGCTCGGCGTAGGTCGGGCCGTCGTGCACCAGCTTCATCTCGTCGCCGGAGATGTCGATGAGCTGGTCGTTCTCCGGCTTGCTCGGACCGACGTTGAGGAAGCGGTCCTTGGAGAACTTGTTCAGCACCATCAGCCACTTGCCGTCGGCGTCCTTGGTCTGGCCCATCGAAGAGTGGGTGTGACCCGGCTGGTAGTGCACGTCCAGCTTCTGGATGATCGGATCGACCTTCTCGCCCTTGTAGGCGCGCTTGGCCTTGTCGATGTTCCACTTCACGATCTGGCTGTCGAGGAACAGCGTCGTGTAGCCGTTGCCGCGCCCGTCGTAGGCGGTGTGCAGAGGCCCGAGGCCCAGCTGCGGCTCTGCCACGATGACGTCCCGCGGCTTGATCTTGTCCTCGAAGAGGTCGTCGAGCAGGCGGACGTCCATCACCGACACCGTCGGCGACAGCTTGCCGTTGATGGTGACGTGGATGCCGTCCGGCGCCGCGTTGATGCCGTGCGGGCTGTTGGGGATCGGCACGTAGCGGGTGAAGGGCGAACCGTGGCGGCCGTCCACGACCGGGACGCCGTGCATCACCTCGACCTTGCCGGCCTTCACCGCCTCTTCGATGCGCTTGATGTTGAAGATGACGATCCAGTCCTGCTCGTTCGCCGTCATCTCCGCGGTGGTCACGCCGCTTTCGGAGTTGTAGCAGGTCGAGAAGGCGTATTTGCCCTGGTAGTCCGCCTCGGTGTTGTCGAGGTTGCCGTCCACCCGGACCTGCCACGACACCTTCATGCTGTCGCCGTCGATGGCGGAGAAGTGCGTCCGGTAGTTCTTCGGGTCGACGTTCTTGCCGTCGTTCGGCATCGGCACGAGCTGCTCGGCGTTCGCGAAGACGTAGCCGGTGCGCGGGTACTTCTGCAGGCGCAGACCGTGGATCGCCGAGACGTTCGGAATGTCGATGATCTTATCGACCTTCATGATGTCGCAGCGGATGCGGGCGACGCGGGTGTTCGCCTTGTCGTTCACGAAGATGTAGCGCCCGTCGTAGGTGCCATCGGTGAAGGACATGTGCGGGTGGTGCAGGTCGCCGTTCAGCCAGGTGCCGCCGTGGTTGGCCAGATACTTCCGGTTCTCCTCGGTCAGACCCTCGGTCAGGATCTTCCGGCTCTCGTTGGTCAGGCCCCAGCCCGAGGCGCTGCAACGGTTGAACACCGGGATGCGGTGCAGCTCGCGCATGCTGGGCAGGCCGAGGATGCGCAGCTCGCCCGACTGGCCGCCGGAATGGAAGACGTAATATTCGTCAAGATCGCCCGGCTTGACCTCGTACTTCTGGTTGCTCGCCCCCGCGGCCGCGGCCGGGCCGGCGCCGAACAACGC
>NZ_JBFUHT010000081.1:0-11291 GCF_056402275.1 Azospirillum sp. P4_B5
GCGTTGCCGAGGGACACTGTGCGCCCGCCGACCGTCCCGACGACGCCCTTGCCGGTGACGGAGCCGAAGTCGGCGACGTCCCGCAGCGGCAGGCCCCGTTCCTTGGCGGAGGCGACGATGGCGGCCGCCAGCGGGTGCTCGCTCGACCGCTCCAGGCTCGCCGCCAGCGTCAGAAGGTCCGCCTCGTCGATGCCCGGCGCCGGAACCACGGCGGTCACCTTTGGCTTGCCCTCGGTCAGGGTGCCGGTCTTGTCAACGACGAGCGTGTCGACCTTCTCGAACCGCTCAAGGGACGCCGCGTCCTTGATCAGGACGCCCGCGGTCGCCCCCTTGCCGACACCGACCATGATCGACATCGGCGTCGCCAGCCCCAGCGCGCAAGGGCAGGCGATGATGAGCACCGAGACCGCCGCGATCAGCGCGTAGGCGAAGGCGGGCTGCGGCCCCCAGACCATCCAAGCGACGAAGGCCAGGGCGGCCACGAGGATCACCGCCGGAACGAAGTAGCCGGACACCACGTCGGCCATGCGCTGGATGGGCGCCTTGCTGCGCTGGGCCTCGGCCACCATGGTGACGATGCGCGACAACATGGTGTCGGACCCTACCTTCTCGGCGCGCATCACCAGGGCGCCCGTCTGGTTCACGGTGCCGCCGATGACCTTGGCGCCCGGCTCCTTCCCGACCGGCATGCTCTCGCCGGTGACCATGGACTCGTCGACGGCGCTGCGGCCCTCCAAGACCTCGCCGTCGACCGGCACGCCGTCGCCGGGACGGACGCGCAGCCGGTCGCCGACCTGGACCACCTCGAGCGGCACCTCCTCATCCTCGCCGTCGGTACGGATGCGCCGCGCCGTCTTGGGCGCGAGGTTGAGCAGCGCGCGGATGGCGCCGCCGGTCTGCTCGCGGGCGCGGAGCTCGAGCACCTGCCCGAGCAGCACCAGCACCGTGATGACGGCGGCCGCCTCGTAATAGACGGCCACCACGCCGTCCATGCCGCGGAAGCTCGGCGGGAAGACGCCCGGCAGGAACGTCGCGACCAGGCTGAACACGTAGGCCACCCCGACGCCCAGCGCGATCAGGCTGAACATGTTCAGGCTGCGGTTCACGAACGACCGCCAGCCGCGCTCCAGCAGCGGCCAACCCGCCCACAGCACCACCGGCGTGGCCAACAGAAACTGCACCCAGACGGAGACGCGGGGCGGCACTACGTCATGGAGCCCAAGCCCCGGGATGTGGCCGCCCATCTCCAGCACCAGCAGCGGCACGCTCAGGACCAAGCCGATCCAGAACCGCCGCGTCATGTCGACGAGTTCAGGGTTGGGCCCTTCCGCAAGGGTGGCTCCGACCGGCTCCAGGGCCATGCCGCAGATCGGGCAGTTGCCCGGCCCCTCCTGGCGGATCTCCGGGTGCATCGGGCAGGTGTAGATCACGCCCTTCTGCGGCGACGCCTGGGCGGCCTTCTCGGGAGCGGCGGGCTTTGCCTCCAGCTTCAGGTACCGCTCCGGGTCGGCGACGAACTTGTCGTGGCAGCGCGCCGAGCAGAAGTGGAAGGTCTGGCCGCCGTGCCCGGCTTGGTGCCCGGTCCGCTCGGGATCGACCATCATGCCGCACACGGGGTCCTTCACCTTGGGCCGGTCGTCGGCACCGGCGTGGTGGTCGTGCCCACCGTGACTGTGGTGGTCAGGATGGTGTGCGTGGCTGCGGTGCTGGTCGTTCATGTTCGCTTCTCCCTTCGCATGCAGGCGTCGGTGCCTCCGCGTTCGTTCGCGCTTCCCGGCACCGGCGTGCGATGGCATCCATGAAACCAAGGCTCCACCTTCCAATGACTGGAAGGTCAAGCGCGTTGTGTGGCCCGCTCGCGTCCTCTCCTCACTTCTTCGCACGTTCGCTCATGGCGGCGTGGCGACGACGGATCTCCGCGGGCCAGGAGCTCTTGATGAAGGCCAGGACCGCCCAGATCTCGGCATCGCTCAGCACGCCGCCGAAGGCGGGCATGTCGCTCTCGTAGCTGGGAGGGGCGAACTCAACGACGCCTTGCCTGGTGATTTTGAAGAGGTCGGCGTCGGGGTGGTGCCACGTGTGCCCGGAGGCGTCGTGCGGCGGCGCGGGCAGACGGCCGTCCGGCTTGCGGCTTTGCCACTCCGGCTGGCCCTCGAGTTGCACGCCGTGGCACGACGCGCACTGCTCCGCGTAGACCGCCTTGCCTCGGGCAACCTGGGCGGCGTCGGTTGGATCGGCGCCTGCCTTGGGTCCAGCGAACAGGACGACGCCAACCACCGCGATCGCCGCACCCATGGCCAAGCCAACGCCAATCTTCATCGCCTTCATCACCACATCCCCCGGCACATCACGACCGGAACGGTTTCCAGGTCTTGCCGCCGTCCTGGCTGATCAGGATGGCGCTCTTGTCGGTCACGGCGTAGAGCCGCTCGGGGTTGGTCGGGTCGACCGCAAGGTGCAGCAGGACGGAGTCACCGAAAGTGTTGCTGACCGGTTGCCACGCGAGGCTCGGCTCGGTCGTCTTGAGCAGACCGGTGCCGACTTGGTAGGCGTAGGCGGCGCCGTCCTTCGTGGTCGCGACCATGGTCGCCGGGCGCCGCACGATGTTGGCGGCCTGCCAAGTCCTGCCCGCGTCGCGGCTCACCATCAGTCCGGCGCGCGTGGCGCCGTACACGGTGTTCGGGTCCTTCGAGGAGGCCGCCAGGTCGAACATGTCGGCGGGCGGCTTGCCGGTCACCTCCCAGGTCTTCCCGGCGTCGCGGCTGATCTGGACGCTGCCGTAGTGCCCGTACAGCACCTTCGGGTCGGCCGGGCTGACGTCCATGGCGTGGAAGTCCACGGGTCCGTTCACACCCGCCGAGACCGGCTTCCAGGTCTTCGCGCCATCGGTCGAGACGAGGACGCCGAGGTTCCCGCCCTTCTCCGGGTGACCGCTGGCGAAGAAGGCGTCGGGCTGCGCCGGATTCGGTGTGAACCCCATGTAGTCCCAACGGTTGTCGGATACCCGCGTGGCCGTGCCGTCGGGGTTGGTCAGCCACACGCCGTGATGCGAGGCGAGATACAGGCGCGACGGGTCTGCGGGGTCCACGGCAATCCCGTGGAGGTGCGAGACCTCGTTCAGCTTGAGGGTCTCGGCCGCCCGGACCGGTCCGGCGACCACGGCACCGACCAGCAGGGCGGCAGCCATCGTGGCGAATTTCTTCTTGGCGCTCATCGCGCATTTCCTTGCTTGCGGGGCGGCATGGGGCGGGGAGCCTCATGCCGCCCATGCCGATCTCAGTGACCTGCGTGGCCCATCTCGAAGCGGGCCTGCACCGGCTTCTGGCCGGGCATGGTCAGCGCGGTGACCACCTTGACGCTGTCGTGCGCGCCGCCGAGGTTCGCCTGCCCCTTGAGGGCGTTGGCGCCCGCGGGTTCGAGCGCGACCTTCTGGGTCTGCTTGTTCGCCAGGACGGTCGCCTCGGCCTTGGCGCCGGTCACATCGACCGGCTTGTCGGCACCATCGGTCACGTACAGGACGACGTCGTTGCCCTTGAGCACGACTTCGACGTGGTAGGGGCCCGCGTCGGCGCGCTGGCCACCGTTCGGGCCAATCTTCGGGCCGTCGGCGAAGGCCGTGGCCGGGGCGGTGAAGAGGGCGGTGGCGAGCAGGAGGGTCGAGAACTTCACGGTGTGGTTTCCTTCTGGATGGACCGGGTGAGGGGGATCAGTAGGCCTCGGCCGGGCGCAGCGAACCGGCCTGGGCGGCAACCAGACGGTTCAGCGGCTTCTCGCCGAGCTTGAGGAAGAGGACCGGGGTCAGGAAGGTGTCGAGCAGGGTCGCGCTGACCAGCCCGCCAAAGATGGTGACGGCGACCGGGTGCAGGATCTCCTTGCCCGGCGCGTCGGTGCCGATCATCAGCGGCACCAGCGCCACGCCCGCCGACAGTGCGGTCATCAGCACGGGTGTCAGGCGCTCCTGGCTGCCCCGGATCACCATAGCCTTGCCGAAGGTCTCGCCCTCGTGCAGGACCAGGTTGATGTAATGGCTGATCTTCAAGATGCCGTTGCGCGTGCTGATGCCGGTCAGCGTGATGAAGCCGATCATCGAGGCCACCGACAGCGGCTGTCCGGCGATCCACAGCGCCGCGACGCTGCCGATGAGGGCCAGCGGCACGTTGCCCATGATGATCAGGGCGAGCACCGCCGAGCGGTACCGGCTGTAGAGCACCAGGAAGATCATCGCCAGGGACACCATCGACAGCGCAGCGATGGTCTTGGACGCCTCCTCCTGCGCCTGGAAGGTGCCTTCCAAGCTGGTGAAGTAGCCCGGCGGCAGCTGCGACCGGGCGACCACGTCGCGGATGCCCGCGACGATCCGGGCCATGTCCGTCTGGCCGTCGGAGTTGCCGAGGATGACGATGCGGCGCTTGCCATTCTCCCGGAGGATCTGGTTGGGGCCGTCTGTCTCCTCGACCGAGGCGAACAAGCTGAGCGGCACCCGGCCCGCCGGGGTCTCGACCAGCAGGTTCGCCAGGCCGCTGGTGGTGCGGTCCTCGTCCGACAGGCGCAGCACCACGTCGAAACGCCGGGTGCCGTCGACGATCTCCGACACCACGCGGCCGTTGGACAGGCTCTCCAGCGCGTCCGTCGCCATGGCCGGGGTCACGCCGTAGAGCGCCGCCCGCTCGTAGTCCACGACCACCTGGACCTGCGGGATGCGCACCTGCTTCTCGATCTGGAGGTCCACCAGTCCTGGAACCGCCGCGAGCTTCTGCTGAAGCTGCCCGGCGAGGCTGCGCAAGGTGTCCAGATCCTCGCCGTAGACCTTCAGCGCGATCTGCGCCCGCACCCCGGAGAGCATGTGATCGAGCCGGTGCGAGATCGGCTGGCCGATGTTCACCGACACCGGCAGGGCGGCCAGCCGGGCGCGGACATCGGCCAGCACCTCGGCCCGGCTGCGTTCGGACGGCTTCAAGTCGACATCGATCTCACTGGAATGGACGCCCTCGGCGTGCTCGTCGAGTTCGGCGCGGCCGGTGCGGCGCCCGACGGAGGCCACCTCGGGCACCTGCATGATCAGCCTCTCCGCCGCCAGCCCGACCCGGTTGGACTCGGCCAGCGAGATGCCGGGGTTCAGCACCATGGAGATGGTCAGCGTGCCCTCGTTGAACGGCGGCAGGAAGGCGCGTGGCAGGCTCGGCACCGTCGCCACGGCGATCAGGACGGCGGTCCCCACAGTGGCGAACAGCGTCCCCGGGTTGGCGAAGGCCCAGCCCAGTAGCCGAGCGTTCCCGGCCTTCAGCTTGCGGACCAGCCAGCTGTCATGCTCCTCCAGCCGCTTCAGCCTGGGGAGAAGGTAGTAGGACAGCACCGGCGTGACGGTGATGGCGGTGACGAGGCTGGCCAGGATGGAGACGATGTAGGCAACGCCCAGGGGCGCGAAGAGGCGTCCCTCGATGCCGGTCAACGCAAACAGCGGCACGAAGACCAGGATGATGATGATGGTGGCGTAGACGATGCCCGAGCGCACCTCCTGCGAGGCCGAGGCGACCACCTCCAGGACGGGCCGCGGGTTGCCCGCCCGCCGGTTCTCGCCGAGGCGCCGGTAGATGTTCTCAACGTCCACCACGGCGTCGTCGACGAGTTCGCCGATGGCGATGGCGAGGCCGCCCAGCGTCATGGTGTTGATCGACATGCCGAACGCCTTGAACACCAGCACGGTGATCAGGATCGAGATCGGGATGGCGGTCAGCGAGATGAACGTCGTCCGCACGTTCAGCAGGAACAGGAAGAGGATCACCGCCACGACGGCGACCGCCTCAAGCAGGACCTTCTCCACGTTGCCGATGGAGGTCTGGATGAAGTTGGCCTGCTTGAACAGGATCTCGTCGGCGTGGACGCCCTTCGGCAGGAACTTCGCCAAGTCGCCCAGGGCGGCTTCCACCTCGGCGGTCAATGTCGTGGTGTCGGCGCCGGGCTGCTTCTGCACCGACAGGATCACGGCGGGCTTGCCGTTGACGCCCGCGTCGCCGCGCTTCACGCGGGCGGCGAAATCCACGGCGGCGATCTGGTGGAGCAGGATCGGCTGCCCCGTCTTGTAGGCGACGACGAGATTGCGCAGGTCCTCCAGCCGGGTCGTCCGGCCGATGTTGCGGATCAGATACTCTTGGGAATGCTGGTCGATGAAGCCGCCACCGGTGTTCGCGGAGAATTGCTGGAGCGCCTTCACGAGCTCGTCGGTGGTGATCTCCAAGTCGTGCAGGCGCGCCGGGTCGGGGGCGACGCGGTACTGCCGGATCTCCCCGCCGATGGGGATGACTTGGCTGACGCCGGGAATGGCGAGCAGCCGCGGCCGCACCACCCAGTCGGCGAGTTCACGCACCTCCATCGGGCCGACGCCGTCGCCGGACATGGCGATCAGCATGATCTCGCCCATGATGGACGAGATCGGCCCCATCTGCGGCCGGACGTTGGGCGGAAGCTGTCTCTGGACGATGGCCAGCCGTTCCGCGACCTGCTGGCGGTTGCGGTAGATGTCCGTGCCCCAGTCGAACTCGACGAAGACGATGCTGAGCCCGACGCCGGACACCGAGCGCACGCGGGTGATGCCCGGCATGCCGTTCATCGAGGTTTCCAGCGGGAAGGAGACCAACTGCTCGACCTCCTCCGGCGCCAGCCCCTCGGCCTCGGTCATCAGGGTGACGGTCGGCTTGTTCAGGTCGGGGAAGACGTCGATCGGTAGGTCTTTGAGGACGAACGAGCCGTAGACGACGAGGATCGCCGTGGCGGCCAGGACGAAGAGCCGGTTGCGCAGGCTGGTGTTGACGAGGAAGTTGAACATGGCGGGGCGCTCTTCACCGGACCTGGTTGAGGAGACCGGCGCCGTCGGTGACGATGCGCGCCTCCGGCTCGACGCCCGCCAGGACGAGCACCGTGTCGCCGTCGACGGGCTGCGTGCGCACCGGGCGGGCGACGAAGCGTTGCGGCGTGTCGTGCTGCCAGACGATGGGCTGGCCGCTGGCGTTGCGCACCACGCTCTGCCGCGGCAGGACGATGCCCGACGCGGTGCCCTGCACCTGGGCGACGAGCCGGACCGGCTGGCCGACGCCGAGCCCCGACGGCGGATTGCCGATCCGGAAGAGCAGCGGGATCGCCTGTTGGCGCAGCGCGAGATTGGAGCCGAGGAGTTCCAGGGACAGGCTGGTGCCGTCGGCCGTCATCGCCGTGGCCGCCTTGATGGCGTTCGCCACCCGGGGATCGAAGGCGACCGCCTCGACCATCAGCCGCGACGGGTCGACGATCTCGAACAGCACCTGGTCGCGCCCCTCGACCACCTGTCCGGCCTTGACGTTGTTGGCTGTGACCACGCCGGAGATGGGCGCCCGCAGGGCTTCCTTGGTCGTCAGCGCGGGGGACAGGGCCGCCCGGCGCTTGCGCAGCCCGCTGAGGTTGGCCTCCGCCTCTTCGATGTCGCGCTGGGGCACGCTGCCTTCCAGCTTCCGGAGCCGCTGGAGGCGGGACTCGGCGATGACGAGTTCCTGCTCCACCACGGCGATCTGCTGCTGGATGCCGCTGCGGTCCACAAAGGTCACGGCGGGGGCGATGTAGGCGAGGATTTGCCCGGCCTCGACCCGCTGGCCGACGTAGGGCAGCCCCTTGTCCCCCGGCTCGATGCGACCGCTCTGCGTGGCCTGGACGTGACCGCCGCCGTTGGGGTCGGCGATGACCTGACCGATCAACCGCACCGTCTGCGCCGCCTCCTGCGGCTTGGCTACGACGGTGCGGACCGACAGCAGACGTTGCGACGGCTTTGGCACGTACAGGCTGCCGTCCGGCAGGCGTCGCGGGCTCTCCGATGCACCGGTAGCCCCCATCGGGACGGCCGCCGTTGGTGCCTTGCCCTTGTCCTCGTCGCCGTGGCTGTGGTCCTCGCCGCCGTGGGCAAAGGCGGCGCCGCTCGCCAACAGCAGGCCGATGCCGACCAGCGCGGCGCCTGCGACCGTCCGCGTGCGTCCACGCTGGGTCAGGGCGACGGTGGTCAGGACCCCGAGCAGGAAGACCATGACCGCCCCCAGCATCAGGCCGGAATCGTTCCGGACCTGCCCGAGGACGGCGGAAACACCCTGCGCACCGCCGGTCTGTGCTTCGGCCGCGGACGCCGGAACCTCCAGTGTGCCGATCAGCAGGTCGGCCGCGTCGGCCGCGGTGACGGAGACGGTCACTTCATGGGATCCCGGTTTGGAGAGCCAGGACGGGTCGAGGCGGTAGACGCCCTCCTCGCCGGAGACGGGCGAGGCCGTCGCGGCCTCGCCATCAGCGCTCACCTCAATGGTGGCGCCGTTCACGGGCTCGTTGGTGGCGAAGCGGTCCAGATGGACGAGCAGGGTCTTTCCCCGGGCGACCGCCACGAGTTCGAAGTCGGACGAGGACGTTTCCAGGGTGGGGGCGGCCGTCGTGACGACCGGCTTCGGCTCCTCGCCGCCATGGGCGTGGCCCTCGTGGGCGAGAGCGGGAGCAGCGACCGGCGCGGCAAGGCTCGCGGCGACGACGGTCGCGGCAAGAAGGCGTCGGGTGGTCATGGGAGAACTCCGAGGGACTGGTTCATACGGGCGCGGGCGGCGCCGAGCTGGACTTCGGCGGTGGCGCGGGCGAGGTCGGCCTCGAAGGCCGCCTCCTGGGCGCGCACGTGCTCGACGAGGCTGATCTCGCCCGCCCTCCGGGCGCGCTCGATGTTCGACAGGCGTGCCCTGAGGGCCGCAGCCCGGTCGCGGGCAATCGACAGGCGCTCGCTCGCCGCCTGGTGGGCGAGGCGGGCTTGCCGGATGTCCGACTCGACCGTGCGGGTCGCGTTGGCCTGCTCGGCCTCGGAGCGGACGACCTCGCTCAGCGCCTCGGCCCGCTTGGGCGCGTTCACGGCCTCGACCGCGAACGGGATGCGGACGGAGACGCCGAACACGGTGTCGTAGCGTTCCTCGCGGCTGTCGCGCTCGCGGCGGGCCATCAGCCCGACCTCCGGGTTGTCGCGCGTTGTCAGGTCCACCAGTTGGCGCTGGGCCTGGGCCGAGCGGACGCCCAGCCGAGCCGCCAGCAGGGAGGGGTGCCGCTCAAGCGGCGGCTCGCCGATCTCCGGCTCCGGTGCCGCCTTCGGCGGCGCCATGCCGGTGAGCGTCCGGAACACTTGGCGGGCCTCCTCCAGGGCGAGTTCCTCGTCGCGGAGATCCGCCGCGACGGAGAGAGCCTCGGCGCGGGCCAGTTGATGGTCGGCCTCCGAAATCTCCCCGGCCCGGGCGGTCCGTCGGGTGTCGGCCTCGAGCTGGCGGGCGAGTTCGGCGCGCCGCTCGGCCAACGCGACCTGCCACTGGGCCGTCCGGACCTCCCCGGCGACCGCCAGCTGGCGCGCGGCGATCTCGGCGTCGGTGCGCGCCAGCAGCGCGTCGCCCGCCCGGACGGTCGCCGTTCCCTGGCCGGGCAGCCAGAGCGGGACGCCGAGTTCGGCCTCGTACTCGCGCCGTCCGATGTTCCGGTTCAGGTAGTCGCTCGTGTGCCGCAGCGTGACCGCCGGGGCGGCCGGGACCAGCGCCTCCCCGGCACCGCGCCGGGCGGTGGCCACGGCCCTCTGTGCCTCCAGGCTCCTGACTTCGGGGTTGAGCTTCCAGGCGCCCTCGACCGCGTCCCGAAGCGTCTGCGCTCCGGCCGGGAGCGCCAGCAGGCACACGGCGACGGTCGTTGCCGCCGCTTGCTTCGTGGGCTTCCAACCAGAATCACGCACCGAACGACCCTCCCACTCTGGGGTGGTTCGGCCCACGGGAGGAGAGACGCGGAAGCCAACCCGGCGTGACCGCGGCGTAACGCTCGTACTCGGCGCCGAACACCCGGAGGGCTTCCCGCTCCTCGGACCGGGCCAGACGGACGTACATCAGGACCAGCAACGGGAACATCGCCAGCGTCAGGATGGTCGGCCACTGGAGCAGGAAGCCGAACAGGATGCCGATGAAGGCGATGTACTGCGGGTGCCGGACATAGGCGTACACGCCCGTCGTGGCGAGCCGGTCTTGCTTCTGCGCCGCGTAAAGCACTTTCCAGGCCGCCGAGAGCAGGACGAAGCCCGCGAGGATCAAGACGTTGCTGAGGATGTGCAGCACGTTGAAGTGCGGGTTGCCCTCCAGGCCGAAGATGGTCGACCAGAGGTGCCCGGCGTCGTGCGACAGGATGTCGAGGCCCGGATGGCGGGTCTGGAGCCAGCCCGAGAGGAGGTAGATGGTCAACGGAAAGCCGTACATCTCGGTGAACAGTGCCACGATGAAGGCGCTGAACGCCCCGAAGGACCGCCAGTCCCGGGGCGACTGCGGCTTGCCGAAGCTGAAGGCGAAGATGATGAAGATGGCCGAGTTGAGGGCGACCAGCATCCACAGGCCATAGGCCGAGGCTTCGTGCGTCATGGCGTGCCCCGCTTGTTCGGCCGGTCGGCGTCACCATTCCCGCCGTGGCCGCCATGCCCGTGGCCGCCATGCATGAACAGGTGCATCAGCGGGCACAGGAGCAGGACGAGAAGCGGAAGCGCGTCGAGCGCATGGTCGACGTGGAGGAGCGACAGGTACACGGCCGCCAGGGCGGCCCCGCCAAGTCCGGCCAAACCGGTCCAAGTCCGGTACCAGGGCGTGCGCGCCAGCGGCTCGGGAGCGTGATTGGGGTGTTCGTGGTGCGTCATGGCCGCCTCCTCACATCATGCCCATGGGGCCGGGGAGCAGCCGGTCCGCGAGCGCCTTCTGCTCGTCGGTCAGCACGGCGTAGAGCGGCTTGGCGGCGGACTCCAGCGCCTTCAGGGCGTCGAGCCGGGTGGACAGCGCCTTCTGCTGGAAAGCGAGCCGGTCGGGCCAGGAGGAGGGCATGCCGCCTTTGGTCATCTGCTCGTGCATGGCCTGATGGGCCTTGGCGTTCGCCCGCAGGCTGTCGGCGAAGGCGTTCCACTGCGGTGCTTGGGCGTCGGTGATCTTGAGTTCGGCCTTCAGGAACGCGATGCGGCCTTCGACGTGCTCGAAGGGCAAGCCCATTCCGCCCTGCTGGCCCATCATCATCTGGCGCATCATGGACATCATGCCGGGCCCCATCATCCCGGCTTGGCCGTCCTGCTGGCCCGACATGCCGCCCATCATCGAGCGCATCTGGTCCATATTCATCATCATGCCGGGCTGGCCACCCTGCGCCTGGGCGCCGGGCTGGACGATGATGCCGCTGCCCATGCCCTGACCCATCATCGGCGCGTTGCCGGGCGCGCCGGGCTTCGCGCCCGGGGTCGGCTGCGTGGGAGG
>NZ_JBFUHT010000082.1:0-11249 GCF_056402275.1 Azospirillum sp. P4_B5
GAATGAATCCTACTGGAACGGCGCTGCTCTGACAATCAACATATTGATTCAACCTTATGTGGCTTTATCGCCTAGGCTGTTCCCGCGTATCGGGCAAGTGACTGATTTATATATAGAGCAATTTTATTACCTTTGCATTCCCGGTAGTGACGTCATGTGCTCGTTGTTGCTTATATAATTATTCTGACGTAAGCTCTGTCATCAAAAGATAGATTTCCTTTTTCAAGTCCTTTTGTGCTTGGAGCATCATATATTCTCAATGGATCTTTCTCAAGATAATGCATTAACTCACTTTCTGCCAATGCAAGAGACGCATTTATTGTTGGGTATCCATCAGTACACAGCACGATCTCATCACCAATATTTATGCTAATCTCCTCTATATGCATTTTATCGACTTTGTGACCGTCGATGGCGCCATAGCTCCATTCTCCAAAATTTGGATTGTTTCGTAGAACATGCTGCATTCCAAGCCAAGGCATTATTGTTTCTCGCCCCATATCCAATCCATTATTCTCAAATCTTCCATCGGAGATTAGCATTTTTATATAAAGGGATCGGGCTTCTCCCATGAATTCATCAAACTTCTTTATTCTTACGCTTTTACTCCCGTTTATCATTGATTGTACGTCTCCAACAATAGTGATCTTCAGTGTATCTATTGTAACAACTGCGATAGAAGCCGAGGGCGAATGTTCATCTGTCTTGTTTATTCCATTGGGAATCAGCAATTTCTTCTGAACGTAATCCCCCACTTCGCGGATAAGATCCTCACCAGAAAGCTTTGAGGGGGCTGTCTTTAGGAAAGATAAAATTGTCTCTGAAATTGAGCGTCCCGGTGTTACGCCGTCAATCTTCACTCCACTTTTCTGCGTAGCTCCATCTATAACAGCAACATAATTATCATTGATAAATATTGAATCCTCGCAAAGATAATCATAACCCATCCGTCCCATTAGGAAGGATTCTATAACTTTCATGACGCTTCCTCATCCATCTCAGCGGAAAAAAGGTTCAAAGTTTCATCATCACCATTTTTGATCTTTCTGAAGTCTAAAATTTTTGGTTTTCCTACATAGTGACCAGAGACGGATGCTTTAACCAAGCAAACATAGTCGCTAACAAAGAGATATGATAATTTTGATAGGTTTTCTACGAATGCTGTTGCAGCAGCATCTAACCCATATGTGTGTGTGCCCATGATAATCAGGCATCGCGCTTCCCTATTGTAAGGGTTTCTCGTCTTTATGATAAGTCCATAATCCTCAGTAACAAATCCATTTTTGATTACTCCTTTTATTTTTGTGTTATTAATTCTATTGATGATCTGATTGCTGACCATAGTATATGGTAGTTTATCCATTTTTTTAAGAAGATCTTCCGTTAATTTATTGTTTTTTGGCCCTCCGATAACAATTAAGTCTCTCCCACAATAAATCTCGGGAAGTTCTTCCGACAATAAGACATTGCTTGAATTTATTGTTTTATACGCCCTAATAAATCCAGGAACAAGGATGCCTACGGCTCTAATTTGTCCAATACCTGAAGAATACCTGATATATTCTCCTGTATTTACTTTTGCTGAAGTCGCAAGCACAAATACAGAAGTTCTGTGTTCTTTTAATCCCCACGATAATCGGGCTGGAATCCTTTTTCTTACTATATGCATTATATGCGCTATAAGCGCCCCAGCTGCCGCTGATGCCAATGCTTTCCCAAGATAATTTAATGCATTTTCTGAGAGCTCAAAGTACTTTGCTAAGTCACTAATTTCCATAATTATCTCCTTTGTTGTAAAGATGTTAAAAATCTAGCCTAAATTTAAAAATCACATTCTTTCTAAGATATGTCAAGTGAACATTTGACGGTGATATTTCTGCATACAATCTGAGAATATCAGTTAGGAAAATTACATTTTAGTATCTGCGCATATATCTTGAAGAGATCGCTCGTGCGTATATGAAATAATCTTCATGATTTCATTAAACCATCTTCCTTTGAATATCTTGAGAAGGATGGTGCTTAAAAATACAGACAATAGATGTCTGTTTTATTAATCTGAAAAGTAAACGTATAATGCGGATCACATCTCTCGAAACTTGAACACAAGATATGATTTTTCTTACGTTTGGGAGTGAGGTTAGGCCTGGGCCCCCGCGAGGAACAACCGGACGGACTGGCGGACATAGCGCTCCAACTCCTCCATGGAGATGGGCTCATTCGGAAGGATCAGCCGCTTGGTCAGCAGGTCGCCGACCACCATGCCGATGAAGGCGTGGGCGGCCCCCTCCGGATCGTCGATGCGCAGGCGCCCGGCCTCCGCCAGGTCGCGGAAGCAGTCGGCGAGCCAGCCGATGGTCTTCTCCGGACCGACCTGGAAGAAGGCCCGGGCGATGTCGGGAATGCGCCTGCCTTCCGACACCAGGATGCGCAGGATGGCGGTGGTTTCCGGCATGGTCAGCGTGCCGGCAATGTGCAGGCCGACGCGGAACAGGTTCTCCTCCAGCTCCTCGGCCAGCGCCGCCGGGCCGGCGGTGCGCATGGCCGACATCTCCTCCAGCACGCGGTCGCAGTGGCGCTCCATCACCGCGCGGAACAGCCCCTCCTTGTCGCCGAAATGCTCGTAGAGCGTGGTGCGCGACCCGCCGGCCTGCCGCAGGATGTCGGACAGCGAGGTCAGCGCGAATCCCTTCTCCACGAACAGCGTCGCCGCGGCGTCGAGCAGCGCCCGGCAGCGCGCCTGTCCGCGCGGGCCGCAGCCGGGTGGGTCGAAGCCGCCAGTGCCAATTCCGGCGATGCCACCCTGGAACGGTGTGGATGCCCCCTTGTCGGGCATTGCGGTTCCCCCTTGCGCGAACGGTCGTTCTGAATGTATCGTCCGGTACAGTGTACTGTATGAGACAGTACGAATAAAGGGGTCATTTCGCACCGTCCGCGCGCACCGGCCTTTTCCGCCGGCCCCGAAAGCCGGGTGGAATGTGGAACCTCCCCGGCTCATTAGGACATTTCATCGCCGCATCACGGCGTTTTCACGAGGAACGGATGTTCAACAGGAACGCATTTCTGTCTCTTGCCGTGGCGGCCTCCCTGACCGTGGTGCTGGGTGCCTGCCAGGACAAGAAGCACGCCGCCGGGGGCCAGCCGGCGCCCGGACCGGCGGAGGTGGCGGTGGCCACCATCCAGCCGCAGAGCCTGTCCGTCACCACCGAATTGCCGGGCCGCACCTCGGCCTACCGCGTGGCGGAGATCCGCCCGCAGGTCAGCGGCATCGTGCTGAAGCGCTTCTTCACGGAGGGGAGCGACGTCAAGGCGGGCGACCAGCTCTACCAGATCGACCCGGCCACCTACGAGGCCAACCTCGCCGTCGCCCAGGCGGACATCCAGAAGGCGGAGGCCAACCTGCAGGCCGCCCGCAACAAGGCCGGCCGCTACAACGACCTCGTCAAGAACAGCGTCGTCAGCAAGCAGGATTACGACGACGCCATGGCCGCGCTGAAGCAGAACGAGGCGCAGGTCGCCGCCGCCAAGGCCGCCTACAATCTGGCGCGCATCAACCTGGACTACACCAGGGTCTTCGCCCCCATCTCGGGCCGCATCGGCAAGTCCGCCGTGACGGAAGGCGCGCTGGTCACCGCCAATCAGGCGACGGCGCTCGCCACCGTCCAGCAGCTCGACCCGATCTATGTGGACGTGACACAGACCGCCTCGCAGCTCATGCAGCTCCGCCAGGACATGGCGAGCGGGCGCATCCGCGCGGCCGAGCCCGGCAAGATTCCCGTCTCGCTGTTCCTGCACGCGGCGGAGGCCCCCTATCCCCAGCGCGGCGAGCTTCAGTTCTCCGACGTGTCGGTCGATCCGGGGACCAGCTCCGTCCAGCTCCGCGCGGTGTTCCCGAACCCGAACCAGGAGCTGCTGCCCGGCCTGTTCGTGCGCGCCCGCGTCGAGCAGGGGGTGGCCGAGAACGCACTGGCCGTGCCGCAGGAGGCGGTCCAGCGCGGTCCGGACGGCTCGGCGCGCGTCTGGGTCGTCGGCGACGACAACAAGGTCAACCCGCGCACCATCAAGACCGAGCGGGCGATCAACAACGCCTGGCTGGTCTCCGACGGTCTGAAGGCGGGCGAGCGCATCGTGGTCGAGGGGCTTCAGAAGGTGAAGCCGGGGGCCGAAGTCAAGCCGGTCCCGGCGCAGGCCGCTGTCGCGGCCCTGCCCGGACCGCAGGCGCGCTGAGACCGAGGACCGATCCATGTCGAAATACTTCATCGACCGGCCCGTCTTCGCCTGGGTCATCGCCATCGTCATCATGCTGGCGGGCGGTCTGGCGATCCTGGGCCTGCCCGTCGAGCAATACCCGAAGATCGCCCCGCCGACGGTGTCCGTCACCGCCAGCTATCCCGGCGCGTCCGCGAAGACGCTGGAGGACACGGTCACCCAGGTCATCGAGCAGAAGATGACCGGGCTCGACCACTTCCGCTACATGTCCTCGAACAGCGATTCGTCGGGCAACGTCACCATCACCCTGACCTTCGAGCCGGAGGCCAACCCGGACATCGCCCAGGTCCAGGTGCAGAACAAGCTCCAGCTCGCCGTGCCGCTCCTGCCGCAGGAGGTGCAGCAGCGCGGCCTCCAGGTGTCGAAGGCCGGCAACGACTTCCTGATGGTCGCCGGTTTCGTGTCCAGCGACGGACGGCTGACCCAGGGCGACATCGCCGACTATGTGGCCTCCAACCTCCAGGACACGATCAGCCGCGTCGAGGGCGTGGGCGACATCACCGTGTTCGGCCCGCAGCACGCCATGCGGATCTGGCTGGACCCCGACGCGCTGAACAGCCACCAGCTGACCACCATCGACGTCACCAACGCCATCAAGGCGGAGAACGCGCAGGTGTCGGCGGGCCAGCTCGGCGGCGCCCCGGCGGTGCCCGGCCAGCGCATCAACGCCACCATCATGGCGCAGTCGCGCATGCAGTCGCCGGAGGAGTTCGGCGCCATCCTGCTGCGCGTCAACCCCGACGGCGGCCAAGTGCGGCTGCGCGACGTCGCGCGGATCGAGATCGGGCAGGAAACCTACGAGATCACCGCCCGCTACAACGGCAAGCCGGCGGCGGGCCTGGGCGTCAAGCTGGCCACCGGGGCCAACGCGCTGGACACCGCCGCGGCGGTGAAGGCGCGCATCACCGAGTTGTCGGCCTTCTTCCCGGAAGGGCTGGAGGTCATCTACCCCTACGACACGACGCCCTTCGTCGAGCTGTCGATCCACGAGGTCGTCAAGACGCTGATCGAGGCGATCATCCTCGTCTTCGCCGTGATGTACCTGTTCCTGCAGAACTTCCGGGCGACGCTGATCCCGACCATCGCGGTCCCCGTGGTGCTTCTCGGCACCTTCGGCGTGTTGTCGCTGTTCGGCTTCTCGATCAACACGCTGACCATGTTCGGCATGGTGCTGGCCATCGGCCTGCTGGTCGACGACGCCATCGTGGTGGTGGAGAACGTCGAGCGCGTGATGAGCGAGGACGGGCTGCCGCCGCGCGAGGCGACCCGCAAGTCGATGGGCCAGATCACCGGCGCGCTGATCGGCATCGCGCTGGTGCTGTCCGCCGTGTTCGTCCCCATGGCCTTCTTCGGCGGCTCCGCCGGCGCCATCTACCGCCAGTTCTCGCTGACCATCGTGTCGGCGATGGCGCTGTCGGTGCTGGTGGCCCTGGTGCTGACCCCGGCGCTCTGCGCCACCATCCTGAAGCCGGTGGCGAAGGGCCACGGCCACGCCAAGCGCGGCTTCTTCGGGCTGTTCAACCGCGGCTTCGACGCGAGCAGCCGCGTCTATCTGCGCGGCGTGCGCGGGGCGGTGTCGCGGCTCGGGCGCTACGGCCTCGCCTACGCGCTGATCGTCGGCGGTCTGGCCTATCTGTTCCTCCAGATGCCCTCCTCCTTCCTCCCGCAGGAGGACCGCGGAACCATGTTCGTGCTGTGGTCGGCCCCGCCGAACGCCAGCATCGAGCGCACGATGGAGACCACCAAGCAGGTCGAGACCTATTTCCTGGAGAGCGAGAAGGACAGCGTCGAGGGCCTGTTCACCATCGCCGGCTTCAACTTCGCGGGCCGCGGCCAGAACGCCGGCATGGCCTTCGTCCGGCTGCGCGACTGGAGCGAGCGCGAGTCCGCCGACCGCAAGCCGACGGCCATCGCCGGCCGCGCCATGGGTGCCCTGTCGAAGGCCAAGGACGCGGTGGTCTTCGCCTTCATGCCGCCCTCGGTTCCGGGTCTCGGCAACGCCACCGGCTTCGACCTCCAGCTTGTGGACCGCGGTGGCGTCGGGCACGACCGGCTGATGCAGGCGCGCAACCAGCTGCTGGGCCTCGCGGCGCAGAACGCCAAGCTGGTCGGCGTCCGCCCGAACGGTCTGGAGGACACGCCGCAGTTCAAGCTGACGGTGGACCGCGAGAAGGCCAGCGCGCTCGGCCTGTCGCTGACCGACGTCAACACGACCCTGACGGCGGCCTGGGGCTCCTCCTACGTCAACGACTTCATCGACCGGGGGCGTGTGAAGCGCGTCTATCTCCAGGCCGATGCCCCCTACCGCATGCAGCCGAGCGACGTCGACCGCTGGTACGTGCGCAACGCCATGGGGCAGATGGTCCCCTTCTCCGCCTTCACCACGGCGCAATGGACCTACGGTTCGCCGAAGCTGGAGCGGTACAACGGCATGTCGTCGCTCAACATCCAGGGCTCCGCGGCGCCGGGCGTCAGCTCCGGCGAGGCGATGCAGGAGATGGAGGCGATGATGGCCAAGCTGCCGCCGGGCGTTGGCTATGAATGGACCGGCCTGTCCTACGAGGAGCGGTTGAGCGGGTCGCAGGCGCCGGCGCTCTATGCCCTGTCCATGCTGATCGTCTTCCTCTGCCTGGCCGCGCTCTACGAGAGCTGGTCGGTGCCGGTGTCGGTCATCCTGGTGGTGCCGCTGGGCGTTATCGGCGCCGTGCTCGCCGCCACGCTGCGCGGTCTGCCGAGCGACGTCTACTTCCAGGTGGGCCTGCTGACGACCATCGGCCTGTCGGCGAAGAACGCCATCCTGATCGTGGAGTTCGCCAAGGCGCTCTACGACGAGGGCATGGAGCTGAAGGACGCCGCCATCGAGGCGTGCCGCCAGCGTCTGCGTCCGATCATCATGACCTCGCTGGCCTTCGTGCTGGGCGTGCTGCCGCTGGCGACCAGCAGCGGCGCCGGCTCGGAAAGCCAGAACGCCATCGGCGTCGGCGTGATGGGCGGCATGATCTCCGCCACCGTGCTGGCGATCCTCTTCGTCCCGGTCTTCTTCGTCGCGGTCTACCGTCTGTTCGGCAGCAAGCGTGCCGGCGCCCATCCCCCGCAGGGTGCCGAGCCGGTGCCCGCCGGCGACTGACGGTTCGGCTGCGGCTGGAAGCGGAAGGCCCGGCCCCGGAAACGGGGCCGGGCTTTTTGCTGGCCCTGCTTGTCGGCCTTGCTTGTTGGCCGGGTTTCGCGGGCTGTGCTTTGTCCTTGCCGAAAGGATCATCCGGCCTCATATTTTTGCCATATGATACCGTATGGAGGGGCCATGATCCGCGCGGAAATGGTGGCCGAGGTTCTGGGGGGAGAGCGGCTGATCGGGCGCCCGGTCCATTCGCTGGCCGATCTCAGCGATGCCGTTGACGAGGGACTGCCCAAGTCGACGCTCGGCACCGTCGTCAAGCGGGTCACCCGCGATCCCCGGCATCGCCGCGCCATCATGTACGGCATCGTGCCGGAGGCCACCTACAAGCGGCGCCGGGATCGGCTGAGCCGGGATGAAAGCGAGCGGACGGAGCGCTTGGCCCGCATCACCGCCCACGCGCTGAGTGTTTGGGGCGTGGAGGAAGACGCCCAGGATTTCCTGGCGGCGACGCACCCGATGCTGGGCGGTCGCACGCCGGTGGAGGCGGCGGTGACGGACCTTGGGGCGCGGCAGGTCGAACAGATCCTCGCGGCCATCGAATATGGGCTTCCCGTGTGATCGCCTTCCGGATTGCCGGTGCCAACCATCCGGTGTTCGATGGAACCGGCGCCGAACTGCACGGTGGGCGTTGGAACTCGCGCGGGCGCCGGGTGATCTATGGCGGCGGGTCCTTCGCCATCTGCATGCTGGAGCGGCTGGTCTACACGGCCATCGGCCGCGCTCCGGTCAATGACCGTTTCGTTTCGATTGCCATTCCGGACGATGTCATCGAAACCGTTGATCCAGCCCATGTGCCCGGCTGGAACGAGCCCGGCTATGCGGCGGCGAGCGCCTACGGCGACCGGTGGTTCGACGAGGGTCGTTCCGCGGTTCTTCTGGTGCCGTCCGCCGTCACGGCGATCGACCGCAACATCATCATAAACCAGCGCCATCCCGACGCCGCACGCATCACCGCTTCCGCGGAGCAGCCGGTGCGGTGGGACCCGCGCCTGTTCTCCCGTCCCCGTTAGGCTGTTCCGAAAACCATCGATCCGCGGCGAAACGGCGCACGCCGTGCGCGTCCGCCCGAAGCGGCTTGCCCTCAGACTGATATACTAGTATTTATTGTTCCCGGGGGTGGCGGCTGAGCGCTTGCTTGTGGCGCTCCAGCCGCTCCCGCAGGGCGTCGCCTTTGCGCAGCGCCACGGCAATCGACAGTATGTCGCCGAGGACCAGATGGCTGATGCGCGACGTCATGGGCGAGTGGATGTCGAAGTCTTCCGTGACGTCGGCGAGCAGGCTGACCGTGGCGAGCTGCGCCAGCGGCGAACCGGAGCGGGTGATGGCGACGACCGCGGCCCCGGCGGACAGCGCGTTCTGCACGGCCTCCAGCATGTCGCGGGTGCCGCCGGAGCTGGAAACGGCGACCACCGCGTCCCCGGGGGCGAGCGACAGGGCCGACACGAAATAGACGTGGGCGTCGCTGTAGGCGACCGTGGGGATGCCCAGCCGGAAGAAGCGGCGCTGGATGTCCTGCGCCACCGTGCCGGAATTTCCGGAGCCGTAGAACTCGATCCGCCGCGCTCCGGCCAGCAGGTCGGCGGCGCGGTCCACCGATTCCGCCGACAGGTTGTTGCGCACCTGCATCAAGGTCGCCAGGGTGCGGTCGAACACCTTCCCGGCGATTCCCGCCGCCCGGTCGTCCGGGCTGACCTCCTGGTCGATGAAGGGCATGCCGGCGGCGATGTCCTGGGCCAGCTTGATCTTGAACTCGCGGAAGCCGCTGCAACCCAGCGCGGAGCAGAAGCGGGCGATGGTCGGTTCGCTGACTCCGGCGCGCCCGGCCATATCGGCCATCGACAGGGTGATGACCTCGCCCGGCTGGGCCAGCACGCAGTCCGCCAGCTTCCGTTCCGAAGGACGAAGCCCGTCGCGCACCGCCATGATCCTCGCCAGCATCGGCCTGTTCCTCTGTTCCGTCCGTCTGCCACCGTAGCATGGATAGCAAAACTACATGACCCGATAGAAGGGTGCTATCGGTCGCGCTGTCCCACATACCGGGACCGCCGACGATGCGGCGTTCCGTCACAGTAACTTCATCAAAGAACGTGGAAAATCAACCGCTTTTGCCTTGCGCGCCTCGTGGTTCCGGTCTATGTAGCAAAACTACAGAATGACTTTTGGCCCTGCCGGCTTCACAGCCCGTTGCCATACCGCCGCTCCCGCCCTGACCGGGGTCCGGCGGTCTTCCGACCCCTCCACTGGGGGGCCTCCAGGGTCGATCAGCGACGCGGCGCGTGCCGCCCAGACGCCTTTTCGTGAGGAGACATCATGGACACCCTGCTGAGAGACGGATTCGTCGAGACCCCGGAACAGCAAGCCGAGCGCCCCTGGCGCCGCTTCGTTCCGGGCGTCTGGCAGCAAGAGGTCAACGTCCGCGACTTCATCGTCCGCAACGTCCACCCCTACGCCGGGGATTCATGCTTCCTGACCGGCCCGACCGAGCGGACCCGAGCGCTGTGGGACAAAGTCACCGGCCTGCTGAAGGAGGAGCGCGCGGCCAAGGGCGGCGTGCTCGACGCCGACACGGAGGTCTTCGGCTCGATCACCGCCCACGCGCCGGGCTACATCGACCGGGAGCTTGAACTCGTCGTCGGTCTGCAGACGGACAAGCCGCTGAAGCGCGCGATCATGCCCTTCGGCGGCTGGCGGATGGTCAAGAACGGGCTGGAGGCCTACGGCTTCACACCCTCGCCCAAGCTGGAGGAGGTCTTCCCCGGCCTGCGCAAGTCGCACAACGACGGCGTCTTCGACGTCTACACCGACGAGATGCTGCGCTGCCGCAAGTCGGGTGTCATTACCGGCCTGCCGGACGCCTACGGCCGCGGGCGCATCATCGGCGATTACCGCCGGCTGGCGCTCTACGGCGCGACCTTCCTGATCGAGGACAAGAAGGCCCAGTACAAGAGCCTGGAAGTCGACCGCATCGACGAGCACACGCTGCGCCTGCGCGAGGAGATCACCGAGCAGATCAAGGCCCTGAAGGAACTCGTCGCTATGGCGGCGTCCTACGGCTTCGACGTGTCGCGCCCGGCGGCCAACGCCCGCGAGGCGGTGCAGTGGACCTATCTGGCCTATCTGGCGGCGGTGAAGGAGGCCAACGGGGCGGCCATGTCGCTTGGCCGGGTGTCGAGCTTCCTTGACGTCTACGTCGAGCGCGACCTGCGCGACGGCCTGCTGACCGAGGAGGAGGCGCAGGAGTTGATCGACCAGTTCGTGACCAAGCTGCGCATCGTCCGCTTCCTGCGCACGCCGGAATACGACCAGCTCTTCTCCGGCGACCCGACCTGGGTGACGGAGTGCATCGGCGGCATGGCGCTCGACGGGCGCACGCTGGTGACGAAGAACAGCTTCCGCATGCTCCAGACCTTGAACAACCTCGGCCCCGCTCCGGAGCCGAACCTGACCGTGCTGTGGTCGGAGAGCCTGCCGGAGGGCTTCAAGAAGTTCTGCGCCGAGACCTCCATCAAGACCTGCTCGGTGCAGTACGAGAACGACGACCTGATGCGGCCCTACTGGGGCGACGACTACGGCATCGCCTGCTGCGTCTCGGCCATGCGCATCGGCAAGCAGATGCAGTTCTTCGGCGCCCGCGCCAACCTCGCCAAGACGTTGCTTTACGCCATCAACGGCGGCCGCGACGAGGTGTCGGGCGAGCAGGTCGGCCCGGCCTTCGCGCCGATCACCGGCGACGTGCTCGACCACGACACGGTGGTCGCCCGCCTGCTGCCGATGATGGAATGGCTGGCGCGCGCCTACATGA
>NZ_JBFUHT010000083.1:0-11119 GCF_056402275.1 Azospirillum sp. P4_B5
ATCACGCTGCGGCGCGCCTGCGGGTCGCGGATGGCGTTCAGCAGGCCGTCGCGGGCGTTCAGCGGTTCTCCCGCGACGTACATCTGCGTCACGAACCGCCCGGTGCCGGGCACGATCACCGCGTAATGGATGTGCGGCGTGCGGCCGGGGTAGGGCACCGGCTTGATCGTCCGGAACCGATAGACTCCGTCCAGGGCCACCGCCGCCCGCCCGTAGCCCTGGAAGTTCCCGTCGAACCGGTCGTGACCGGGTGCCCGCGGATGCCAGTAGATCCCCTGGGCGTCGCACTGCCAGATTTCGACCACTGCGCCGGAGACCGGCCGCCCGGCGCGGTCGAGGATCCGTCCTCCGATGTGGGCGACGGTGCCCAGTGCCTGGGTGGCGGCCCCGTGAACCCGGACGAGGTCGTGGTCGATGTCCGCGGGCAGGCTGGTCGGGTAGAACGGGCCTTCCGTCTGGCCGGGCGTCGGGACGAGGGTCGTGGCGCGGGCCGGTCTGGAGAGCAGGGCTGTGGTGCTCAGCGTGGCCACGCCCGCCATCAGGGTGCGGCGGCTGACGCTGCGGTGTTCCGGCATGGCCGCCTCCCGTCCTGTGTTCCGAATGCACGCCGGCGGCGGGCAATCCTGTCCAGGTCATATGGGACGCGAACGCGTTGCCGGTGAGAGGGGATCCAAGGCAAATTCCAGCGGTGATGGGCAGAAGTGAGAACGTATTGAGAACATCCGGCAAGTGCCGTATCGTCGCTTTCCTGGTGCGCTGCCTCCTCCAGGTTCTGGAAGGGGTCGGCCGACAGCTGGAGAATGGGAACCGCGGGCGCGTGCGGAGTGGAGCGGAATATGGCGATGAAGGTGTTCGTGTGGTCGCGTGCCGAAATCGAGGACGGGGCCGCGGAAGGCGCCGATGCCGTGATCTCGGTGCGGATGCATGCCGATCGCGGATCGTTCGAAACCCTCGACACCGCGATGGCGCAGGCTGTCCTGGGCGACGTGGACGCCATGCTGGTCCTGCGCTCCGACGACATCGGCGTGCCGCGGCTGGGGGCGCAACGCGGGCCAACGGACGAGCAGATCGCCGCCGTGATCGATTTCGCGCGGGCGATCCGCGCCGGCCAGCCCGACGCCACGCTGGCCATCCACTGTGAACACGGGCGAAGCCTGTCCCCGGCATTGGCCCTGGCGGTGCTCGCCGACGAGCTCGGCGCCGGCCGCGAAGCCGAGGCGGTGCAGCGGCTGCTCCGATTGGACCGCGATGGGATCATGGCTCCCAACCCCCTGGCGGTGCGGCAGGCCGACGATCGGCTGTGGCGTTACGGTGCCTTGGAGGCGGCGTTGGCCGCCGCGGCGCCGCGCTTTGCGGCTGTTCGGGACACTTGGAACCGGGTGGCCAGTCCGGCTGGCGTCCGGGCCGCGCCCCGCCTTCAGAGCAATCGAAAACGGCGGATCCGTGCGCTCGATCAAGACGAGCAGGAGATCCGGGAGTAGCGCGTTTCGTTGCCCCTGCTGACGTGGTGCTCCACAATGCGCCACTGGCGGCATTGCCAAGTCCACACATCAGAACCTGAAGGACCCGATCGATGACGGTGAGCAGCGCCGTGGACCTGTTCGACCGTTTGGCCACGGAGGCCGCCGACGATTGGGCGGCTTACGTCGACCACACGTTCGTCCAGCAGATGGGACGGGGGACGCTGCCGGTGGCCTCCTTTCGCCACTACCTGGTGCAGGACTACCTGTTCCTCATCCACTTTGCCCGCGCCTATGCCCTGGCCGTCTACAAGGGCCAGTCGCTCGACGACATGCACGCCGCCTTCGGCGGGCTGAAGGCCATTCTTGACGTGGAGATGGACCTGCACGTTCGGCTCTGTGCCGGTTGGGGCCTGTCCGCCGCGGAGCTGGAATGGGCGCCAGAGGCCAAGGCGACGCTGGCCTACACGCGGTATGTGCTCGAGACGGGGCTGCGCGGTGACCTGCTCGATCTGCACGTTGCCCTTGCTCCCTGCGTCGTGGGCTACGCCGAGATCGGCACGCGCTTGGCCGCCAGCCCATCGGGTTTAGCGGCCGGCAATCCTTATCGTTCCTGGATCGCCGAGTACTCGGGCGACGCCTACCAGGAGGTGGCGGCCGGCGCGCGCGCCACGTTGGACCGCTTGGCCGCACGCGGCATGACCGAGCAGCGGTTCCCGCAGCTGCTGACGACCTTCCGGCAGGCCTGCCGCCTGGAAGCGGATTTCTGGCAGATGGGGTTGACGCGTGCGGACTGAGTTTCAGACCGGCGGGTTGTGAAGGGATGGGATGGCAGTCCCACGGAGCGGAGATGGGCACGATCAGGGATCTGGATCAGGTGTTCTCGGGGCTGATCCGTTCGTCCTTCCGGCAACGCTTCCAGCTGGAGCCCCGCGATCAGGCCTACCTGAGGGACAAGGGGTTTACGACGGTGCTGGCTCACGCACGGGACTTCATCGGCAAGCGGCTTGCGCCAGCGGAACCCGTCAACGACGGCAAACAAACGCCGTTCCGCGGGCATCCAGTGTTCACTGCGCAGCACGCTACCGCAACATGCTGCCGGAGCTGCTTGGAGAAGTGGCACGGCATTCGCCGCGGACAGGCCCTCAACGAGGAGGAACGCGCCCATGTGGTCGCGGCGATTGAGCGTTGGCTGCAGGAGAATGCCGCGGAGACGTGACGCCGGCGCCGTCGATTGGACGGTGCTGCCGCCACGGCAGAAAGGCCGGTTTGTGGCGTGGTGAAATGGGCGCCTTTTGCCACACCGGCGACTCGGAACCCCCGCGCCCGGAGTCGTGTTGCAAAAGTCGTGGCAAAACTCAGTGGTGAAAGGGCATGGGAAAGGCCGCTGCCACACGTACCACGTCACGCCTGATCGGGTATGCCCGAGTGTCTACCGATAATCAGCGGTTGGACCTGCAGATCGATGCCCTGACCAAGGTGGGGGTAGAACCCGAGGATATCTGGACCGACACCGCGTCCGGCCTGACGGTCGCGCGGCCTGGCTTGGCCGGCGCGCTGAAGGCGGTGCAGCCTGGCAACGTGCTGGTGGTGTGGAAGTTCGATCGCTTGGCCCGTTCGACCTTGGAGTTGCTGAAGATCGCGGACCAGCTCAAACGCAAGGACGTCGGTCTACGCAGCTTGACGCAGGGCATCGACACCGGCGGCCCGGCGGGGGCTCTGGTCTTCGCGATACTCGCTGCCGTTGCTGAAATTGAAGCCACGATGATCTCGGAGCGAACCATTGCTGGGATGGAGGCGGCGAGGAGCCGCGGCGTTCACCTCGGCCGACCTCGAAAGTTGACCGACAAGCAGTGCGCGATGATCGAGACCCTGCTCAGGAATCGCCATGGTGGTCAGACGGCCCGGCAGATTGCCGAACAGTTCGGGGTGGAGCGTACGACCATGTACCGTGCTCTGCGAGAACACCGCACTCGTATGGGCAGGGCTTGAAAGGTGGGCGTCAGCCGCGATTGCTCCGTTCTCGTAAAAGGACGATGCACTGCGAACTCGCGACCAAGCGCCTCGATCAGGAGCTGTGGAATGCAGATGGATGACCCCTTCGATCTCCAGCGGTTCATGAACGCACAGGAGCCAGTCTTCGCGACTGTGCTTGAGGAATTACAAGACGGGCGCAAGCGGAGCCATTGGATGTGGTTCATTTTCCCGCAACTGCGCGGCCTTGGCCGCTCGGCCACAGCCGAATTCTATGGCATCGCTTCCCTCAGCGAGGCGCGCGCCTATTTGGCACATCCGACGCTCGGCCCACGACTTGAAAAAGCGACGCGCGCCGTGCTGGCTATCCAGGGGCGAACGCTTCATGAAATCTTCGGCTCTCCGGACGACATGAAGTTCCACTCCTCCATGACCCTGTTCGCCTTTGCCGCAGAAGAGGCCGCGACCCTCTACCAGGAGGCGCTCGCGCGCTACGGCGATGGCCGAATGGACAAGGCGACGCTGGCGCTGCTGGGAAGTTCCGGGGCGGCCGAACCCAAGTTGTGAAAGGGGGCGAACTGGTAGCAGCGGTCGTAGCTATGGGTGAGTGGAAATACACTGGCGCGGCAGCCCAGCGAATACCGCCGTGCCAGCAACCCCGGCAATTGAGCTAGGGGGTGACCAGTTCGGCGATCTTAGCCGCGACGTCTGCCATCGGCTCTTCTGCAGTGCTCAGGCCGCTTCGCGAGCCGAGTAGGGGGCTGACTTCACGGAGCGCTTCATACGTCGTGTTATGCACGATGGGAACTAACAGGTCACGCGCCAGGAGTGCCGAAAGCTCTTTGTCGGCGATACCCTCTGCTTGGACGCGTCGCAGCAGCGCAGGGGTCACCAGCACAATTCCGACTCGCGACTTTGCCAGTCCCTTGTCGATTTCGCGGAGCAACGACGTGCCGAGAAGGACATCCTTCTCGCTGAACCAGACCGAGACACCGCGCGACTCAAGCAGATCGTGCAGCTCCTTGGCAGCCCCTCTCCGGTCATCCCACGCGTGACAGAGAAAGACGTCCCGAAGGTCAGGCCCTGACGCTCGCCTCTCGACGCTTTCGCGGATCGGCGTGAGCGCCCGCACCTCGGCAGGCGTGTACACTACGGACGAACCTGCTCGCGACCAGCGCGGCCTTCCGCTGCTGCTGGACCCGCCGATGCTACTCCGGAAGCCCGCACTGCCCCCCAAAAGGGAATATGATGGGTACGAAGGCGACCCATAGCTGCTGTAGCTTCTGTATCCGCCACTGCATTCAGGACATTCCGCTCGGCCACTCGCTGTGCGATGTCCTCGTACTGGTGCTGTGCATCTAGACATGTATCAGATGATACATGATACAATCTCCAATCTCAAGCGCTAGCGCAAAGCGACCTCCCTTCCCTCGGCTGTGGCCCCGGTCTGATCTCCGATCCGGTCGGCCAACCCAAGTCAGTGGCGTTCAGCGTCGAGGGCAAGACTGACCTTGCCCGCCGGGACGGCGCGCTCCATGGCGTTCAGGAACTTGATGAACTCCTTGTGGGTGTGTTTGGGCAGGCAGCGCCCGACCACGGTGCCGTCCAGCGTGTTCAGTGCGGCGAACGGGGTAGTGGTGCCGTTGCGCTTGTAGTCGTTCGTCATCGTCCCGCACTTGCCCGGCTGCAGCGGCAAGCCGGGTTGGGTGCGGTCGAGCGCCTGGATTTGGCTCTTCTCGTCGATGGACAGCACCACTGCATGGCACGGCGGATCCATGTAGAGCCCGACAATGTCCTCGACCTTGGTCGCGAACGCGGGATCGCTGGAGCGCTTGAAGGTGCGCAGCCGATGCGGCTGGAGGCGATTGGCCTCCCAGATGCGCTGCACGGCGCGCAGGCTGATTGCCGACCGTCTTGGCCATCGCCCGGCCCATCCAGTGGGTGACGGCGCCCGGTGGTTCCGAACAGGTCAGCGCCAGCACCTTGGCCACCGTCGTGGTCGGCAGGGTGCCCGGCCGGGCTTGCGCGTCTTGTCGCGCAGCAGCCCATCCACCCCCTGTTCCGCGTAGCGCTCCTGCCAGCGCCAGACCGCCGGGCGGCTGACACCGGTCAGGCGCGCCACCTCCAGAACGGGCAGCCGCTCGGCCGAGAGCAGGATGATGTTGACCCGCTGAACATGCTTCTGCGGGCGGTTGCGGTCGGCAAGGATCGCGGCCAAGCGCGCGCGATCCTCCGGTCCTACGATGACGCTGACGGTCTGGGCCATGCCGACAGAATCGCACCTCGGCGGCCCGTTGTGAAACTTACGTCTGTGTCAGTGCACTAATGACCGTAATCTGGCACTGGATATCGTTCGAGTGTGGATGTTCGCAAGTGGCGGATAGTGTTGAAAAACTCCTGTGCCTGACGGAGCGAGAAATTTCCCGTCCTGCCTTAGCCTCATCGCGCGGTGGTGTCGTTTTGAAGTCCCGACGATATAATACATCATTTCTTGAAAACCGCTGCGAAGCACTCGCCAGGGGCTTTTCAACACTATCGGCGCAAAGCAGGCGGCCTCACTCTCCCGGAACGGGCGGCAGCCGCCGAGCCAATCGAAGCGCGGTGAAAGGAGGCAGTAGGGATTTGGGTAACCACCGACAGGTTTCTAACTGAGGCTGACCCGCACTGAATCCGCTCGTCCATCGTCGCACGACCTTACTCGGAAATTGAAGGAGGTCTCAATTACATTCTATCAGGACGGCATCAGGGCGGCGTAGATCGACCGGAACAGGCCAGAGTCCTATACGCCGCCAGGAACAACTATCATTTGCAAAATTTCTGAAATTTTCCGTGCAGGATACCGAATGCCACCCCCCCACTGAATGGACCACTCCGACTCTCTTACAACTAGAGTTGACTACCCATCCGAGGGATGTATGCTGATAGGCGGTTTGTAGGGGCGCTTCCGACTTTGGGAGCGCGGCACTGCCCTGCTGTCGGTTTGATTGCTACACATTTAGCTACGTGGATTCCATGCTTGCGCGAGCCTATGACCTGTTCATCAGCCATGCTTGGAAATATGGCGAGCGTTATGATGGGATCGTGCGCCTACTGAACTCAGAGGAAAGGTTCTCCTGGCGAAATTACTCGGTGCCGCAGCACGATCCTCTGGTCGACCCTGAAACGACGATTGGTAAGCGCAAGCTCACCGGGTTGCTGAGGGAGCAGATCCGGCAATGCTCCTGCTTCATCCTTGTCGCGGGTATGTATGTGTACCACCGCGAATGGATCCAGATCGAAATAGACATCGCGACGGGCTATGGAAAGCCCGTTATCGGCGTTCGCCGCCGTGGCGCGCAAGTGACCCCGGCTGAGGTGATTAGGGTTTCCGACAGAGTCGTGAACTGGAATACGCACTCCTTAACCGCCGCCATCAGAGAAGTTTGCAGATAAAAGTACGGATAATCCGGAGGAGAATAGTGAAAAAATTGTGCTTTGTTGTGATGGGCTTCGGGAAAAAGACTGACTTTGTTACGGGCCGCACCCTAGATCTGAACGCGACCTTTGAGGAAATCATAGATCCAGCGGTTACAGCGGCTGGGTTAGAGTGTGTGCGCGCTGATAAAATTCTGGAATCAGGCGTTATCGATGCGCCGATGTACGAGATGCTGTTCCGCGCGGATCTAGTGATCGCAGATTTATCCACCGACAATATTAACGCAGCCTATGAACTGGGTGTGAGGCACGCACTACGGCCGTACTCGACTATTGTGATGAAAGAGGCCGCAGGCCAGTTGCATTTCGACCTGAACCATGTGTGTACCTTCAGGTATAAGCATATGGGGGAGGACATCGGTGCTAAGGAGGCGCGTCGAGCCATCAACGAACTGACGGTCATGGTAAAGGCCGTCATGACCGAGCAGAAGAGTGATAGCCCTGTTTACACTTTTTTGCCGAAGCTGCGGCAGCCGCAAATGTCAGAAACGGAGTTTGAGGAATTTGTTGAGGAAGCTAAGACTGCGGGAGAGGATCTCTCTGCATTCGTGACAAATGGTAAGCTGGCTATGAAGGAGGACCGCTTCGAAGACGCGGAACGAGCCTTCGCGGCAGCTTACGCGCGCCGCCCCGATGAACCGTATGTGGTGCAGCAACTTGCATTAGCTGCCTACAAAAGCAAAACCCCAACGAAGATTAAGGCGTTGCTTAGAGCGCAAGCGCTGATTGAAACTTTGAATCCAGCGGAGTCGACTGACCCCGAGACACTCGGCATAGCGGGCGCGATTCACAAGAACTTGTATTTAGCTACCAATGATCCTGCTGAACTGGATTTAGCGATCGAGTTTTACGGCCGCGGCTTCACAATCCGCCGCGACTATTACAACGGCGAAAACCTAGCTCTTTGCCATGATTACAGAGCTGAAATTCAAGAAGACCCAAACGAAGCGTCCTTCGAGCGAATCTCCGCGGCCAAGGTTCGCCACTCAGTGGTGAAACTGCTGACGGAAGTCGTAAACGCAGCCCAGTTCAGCGAGCGTAGCGACCGCAAATGGGTCTTTGCAACACTTGCTAACTGTTCTTTCGCCTTAGGGCAGCCAGATCGAGGACTCAGGTACGAAGAGGCTTTTCGCGCAGAAGGCCCAGCTGGATGGGAAATTGATACTTACGAGATGAACAAGGCTGCGGCCATTCGGCTGGCAGAAGCAGTCTAAGTATAAGACGCACAAACGCGGAAGCCCAACGAGGAGCAAGAATCATGGCCTACTTCACAGTCGACGAGGCGCAACGCGCCTTCACGCGACGTGCAACGCGCACAATGACTCGCAAAAGCGCCGATCAATTGCTTCGGGAGGAGGCTCAGATCTCCTCTTCCATGACATCATTTGACGTTTTTCTGTCCCATTCCTATGAAGACAAGGAGTTGATGCTGGGCGTTAAGCAGTTGATCGAAGATGAGGGGAGGACTGTTTATCTCGACTGGGTGGTTGATGCTCACCTAGACCGAAGCAAAGTCACCGCTGAGACTGCCGATCTACTGCGCAAGCGGATGGGTCAATCTAAATCTCTGGTTTTTGCCGCAACAAAGAACTCGCCAGAATCGAAGTGGATGCCATGGGAACTCGGCTGGTTTGACGGAGCGAAACCAGGCCAAGTGGCAATCCTTCCGCTGGTTGCGTGGGATGGAGCTTCGTTCGAAGGCCAAGAGTATCTCGGTCTGTACCCCGTGGTCGAAAAACTGCGAAACACCAACAATGCCATAGAGACATACGTCACGAAGCGCGGCGGCTACCGCGGGTTCAAAGCATTTGCATCTGGGCCGGGCCAGTTCTCTGCCCGTTAGCAGGAGACGCGGCGCGTCCCATCCGCGCCGTTTCCGCGTGGATGGGCACCAAATCCATCGGCGGCAGTGACATAGAGGGCCTCCTGCAGAAGTATCTCCAACGCCAACCTGCACGAGGCTCTCCAGATTACGCCCCTATACAAGCTCGGACCAGTTCGTCAACGTTTTGTGGGGCAACAGTAGCCCATAGCCGTGTTACAGAAGGCAAGTCGGATTTGGGAAGTGCTGTTGGTCTGCCTCTCGCCATCATCGGCCACCATTCCATCCAACTTTTAGCAGTGGACGCCAGCCCTGCCTTTGTGGCGAGCCCGCAACCGACCATTCGCGTTTTTGGGATATCTTGAGCCTTGAATTCCCCCGAGATGCTCCTACCTAAAAAGAGTTAACAATTTTGGAGGGCGGGGAATGGGACTTCCTAGGACCTTTGTCGGCTTCAGTAGCACAGACATCCGTTATTACCGCTTGATGCTTGCCTGGAAGGAAAACGAGCACATAGACTTCAATTTTACTAATTGTCAGCTTGATCAGGAGATCAATTCGGAGAGCGAGACTTACATCAAACGCAAGTGCCGCGAGCGGATCGACTTGGCTGGTACGTTTGTGAGTTTGATCGGGCAGGACACTCGCAGCAAGCACAAGTATGTACGCTGGGAGATGGAGGTCGCTATCGAGAAGGGGTGCCGAATCATCGGCATCAACCTCAACGGTTCCCGCCAAGTCGTTGACGCAACCTGTCCACCGATCATCCGGAACATTGGCGCCATCTTTGTCCCATTCTCGCCAAAGATCGTCGCATACGCCCTTGAGAATTTCAAGAAGAAAGACAACGACGACTGGCACTATAAGGATGAGATATACAAGGAACTTGGCTATTGAAGGCAGGATATATGCAGGAGAAGGACTTCCCGGCCCTATACCGCTCGGCTAACGAACTCTCGTTAGCCTCGCAGGCGCACTTTTTTCGGGCTTTGAGGGTGCACCTTGTGACCCTGGTGATTGCCGCAATCCTGTCAATCATCAGCGTCTCGCATTGGTCTATTGGCGCACTCCAACTCATTGCACTGCTCGGTGCCCTCGGCTGCTCGATCTACCTGTTCGCGATGCGGCCAGACAGGCTTTGGTACGCGGGCCGGGCCGTGGCCGAGTCCATCAAGACCATCACATGGCGCTACGTCTGCCGCGCCGAGCCATTTCAAAATGACGACGCAGGTGCTCGGAACGACTTCCACCAGAAGCTTAAGGCGATCATCGAACAGAACAGAGAGGTCTGCCAAGCCCTCACCAAGCACCTAGACGAGGCGCAGATAACCCCAGTCATGAATCAGATGCGAGCCCAGACCTTAGAGAATAGAAGGGCTACCTATGCATCCAGCCGGATCGCGGATCAACTCACTTGGTATGCGAACAAGGCGACATTCAATCGAAGCAGGTCTAGGTACTTCTTTTGGGCTCTAATTGTCACCAACGCCATTGCTGTCGTCTGTGCTATTCTGCGTATCGTCTACCCGGACCAACCGTTCTGGCCGACCGACGTGCTCGTGGCGGCAGCAGCCAGTCTCTTGAGTTGGATGCAGGCTAAGAGGTTTTCAGAACTCGCAGCGTCCTATGCGCTCGCAGCTCACGAGATCGGACTCATCAAGGAGCAGTCGCAACTCTCTCATACCGACGAGCAGTTCTCCCTCTTCGTGGGTGACGCTGAGAACGCTTTCTCTCGTGAGCATACTCAGTGGGTGGCGCGCAAAGACGTTTGAACATGCCGATGACCGTGGTCAAAGGGGTCGTGAACCCCAGAAGCCGCAGCACCGCTACACCCTGGAGGAGTTGTTGGCCGGCATCACGCCGGATAACAGGCCCGACTTGGTTGATTGGAGGGCGGATGTTGGGCGGGGGCCTCTGGTCATGTCCAACAACGGCCAGCAGGAGCAAGGCTGGGTTCTCCAGCTTACCGACCTGGACATGGCAGGAATCGCCGATGCGCTGACACGCGGCACAGGCGCTGACTGCCCGGCACAGGAGATCGAGGTGCTGGCGCTTGCTCCAGCTCTGAGCCAGGGCTGTGGCGTTGACGAACATATTGCAGCTATTCGCCACCGGACGCATGTGCTGGTTGTGGCCAGGACGGAAATCGGCTGGACGATCGTGCCGCCGGAGGAGTTGGATGCGGCGGTCACGCAGTTGGAACAGGCGCTGGTGCTCTACCGCCAAGTGAAGGAGCATCTGAACACCTCGATAAACCGCCCCTAAGCGCGTGTTGATGCCGATGAGGGGGCACGCGGCTTGAAAGGCGGCGTTTTTTAGGGGCTGAACTCTCGGTTTTGGCTGAAAAGGCGGAAATATGCGGCGGTTTTGGCGCTATACGGGCGCAGTT
>NZ_JBFUHT010000084.1:0-11037 GCF_056402275.1 Azospirillum sp. P4_B5
TGCTTTCTCCTGGAATGCGGCGCCGGGCCGTGGCGGCGGTCGGGCGGGATGCCCGTCCTCTTCAATGGCCTCGTCCGTTGCGCCATGCCTCCGTTCTACGCCCCGCCGTGTTTCGAAGATGGGCATGAAGTGTAACGAAGTGTTGCAGAGCGCCAAGCAGCGCATGCGATCATCGGCGGCTTCCCGTACGTGGTGCGAAGAAAGGAAACAAATCAGGGTTTACGCGCCCCTCGGTCGGCGCCATCATCATGGCCCCCGCTCCTGCGGAAACCTCTCCTACACTACTCGTTTCATCATGCTTCATATCCTCGTCGTTGATGATAATCCGGAGATTCGCGATCTGCTAAGTCGCTTTCTGCGCAAGCACGATCTGAAGGTCTCCACCGCCCGCGACGGCTACGAGATGCGGGAATGCCTGCGAAACGGGTCGGTTGACCTGATCGTGCTCGACCTTATGCTTCCGGGTGACGATGGGCTGAAGCTCTGCCGGGATCTGCGCGCGGAATCCACGATTCCGGTTATCATGCTGACGGCGATGGGCGAGGAAACCGACCGCGTCGTCGGGCTCGAGATGGGTGCGGACGACTATTTGGCGAAGCCCTTCAGCCCCCGCGAACTGCTGGCCCGCATCAAGGCCGTGCTTCGCCGGACCGGAGCCGCTGCCGAGCACTCCGACCGGCCGAACAGCGGCGGTCGCATCATGCGTTTTGCCGGATGGACGATTGACCTCATCCGTCGCGAACTGCGTTCGCCCGAAGGTGCGTTGGTCGACCTGACCGGCGGTGAGTATGACCTGCTGGTCGCTTTCGTAGAAAATCCCAACCAGACACTGTCTCGTGACCGTCTGTTGGACATTACGCGCAGCCGGGCTGCATCGGCGTTCGATCGAGCCATCGATGTCCAAGTCAGCCGGCTGCGCCGCAAGATCGAGAGCGACCCGGACCAGAGCATGATCAAGACAGTACGGGGAGTCGGCTATGTCTTCACGGTTGCCGTGGAACGAGCGTGATGCGCCTGATTCCCGACAGCATGGCGGCCCGCACCATCGCGGTGATGGTGGCCGGATTGACATTATCCCATCTCGTCAGCATGGGGGCCTACGGGATCGATTTGCTGGTGCAATCGGACCGGTCCGTCGAACAGGAAACGGTGGAACGCTTCATCGCCGCGCGCTCGGCGATCCTCCAGGCGCCGGAAGGCGAGCGCGAGCGGACAGCCGCTCTCTTATCGCGGCGAGCGCTCGATGTACGATGGGCGCGCTCCGCCGTGGTCGAGGAGCGGGAGCCGGGGCATCCACAACTCATCGCAATACGGGCCCGGTTGTTGGAGATTGCCCCCGACCTGCAGGGGCAATCGCTTCGGCTCGCCTTGGCCGACGATCCTGACCATCCGGAAACGACCGGCAATATGGTGCTGATCTCGGCTCCGTTGCCGGGCGGCGAATGGCTCAATCTGCGGTCCTCGCTCGGCGATCCAGCGATGCACACGCCGACCAACCTCCTCATTTCGACGGGGCTGATGGCTCTGGCGGTCTTTGCCCTGTCAATTCTGCTGATCCGGTCGGCGACGGCGCCGTTGCGGACCATGGTCCGCGCGGCCGAGCGCCTCGGCGTCGACGTGACCGCTCCGCCATTGCCGGAGCAAGGCCCGACCGAGGTGCGGCAAGCCGCGCACGCCTTCAATGAGATGCAGGCACGTATCAAGCGTCTGTTGTCCGACCGCACACAGATGTTCGCGGCACTGTCCCACGATCTACGTACTCCGCTCACCGTGCTGCGCCTGCGCGCCGAATTCGTAGAGGACGAAGAACAGCATGACAAGATGCTGGCGGACATCGCCGAGATGGAGGAGATGATCAACGCCACGCTGGTGTTTTTGCGCGACGAGGGCGTGCAGGAAGAAAGCAAGATGATCGATTTGACGGCCACCTTGTCCACGATGTGCGACACATTGACCGATGCGGGACGCGATGTGGAATTCTCGGGCGATCCGCACGCACTCTTGTGTGCCCAGCCTATGGCGCTGCGTCGCGCCTTTCGAAACTTGGTCGATAACGCCATCAAATATGGCCACCGGGCACAAGTTGTCCTTTTCACCGACGCGGAACGAATCGTTGTGGATATTTTTGATGAGGGACCGGGAATTCCCGAGGCGGAGTGCGAGAAGGTGTTCCAGCCCTTCTATCGGATGGAGCGGTCCCGGAACCGCGAGACCGGAGGCTTCGGGCTCGGATTGACCACCGCCCGTACAACCATTCGCGCCCACGGCGGATCCATCGCGCTCTCCAACCGACCGGAAGGAGGCCTTCGCTTGACGGTTTCACTTCCGCGCGCCTCCGGTTGAGACATGTTTCCAAGGGCAGCCGACTGTTGGCTAGATGCTTCTTCCGGCTTCACCCGAAACTGATTGAATCAACTTTCACAGCGGAAGGTTCGAAGCAGTCCAGCTCGCCGTATGCCGCCGCTGCCTGTTGCACGACCGGCATCGGACAGTGCGTCGTCAGGTTCGGTCCACACGCGACATTCCGACCCATCCTCCTTCCGCCCCATGCTATCCCACCTCGTCATGCAGTACCTTGTTGTTGAATAAGCCGCGTGGTCGGCTTAGGGTGATTGACGGAGGACGGAGCGGAGAAGTTGGCTTCCCGTTCTGACTTTCCGCAAAGGACGAAGGCGGTTGCAATGTGGGGCGGAGCGCGATCGGCGCTAAGGAATGGGTGGGTGAGCCTGCTGATGCTGGCGATGCTGCTCGTCTATGCTGCGCCGAGCCATGCCAACCTGGGGCCTCACCATGCGTCCCAGGCTCCTCACGAGCACGTTCTGGTCGACGCCTATGGCGATGCCATTGCAGACGCCGCGGATCACGAGCACAAGGAAGCTCCGTGTGGGGACTTTGGCCTGCTCGACGGAGGGGCCTGCTGTAGTGTCGCTCAGTGCGTCACGATGCACGGCGGCCTCCCCGCGGTGGAGGTCGAGGCGTTCATCCCGCACCTGAACACGTCCCTGCGTCTGCCTGCCCTGGCCACGCCGGACGGCATCGGCATCGACCCGGCTTTCCGCCCCCCGCTCTGACCATCTGACGCCACGAGTCCGCCCGCGCCCGACCTGAGCCTCGGCTCGGTGAAGGACGCCGGTCCCGGCCCTCGTGCGCTTGGCTTTTGCGTCCCCGGCGCTCCCGCGTGGAGTCCGTCCGGGATGGCTCGAACCAGATGTTCAGATGGAGGACGCCATGTCGTCTCTCACCCGCAAGATGCTCCCGGTTCTCGCGCTGACCGCCATGATGTCGGTAGCCCAGGCCCAGACCACCACAGACCAGGACCACGACGCCCATCATCCGGACGGTGCCGCGGCCACGACGCAGGCCCAGCCCGCTCCGGCCCCGACCCCGGCTCCCACGCAGCCGACCCCGGGCGCGAAGCCCGGCGCGCCCGGCAACGCGCCGATGATGGGTCAGGGCATGGGCAGCGGCATCATCGTCCAACCCGGCTCCCAGGCGCAGGGTGGCCAGCCCGGCATGATGATGAACATGGGCCAGATGTGCTCGATGATGGGCGGCATGTCGGGCCAGCAGGACGGCCAAGCCGGGATGATGGGGCCCAGCATGATGTCCATGATGCGACAGATGATGATGGGCCAGCAGGGCGGAATGGGCTTGCCCTTCGAGCACGTCGAGGGCCGCATCGCGTTCCTGAAGGCCGAACTCAAGATCACCGACGCCCAGGCTCCGCAGTGGAACGCCTTCGCCGACACGCTACGGGCGAACGCCAAGGCCCATCGGGCCATGCACGAGCGGATGGCCATGAGCGGCATGCCCTCCTCCTGGCCCGCCCGGCTCGCTTTCCAGCAGACGGCGCTCGCCACCCGGCTCGACGCCCTGAAGGCGCTGGAGTCCGCCGCCAAGCCGCTCTACGCCGTGCTGACCGACGAGCAGAAGGCGCTCGCGGACCGGCAGCTCCCCGGCCCCATGGGCATGATGTGAGGAGGCGGCCATGACGCACCACGACCCCCATCACGCTCCCGAGTCGCAGGCGCGCACGCCCTGGTACCGGACCTGGACCGGCTTGGCCGGACTCGGCGCGACCGCCCTGGCGGCCGTGTACCTGTCGCTCTTCCACGTCGACCATGTGCTCGACGCTCTTCCGCTTCTCGTCCTGCTCCTGTGCCCGTTGATGCACCTGTTCATGCACGGCGGCCACGGGCATGGCGGCCACGGCGGGAGCGGCAACGACCGGTCGAACCAGGGAGGCTCGCCATGACGCACGAAGCCTCGGCCTATGGCCTGTGGATGCTGGTCGCCCTCAACTCCGCCATCTTCATCATCTTCGCCTTCAGCTTCGGCAAGCCGCAGTCACCGCGGGACTGGCGGTCCTTCGGGGCGTTCAGCGCCTTCATCGTGGCTCTGTTCACCGAGATGTACGGCTTTCCGCTGACCATCTACCTGCTCTCGGGCTGGCTCCAGACCCGCTACCCGGGGCTCGACATCCTGTCCCACGACGCCGGGCACCTCTGGTCGACCGTCCTCGGCCTGGAGGGCAATCCGCACTTCAACGTGCTGCACATCCTCAGCAACGTCCTGATCCTTGCGGGCTTCGTCCTGCTCTCGGCGGCCTGGAAAGTGCTTCACGCGGCGCAGAAGCAAGACCGGCTCGCCACGACGGGCGTGTACGCCCATGTCCGGCACCCGCAGTACATCGCCTTCATCGGCATACTGTTCGGCTTTCTGCTCCAGTGGCCGACCATCCTGACGCTGGCGATGTTCCCGCTTCTGGTCCTGATGTACGTCCGTCTGGCCCGGTCCGAGGAGCGGGAAGCCCTCCGGGTGTTCGGCGCCGAGTACGAGCGTTACGCCGCGGTCACTCCGGGTTGGCTTCCGCGTCTTTCCTCCCGCGGGCCGAACCACCCCAGAGTGGGAGGGTCGTTCGGTGCGTGATTCTGGTTGGAAGCCCATGAAGCAAGCGGCGGCAACGACCGTCGCCGTGTGCCTGCTGGCGCTCCCGGCCGGAGCGCAGACGCTTCGGGACGCGGTCGTGGGCGCCTGGAAGCTTAATCCCGAGGTCAGGAGCCTGGAGGCGCGGCGGGCCGTGGCCACCGCGCAGCAGGGGGCCGGGGAGTCGCTGGTCCCGGCCACCCCGGCGGTCACGCTGCGGCACACCACCGGCTACCTGAACCGCAACATCGGACGGCGCGAGTATAAGGCGGAATTGGGGGTTCCGCTCTGGCTGCCCGGTCAGGGAACGGCAACCGTGCGCGCCGCCGACGCGCTGTTGGCGCGTACCGACGCGGAGATCGCCGCCCGCCAACTGGCCGTTGCAGGGGAGGTCCGCACCGCCCGGGCCGGGGGAATCGCGGAGGCCGATCATCAGCTGGCCCGCGCCGAGGCGCTCGCCGTCGCCGTGGATCTCCGTGACGAGGAGTTGGCCTTGAACGAGGCCCGCCAAGTGTTCCGAACGCTGACCGGCATGGCGCCACCAAAGGCGTCACCGGAACCGGACATCGGCCAGCCTCCCCTTGAGCGGCACCCGTCCATGCTGGCGGGGCAGCTGGGCGTCCGCTCGACTCAGGCTCAGAGGAAGCTGGTGGATCTGACGACCCGCGACAACCCGGAGGTCGGGCTGATGGCCTGTCGCGAGCGCGACAGCCGCGAGGAACGCTACGACACCGTGTTCGGCGTTTCCGTCCGCATCCCGCTCGCCGTCGAGGCGGTGAACGCGCCCAAGCGTGCCGAGGCGATGAGCGAGGTCGTTCGCGCCGAAGCCGAGCAGGCCAGCGTGGCCCGCACGGTCGAATCCGACATCCAGCAAGCCCGGCTGGCTCACCAGGCCGCGACCGAGCTCTTGGCGATCGCCCGTGACCGCGCGGCGACCCTCCGGGCCCGCCTCTCAAACGTCGAGCGCGCCAGGAGAGGCGGCGAGATCAGCTTGGTCGAGTACGTGCGCGCGCCGGAAGCGGCCTTCGAGGCCGACCTCGCCCGTGCCACCGCCGAAGTCCGGGTCGGCGCCGCCCGGGCCCGCCTGAACCAGTCCCTTGGAGTTCTGCCATGACCATCCGACGCCTTTTCGCCGCGGCCGCGGTCGCCGCGCCGGTCGCCATTCCCGTCCTGGCTCACGAAGGGCACGCGCACGGTGGCGAGGAACCGAAGCCGGTCATCGCGATGGCCGCCCCCACTCTGGAAACGTCCTCGCCCGACCTCGAGCTCGTGGCGGTCGTCTGCCCGGCCAGAGGTCCGTTCAGGCTCGCTTCGAGATGGGCCACAGCGGCCACTGATTGAGCGGCCACGGGGGTATCGGGCGTCGGTGGTGCAGGTTTCGCCCACCGGCGTCCCGTACCTCCGGGCACCACCGGGTGTGAAATGAACCTTTTCCTTCTGCAAGACCGCATCCACCAACTGAGCGACTCGATCATCTCGAGCGTGTTCCCAAGTTCGCATTGGTGGATGCACTTCGTCGTCCATGTCGTGCTGGTGGCGATGCCGCTGGCGTTCCTTGCTCTGCTGACCACATGGTGGATCGGCGTCGTCCGTCGGCGGCTCGTGGGCATAAAGGCCGAGAAGCCGCCGGTTCCGGGTTCGCCGTTCCCGCCAAACCTCTTCGCCTACATCCTCAAGCACACCCGCCGCACACAGGTGGTCTTGTTGGTCATTGCACTGGCGTCGCTTCCACTTCTCTATGCCGTCCTTGAGCTTCCAAAGCAGATCATCAACAAGGCTCTGGATACCGAGACCGACACGGTCGTGGTGCTCGGGGTTTCGATTTCCCGATATGAACTGCTTTTTCTGCTTTGCGTTCTTTATCTTGCCGCGGTTCTCGCAAGCGGAAGCCTGAAATATTTCATCAATCTCCTCAAGGGCCGCTTGGCTGAAGGAATGATGCGCCGGATGCGGTTCGCCGTGTTTCGCGCCTGGTCGCGTGGCAAGAAGCCGTGCGACCACTCGCTGATCATTCCGATGCTGGTGCAGGAGGTTGAACCGATCGCCGGCTTCACCGGCGATATCTTCCAGGTTCCTGTGCTCCAGGGTGGCACCTTCCTGACCATCCTCGCTTTCATGATCATCCAGGATCCGGTGTTGGGTGCCGCAGCGCTGACGTTGGTTCCGATTCAGATCGCGGTCATCCCGCGCCTTCAACGCCGAGTCAGCGCCTTGGCGCGCGAGCGGTCGAGGGAGCTGCGTTTGTTCGGCGCCGCGTTGGCGGATGCCGATCCCCGCCACCATCCCAAGCGGCCTGGCCCCGTGCTGCTCGTTGCCAAGTCTCTGAAAAGAGTCCAGGCAATCCGGCTTGAGATCTACCGGCGAAAGTTCTTCATCAAAGGCTTGAACAACTTCATCGCACACCTCACACCGTTCTTCTTTTACACCATTGGTGGCTATTTGGTGATCGAAGGACGACTTTCCCTCGGAGCCCTCGTAGCGGTCCTGGTCGCTCACAAGGACATGTCCACGCCGCTCCGCGAGCTCCTTGGCTACTACCAGACCATGGACGACGTCCGTGTGCGCTACGAGGACATCCGGAGCTTCCTCGGGAGTCAGAACAAGGCCGACGAAGTTGATGGGACGGTCGAAAGAGGACGCGTCGGAGACCCTCACTCGCCGTTCGCAGGGGGGTATGCGACATGAACGCCGTTTCCCACCACCACATGCCCAGGGGCGCTCCGCCCTCGTGGCTGTCCACGTTGCGCCGGTACCTGACCATCTCTGCCGTCGGCAACAGGAGTGTCGCCCCTGGCACAGTGATTCGTCATCCCTTCAGCCGCCTTCTGGGCGGCGCGTACACGCGCCACCGCGCAGGGCGTCCCTTTTCTACAAGACCTTCAACACGGAGATGCGCAATGAGCGCCAAGAAGAAACTCGCCATGACAGCCGCGACCTTGTTGATCGGCCTCATCCTCGTGGAGCCGGTCCGCGCGACCGAAACCATCAAGCTGAATGAGGTCTCACACCTCCATGGGATTTCCGTGGACCCCACGGACCCGTCGCGCCTGTATCTCGCCTCGCATCACGGCGTGTGGCTGACCAACCCCGACGGCACGGCCACGCGGGTATCCGACAACCGTTGGGACTACATGGGGTTCACACCGAATCCGGCGCAGCCCGACGCCTTCTTCGCCAGCGGCCATCCGGAGAAGGGCGGGAACCTCGGCGTCCTCGTCTCGACCGATGGAGCGAAGACCTGGAAGCAGGTCTCGGCGGGTGTGAACGGACCCGTGGACTTCCACGCCATGGACGTCAGTCCGGCCGACCCGAAGGTGCTGTACGGCCACTACGGCAGCGTCCAGGTCAGCCGGGACAGCGGCAAGACCTGGGAGGTCACCGGCAAGCCGCCCGCCGACATGTTCGATCTGGCGGCGTCCTCCAAGGACCCCAACACCGTGTACGGCGCCACGCGCGCCGGATTGCTGGTGAGCCGCGACGCGGGCAAGACGTGGCAAGCCGCCTCCATCGTGCAGCGTCCGGCGACCATGGTCGCCACCACCAGGAACGGCGTCGCCTATGCCTTCCAGGTCGGTACCGGCCTGCTCAAGACGACCGAGCCGAGCCTTGCGTGGCAGCCGGTCGGCAACGGCTTCGGTGATGCCATCCTGCTGCACCTTGCGGTTGATCCGGGCAACCCGGAGCGGCTCTACGCCGTGACCGACAAGAGCGCCATCCTGGCCAGCCAGGACGGCGGCAAGACCTGGAAACCGTTCCGGTCGTGATGTGCCGGGGGATGTGGTATGAAGGCGATGAAGATTGGCGTTGGCTTGGCCATGGGCGCGGCGATCGCGGTGGCTGGCGTCTTCCTGCTCGCCGGTCCCAAGGCAGGCGCCGATCCAACCGACGCCGCCCAGGTTGCCCAGGGCAAGGCGCTCTACGCGGAGCGGTGCGCGTCGTGCCACGGCGCGCGGCTCGAGGGCCAGCCGGAGTGGCAAAGCCGCAAGCCGGACGGCCGTCTGCCCGCACCGCCGCACGACGCCTCCGGGCACACGTGGCACCACCCCGACGCCGACCTCTTCAAAATCACCAAGCAAGGCGTCGTTGAGTTCGCCCCGCCCGGCTACGAAAGCGACATGCCCGCTTTCGGCGGCGTGCTGAGCGATGCCGAGATCTGGGCGGTCCTGGCCTTCATCAAGAGCTCCTGGCCCGAGGAGATCCGTCGTCGCCACGCCGCCCTGAGCGAACGCGCGAGGAAATGAGGAGCGGGCGCGAGCGCTCTGCACAACGCGCTTGACCTTCCAGCCACTGGAAGGTGGAGCCTTGGTTTAATGGATGCCATCGCACACCGGTGCCGGGACGCTCGAACGAACGCGGAGGCACCGACGCCAGGCATGCGAAGGGAGAAGCGAACATGAACGACCAGCACCGCAGCCACGCACACCATCCTGACCACCACAGTCACGGTGGGCATGACCACCACGCCGGTCCCGCCGACCGGCCGAAGGTGAAAGACCCCGTGTGCGGCATGATGGTCGATCCCGGGCGGACCGGGCACCAAGCCGGGCACGGCGGCCAAACCTTCCACTTCTGCTCGGCGCGCTGCCGGGAAAAGTTCGTCGCCAACCCGGAGCGGTACCTGAAGCCGGAGGCAAAGCCCGCCGCTCCCGAGAAGGCCGCCCAGGCGTCGCCGCAGAAGGGCGTGATCTATACCTGCCCGATGCACCCGGAGATCCGCCAGGAGGGCCCGGGCAACTGCCCGATCTGCGGCATGGCCCTGGAGCCGGTCGGAGCCACCCTCGAGGAAGCGCCCAATCCGGAACTCGTCGACATGACCCGGCGGTTCTGGATCGGCACCGCCCTGACCGTGCCGCTCGTGCTCCTGGAACTCGGTGCCCATCTCCCAGGGCTCGGGCTCCACACCCTGATCTCACCCCAGGCTTCCCTGTGGCTCCAGTTCCTGCTGGCGACGCCGGTGGTGCTGTGGGCGGGCTGGCCGCTGCTGGAGCGGGGATGGCGATCGTTTGTGAACCGCAGCCTGAACATGTTCTCGCTGATCGCGCTCGGCGTCAGTGTCGCCTACGTGTTCAGCCTCGTCGCGACCTTCCTGCCCGGCATCTTCCCCGCCGGGTTCCGGAACGCCGAGGGGCTCGTCGCAGTCTACTACGAGGCGGCGGCGGTCATCACCGTGCTGGTGCTGTTGGGCCAGGTGCTCGAACTCCGCGCCCGTGAGCAAACCGGCGGCGCCATCCGCGCGCTGCTGAACCTGGCGCCGAAGACGGCGCGCCGCATCCGTGCCGATGGCGAGGACGAGGAGGTGACGCTCGACGCCGTTCACGTCGGCGACCGGCTGCGGGTACGCCCCGGCGACGGGGTGCCGGTCGACGGCGAGGTGTTGGAGGGCCGCAGCGCCGTGGACGAGTCCATGGTGACCGGCGAATCCATGCCGGTCAGCAAGGAGCCCGGCTCCAAGGTGATCGGCGGAACGGTGAACCAGACCGGTGCCTTGGTTATGCGCGCCGAGAAGGTCGGGTCCGACACCATGCTGTCCCGCATCGTGACCATGGTCGCCGAGGCCCAGCGCAGCCGGGCGCCCATCCAGCGCATGGCTGACGTCGTTTCTGGCTACTTCGTCCCGGCGGTCATCGTCGTCGCGCTCCTGGCGTTCGTCGCATGGATGATTTGGGGGCCGTCTCCGGCCTTTTCATACGCGCTGATCGCGGCGGTCTCGGTGCTCATCATCGCCTGCCCTTGCGCGCTGGGGCTGGCGACGCCGATGTCGATCATGGTCGGTGTCGGCAAGGGGGCAACCGCGGGCGTCCTGATCAAGGACGCTGCGTCCCTGGAGCGGTTCGAGAAGGTCGACACGCTCGTCGTTGACAAGACCGGCACCCTGACCGAGGGCAAGCCAAAGGTGACCGCCGTGGTTCCGGCGCCGGGCATGGACGAGGCGGACCTTCTGACGCTGGCGGCGAGCCTGGAACGGTCGAGCGAGCACCCGCTGGCGGCCGCCATCGTCGCCTCCGCCAAGGAACGGGGCCTGCCGCTGCGGGACGTCGCCGACTTCGGCTCCGTCACCGGCAAGGGCGTCGTCGGGACGGTCGGCGGGCGCACAGTGTCCCTCGGCAACGC
>NZ_JBFUHT010000085.1:0-10993 GCF_056402275.1 Azospirillum sp. P4_B5
CGTGGACGCTCGTGGACGCTGTCGTACTTCAGCAGGTGGGCGTTGGCCTTGAGGTCGGCCAGGTCGTTGATCGCCACGACCTCCACGTCGTTGCGGCCGCTCTCGTAGATGGCCCGCAGAACCAGACGGCCGATGCGGCCAAAACCGTTGATCGCTACCTTCACGGACATGCTGTTCTCCGCTGGTGTTCGCGGCCCCGCGAGTGGTCGGGGGCGGCGCCGGCCAGGGCCGGTTGGAAAGAGGGCGCCGGTCGGACGGCCCGCCGCGGCAGGGCGCGGGCGCTTCCGGCCTTCGCCAAGGTGTATACTAATATATCAGATGGGCACGCAAGAGCGGACGACGAGCCGGGCGGCCCGCCGGACAAAATGTCGCGGTTGCTGCGTTGCAAGACAAACCGCGCCCGGCGCTGTTGGCCTGGATTGGACCCGTCAACCGGTACCGCCAGAGGACGATGACTTTCGACGACCGTGCCCCACGGCTTCCCGCCGCCCGCTTCCGCGCCTTGCGCGGTCTTTTCGCCCTGTTTCTCCTGCTGACCGCCGCGCTGGCAGGCATCGCGACCCCGGCATCGGCGCAGATCCCGACGCCCACCCCGCCGGCCCAGGCCGAGGCGGCGCCCAATCCGGAGGAGATCGCCCGCCTGCGCCAGACTCTGGAGGACCCGGAGCGCCGCGCCGCCCTGCTCGGCCAGCTCCGCGCCCTGGAGCAGGCGGAGGAGGCCGCCGCACCGGCGGAGCCGGAGGGGATCGGCACCCGCCTGCTCACCCTGCTGTCGAACCGGCTCGACGGGCTGGGGCAGGAGGCCGCGCTGGCCGGCGACGCCCTGTTGAACGCGCCGCAGGGGCTGCACTGGCTGGAACGGCAGGTGTCCGACCCGGCGCAGCGCGCCGCCTGGGGCTGGCTGGTCGCCGAGCTGGTGCTGGTGGTGGTGGTCGGGCAGGGCGCCCGGCTGATCGCCATCCGCACGCTGCGACGCCCGCGCGCGATGCTGGCGGCCCGGCCCATCCATTCCACACTCGCCAAGGTGCCGCTGCTGCTGGTGCGGTCGCTGTTCGATCTGGCGCCCATCGTGGCCTTCGCCGCCGCCGGCTTCGGCGTGCTGGCGTTGTTCGACCCGCCGCCGGTGGTGCGGGTCCTCGGCGTCACCTTCCTCAACGCCAGCATCTTCGTACAGATCGTCCTGCTGGTCGTCCGGGCGCTGCTCGCTCCGGCCTCGCCCAACCTGCGGCTGATCCCGATGAGCGACGGGTCGGCCCTGCGGCTGCTGCGCTGGTGGCGGACCATCGCCATCACCACGCTCTACGGCATGTTCCTGGCCGAAGCGGCTCGTCGGCTCGGCCTGCCGGCGCAGAGCTACAGCGCGCTGGTGACCCTGGTCGGCCTGGTCGTCGCCGTCATGCTGGCGGTTCTGGTGCTGCAAAGCCGGGAGGCGGTGGCCGCAAGGCTGCGCGGCGGGATCGCGGCGGCGCAGCCGCTGTCCGAGGCGGTGTCGCCGCTTCCGCCGGGACGGCGCGCCGCCGGAGCGGGCCGGATGCTGCGCGCCGCCGGCCGCCGCGTGGCCGACGTCTGGCACGCCATCGCCATTCTCTACATCATCGTCCTGTTCGGCATCTGGGCGCTGGAGATCAGCGGCGGGCTGCTGTTCGTGGTGCAGGCGACGGCGGTGACGCTGGTCGTCGCCGGGATCGCGCGGCTGATCGGGCGGGGGATCACCCGCGCCGCCGCGGCGATTCTGGAGCGCATGGACCGTCGGCGGGGTGCGTCGGCCTGGGCGGCGGGGCGGCTGCGCCGCTATATCGCTCCCATCGCGCGGCTGCTGCACGGGGCGGTGGCCGTTCTGGGCGGGCTGGTGGTGCTGAACGCCTGGGGGCTGGATGTCTGGGGCTGGCTGCAGACGGCCGTCGGCCTGCGCATCGTGGCGTCGGGCCTGTCGCTCCTTCTGGTCGGCGCCATCGCGCTCGGCGTGTGGGAGGTGACCAACGGGCTGATCGAGCGCCATCTGGCGACGACGGACCGCAACGGGCGGGCCATCCAGCGCAGCGCGCGGGTGCGCACCCTGCTGCCGCTGCTGCGCAGCGCCCTGCTGGTAGTGCTGCTGACCTTGGTCACCCTGATCACCCTGTCGGAGCTGGGTCTGAACATCGGGCCGCTGCTGGCCGGTGCCGGCGTGGTCGGCCTGGCCGTCGGCTTCGGCGCGCAGACGCTGGTCAAGGACGTCATCACCGGCCTGTTCATCCTGTTCGAGGACACCATCTCGGTCGGCGACGTCGTCAATGTCGGCGGCAAGGGCGGTCTGGTGGAGGGAATGAACATCCGCACCATCCGCCTGCGCGACTTCGACGGGACGGTCCACACCATCCCCTTCAGCGCGGTCACCAGCGTGTCGAACATGACGAAGGACTTCAGCTACTACGTGTTCGACGTGGCGATCCCCTATCACGAGAACGCCGACCGCGTGGTCTCCGTGCTGCACGGCATCGGCGACGAACTGCGCAAGGACCCGCGCTTCGCACCGCTGATCCTGGAGCCGCTGGAGGTGCTGGGCGTCGATTCCTTTCAGGAGTCCGCCGCGGTCATCAAGGCGCGGATCAAGACGCTGCCCATCCAGCAATGGAACGTCGGGCGGGAGTTCAACGGCCGCATGAAGGCGCGCTTCATCGAGCTGGGAATCGACTTCCCGCTGCCGCAGCGCACGCTGCACATCGCCCGCGGCGCGGCGGAGGTGCTGGCCGGGATGGGGGCCGAGGCGGGCGCCGCCAATGCCGGCCGGATGCGCCACGCCGGGGCTGCGGAATAAGGGGCTGCGCTCATCCCCACGGTCTTGCAAAAAAGTGACGGGGCCATGTCGATTTCGCTTGAGCCCCGCCATCGTCACGGCTATATCAGCGCTCCCGCGTCACCCCAAGAGACGCGGGGTAAAGAGCAGACGATGCGCTTGTGGCGGAATTGGTAGACGCGCTAGGTTCAGGTCCTAGTGGCTGAAAGGCCGTGGGGGTTCGAGTCCCTCCAAGCGCACCAACACTTCTTGTGTTGGTCTGATATTATAGTGGGGCCATAGCTCAGCTGGGAGAGCGCTATAATGGCATTGTAGAGGTCAGGAGTTCGATCCTCCTTGGCTCCACCATCATGAAGCCAGCAACCCTGACGGGTTGCTGGCTTTTCCCTTTTTACGGCCCTTACCGTCATCGGGTCCGACGGCGGCGCCATCGCCAACGGGACCGAGTGGCCCGTTCATGCCGCGGCGACGACCAGCAGAGCGACGGTCAGCGCCACCGCGTCCTCGATCAGCGCCGCCGGCCGGTCGCGGCCGAAGGCGGCGGCCATGCGCCGGCGCGCCGCATATCCGAGGAGCGTTCCGGCGACCGCGCCCACCCCACCGGCAATCAGACCGGGGACCCATGCGCCCACGTTCGCACCGATGGCCGCACCCGCGATGGCGCCGCCGGCGATGCGGCTGGCGAAGGGGAAGGGGCGTTTGCGGCTGGGGGTGTTCGGCAGCTTGTCGGTGACCAGCTCCGCCACCGCCATTGCAGTGAAAACCCAGGGTGAGACCGGGTGGCCGAGGAAGAACAGCCAGCTTCCCGACAGGTCGAGCCAGCCGCCATAGGCGGCCCAGGAGACGGCCGCCGGCGCGAGCAGGGTGCGCGAACCGGCGACGGCGCCGATCAAAACGGCCCAGAACAGGACGGCGGAGAACAGGACGGTCATCGTGGGCTCCGCGTCAATCGGTCCGGCGTTCGCGCAGACGGTGGATCAGGGTCCGGACCGCCCCGGCGCGGGTGCCGGGACCGCCATGGAGCAGACGGAGCGCCGCCAGGATCAGCGCCGCGTCGCCGTCGCGCGGCGGGTCGGTGTGGGGAAGCCACCGGCCGCGCCGCACCGAGACGGTCTTCACCCGCGTCATCTCCAGCAGCCCTTCGGCCCCGCGCGTGACGCCCCAGCCGCTGGCGCGCCGCCCCCCGAAGGGCAGGCGGGGGTCGGCGGTCGGCACGATCAGGTCGTTGACCGTCACCGTTCCGGCGTCCAGCCGCCCGGCCAGCGCGCAGGCCTCCGCCTCCGGCCCGAAGACCGAGGCGCCGAGCGCGTAGGGGCTTTGCGCGGCGGCCTCCAGCGCTTCCTCCATGTCGCGGATGGGCACCAGCGACAGGATGGGGGCGAACAGCTCCTCGCGCAGCAACGCCATGCCCGGCCGCGCGTCGGCCACGATCAGCGGCGCCATCGCCGGGGCCGAGTCTTCTGGCAACGGGCCGAGCGGGCGGGCGCCCTCCGCCACCGCCGCGCGGACCAGCCCGACGAGGCGCCGCCGCACCGGCAGGGGCACCGCCGCCGGCGGGATCGCCGCCACGCAGCCGGCCAAGGCACGCTCAAGTTCCGCCGCCAGGGTGTGCGGCACGAAGACCCGGCGTGGCGCGATGCAGGTGGCGGAGCCGTTGAGGCGCAGGCCAAAAGCGAGAGCGCGGGCGACCGTGCCGAGGTCGGTGCCGGGCAGGATGAACACCGCGTCGTTGCCCGACAGTTCCATGGTGGAGGGCACCAGCGCTTCGGCGAGCTGGCGGGCCACCGCCCGGCCGGTGCCGGCCGATCCGGTCAGCACCAGCTTGTCGATGCCGGCATTGATCGCGTCGGACACCGCGTCGGGGGACTCGTCCAGAAGCTGGAACAGGCCGTCCGGCAGACCGGCCTCGGCCAGCCAGTCGGCCAGCCGCTCCATCGGCGCGGAGCAGCCGGGCGCCGGCTTGACCAGCACCGCGTTCCCGGCGGTCAGCGCCTGAAGCGCCTGCACCCCCGGCAGCAGCAGCGGGTAATTGGAGGGGCCGACGATCAGGACGGTGCCGAACGGCTCCCGCCGCACATCCGCCGTGACTCCGAACAGCCAGACCGGACGGCCGCGCGCCCCCAGCCGCCGCGGCGCCAGCAGAGCGACGGCCTCGCGCTCCAGGAAGCGGCAGGCCTCGGCCAGTGGCAAAACCTCCGCGCTCAGGCTCTCGGCGGCGGTGCGTCCGGGGCGGGTGGCCAGCGCATGCACAAGCTCTTCCGCGTCCGCCGCGATGCGACGGCGGATCTTGCGGATGATGGACAGTCTTCCGGCTGTATTGCCGCCGGCCCACGCCGATCGTGCAGACAAAAATGGATCGCTGCTCCCGTTTGTCCAAGGGGTTACACCTGGAGAGGTGGGATTGTGGCTGTGATCCATTTCTGGTCCATGTTCGTAACTGCCTTCACACAAGTCGGCAGCTTGGGAGCGTTTGGCAAGCGGATGGAACGGCAAGTCGTGATCATTGGCGCTGGGCCGGGTGGATTGGCATCCGCGATGCTCCTGGCGCTCACCGGGGCGAAGGTCACCGTGCTGGAACGGCAGGACCGCGTCGGCGGCCGGTCGGCCGGCTTCGCGCTCGACGGGTATCGCTTCGACAGCGGCCCGACCTTCTTCCTGTATCCCCGCATCCTGGAGGAGATCTTCGAGGCCTGCGGGCGCCGCCTGTCGGATGAGGTCGACCTGATCCGCCTCGACCCGCTCTACCGGCTGGTCTTCGAGGCCGGCGGGGAGCTGCGGGTCCACGCCGAGATGAAAGCGCTGATGGCCGAGATCGCGCGGCTCAACCCGCGCGATTCCCAGGGGCTGCCGCGCTTCCTGGCCGATAACCGGGCGAAGATGGAGCTGTTCCGCCCGATCCTGGAGACCGACTTCTCCAGCCCCTGGGCGCTGGCGTCGCTGCCGATGCTGAAGGCGCTGGGACGGCTTTCGCCGCAGCGTTCGGTCGATCGCGACCTGTCCCGTTACTTCCAGGACCCGCGCGTCCGCCTCGCCTTTTCCTTCCAGAGCAAGTATCTGGGCATGTCGCCCTTCCGCTGCCCCAGCCTGTTCACCATCCTCTCCTTCCTGGAGCACGAGCACGGCGTCTTCCACCCGCGCGGCGGCACCGAGGCGGTGATGGAGGCGATGCGGCGGGTGGCCGAGGATCTCGGCGTCACCGTCCGGCTGAACGAGACGGTGCGCCACATCCGCTTCCAGGGCCGGCGCGCCGTGGGGGTGCGGACGGAGGCCGGCGAGTACCCGGCCGACGCGCTGGTCATCAACGCCGACTTCGCCCGCGCGATGACGACCCTGGTGCCCGACGATCTGCGCCGCCGCTGGAGCGACGCCCGCATCGCCACCAAGAAATTCTCCTGCTCCACCTTCATGCTCTATCTGGGCATCGAGGGCCGGATCGACGGGCTGGACCACCACACCGTCTATCTGGCGGAGGATTACGCCCGCAACCTCGCGGAGATCGAGGACGGCCGCGAGATGCCGCGCCGCCCGTCGATCTACGTGCAGAACGCCTGCGTCAGCGACCCGGATCTCGCCCCGCCCGGCGGCAGCACCCTCTACATCCTGGTGCCGGTCGGCCACCAGCGCGGCCACATCGACTGGAAGGCCGAGGCGCCGCGCTACCGCCGCCTCGTGCTCGACCGGCTGGCCGGCTTCGGCCTGAGCGATCTGGAGCGCCGCATCCGGGTGGAGCGGGTGGTGACGCCGGCCGACTGGGACAGCCACTTCGCGGTGCACCGCGGCGCCACCTTCAATCTGGCGCACAGCCTGGACCAAATGCTTCACCTGCGACCGCACAACCGGTTCGAGGATCTGGACGGCGTTTATCTGGTCGGCGGCGGCACCCACCCCGGCAGCGGCCTGCCGGTCATCTTCGAAGGCGCGCGCATCACGTCGCGGTTGCTGGCCTCGGAACTGGGCCTGCCGACGCCCTGGCGCAGCGAAACCATGGGACTGTCCGGCCTGCCCAAGCGGGCCGTAGCGGGGGGACTGGCATGACGGATCGGATCGCGGTGATCGGCGGAGGCCTGGGCGGGCTGGCGTCGGCGGTGGTGCTCGCGGCGCGCGGCCACAAGGTGGTGCTTCTGGAGAGGAACGACTGGGTCGGCGGCAAGGCGGCGGTGCTGGAGGAGGGCGGCTTCCGCTTCGACATGGGGCCGACGATCCTGACGGTGCCGCGCGTCCTGCGCCGCATCCTGGCGGAGGCCGGCTGCGACCTCGACCGCGAGCTGGAGCTGGTCCGGCTGGAGCCGCAATGGCGCTGCTTCTTCGATGACGGCACGGTGCTGGACCTGTCGGAGAACATCGGCGCGATGGCCGCGGAACTCGACCGGCTGACCCCCGGCCGCGGCGCCGGGGAGGGCTATCGCCGCTTCCAGGCCTTGTCGGAGCGTCTGCACGGCATCTCCGAGCGCTTCTTCTTCTGGAAGTCGGTGGAGGATCTCGGCGACACGCTGAAGGTCCGCGACAGCCTGAACGCCAGCACCCTGTCCGACGTGCTGGCGCTGCGCATGGGCAGCACGGTGGCCGGCACCATCCGCAGCCACGTCCCCGACGCCCGCGCCGCCCAGATGCTCGACCATTTCACCCAGTATGTCGGGTCCTCCCCCTACGGCTCCCCGGCGGTGCTCTGCGCCATCGCGCACATGCAGACCAACGACGGCGTCTGGTACCCGATGGGGGGCACCCGCGCGGTTCCGCTGGCGCTGGAGCGGGTGGCGCGGCGCCTCGGCGTCGAAATCCGCACCGGCACCGGCGTGCGCCGGCTGGAGGTGACCGACAAGCGCGTCACCGCCGTCGAGACCGAGGGTGGGGAGCGCATCCCGGTGTCGGCGGTGGTCTCCAACATGGATTCCGTCCGCACCTACGAGGAGCTGGTGGGCGGCGCCCCGGCCAAGCGCTTCCGCAAGCGCCGCCGCTACGAGCCGGCCTGCTCGGGCGTGGTCTTCTATCTCGGGCTCGACCGCGGCTACGACCACCTGCTGCACCACGACTTCGTCTTCTCCCGCGACCCGGCGGAAGAGTTCGACTGGATCTACCGCCGCGGCGAGCCGGCGCCCGACCCGACCTGCTACATCGCCGCCCCCGCCCGCACCGAGCCCGGCGTGGCGCCGCTGGGGGGCGAGGCGCTCTATGTGCTGGTCCACACCCCCTATCTGCGGCCGCACCACGACTGGTCGCGGATGCTGCCGGACTACCGCCGCACCGTCTTCGACAAGCTGAAGCGCACCGCCGGCATGGCCGACCTGGAGGACCGCATCCGCGTCGAGCGCGTCCTGACCCCGCAGGACATCCACGACCGCTACCGTGTGCTGAACGGCGCCATCTACGGGCTGGCCAGCCACGGCCGCTTCATGGGCGCCTTCAAGCCGGGCAACCGTTCGCGCGACGTGGAGGGGCTGTATCTGGCCGGCGGGGCCGCCCATCCGGGGCCGGGCATGCCGATGGTGCTGATGTCGGGCTGGATCGCCGCCGACAGCCTGGACCAGGACCTGCGGAGCGGGGCGCGCGACGGCGACCTGCGCGCCGTCGCCTGAGCGGCGGGCCGGATATGGGACCGGGCATGGAGGACGACGGGCTGAGGGACGATCCGGTCGCGCTGCGCTCGCCGGCGCTCTGCCGCTTCTTCGGCGCCGTCATGGCGCGGCGGATGCGGCGCGGCTTCCACGCGGTGCGGCTGGCCCGGCCGGGCTGGCCGGACCTACCGACGGGCCGGCCGGTGATCGTCTGCCTGAACCACCCGTCCTGGTGGGACCCCGCCTTGCTGATCGTGATGGGGACCACCCGCTACCGCGACCGGCCGGGCTACGGCCCCATCGAGGCGGCGATGCTGCGCCGCTACCGCTTCATGGCGCGCATCGGCCTGTTCGGGGTCGAGCCGGGCCGGGCCGGGGCCGCCGCCTTCCTGCGCCACGGCCGGCGCATCCTGGCCGACCCGCGGTCCATGCTGTGGATCACCGCGGAGGGCGCCTTCACCGACCCGCGCCGCCGCCCGGTCCGCCTGCGTCCGGGCATCGCCCATCTGGTCCGCTGCGCGCCGGAGGCTTTGGTGGTGCCGCTCGCCGTGGAATACCCGTTCTGGGACGAGAGCGCGCCGGAGGCGCTGGCCCGTTTCGGCGAGCCCATGCCGGCGTCCGACTTCGCCGGCCGGCCGGTGCCGGACATCGCCGCCGCGCTGGAGCGGCGGCTGGAAACAACGATGGACGCGCTGGCCCTCGACGCCCAGAGCCGCGACCCGGCACGCTTCCTGACGCTGATCGACGGCACGGCGGGAGTCGGCGGCGTCTACGACCTGTGGCGCCGGGCGCAGGCGTGGGCGGGCGGGCACCGCTTCAGCCCCAAGCATGGTGACGCATCCGATAAGGAAAGGGGTTCCCGCCGATGAGCGTCCTCATGCTGCTGGCCGCTCTGTCGCTGGCGCTCGCCCTGCTGCCGCTGGGGCTGGGCCTCGTGAACCTGTGCCTCTACCGCAGCCCACGGGCCGAGCCGCCGCCCGGCGGCGCCGTCAGCATCCTGATCCCTGCCCGCAACGAGGAGGCCACCGTCGCCGCCGCGGTGCGGGCGGCGCTGTCCAGCTGCGGCGTGACGGTGGAGGTGGTGGTGCTGGACGACCATTCCACCGACCGCACGGCGGAGATCGTTCGAGCTATTGCCGCCCGCGACCCGCGCCTGCGTTTGGAGACGGCGCCGCCGCTGCCGCCGGGCTGGTCGGGCAAGCAGCACGCCTGCCAGACGCTCGCCGGGCTGGCGCGGCACCCGGTGCTGCTGTTCCAGGACGCCGACGTGCGGCTGGCTCCGGACGCCGCCCGGCTGGCCTGCGGCGCGCTGCTGGCGGGCCGGGCGGGGCTGGTCAGCGGCTTCCCGCGCCAGGAGACCGGCACCCTGGCCGAGGCGCTGGTGATCCCGCTGATCCATGTGCTTCTGCTCGGCTATTTGCCGATGGTCGGGATGCGCTGGTCGTCCAGCCCGGGATTCGCCGCCGCCTGCGGCCAACTGATCGCGGTGCGGCGGGACGCCTACGAGACGGCCGGCGGCCACGCCGCCATCGCGACGTCGCTGCACGACGGGGTGACTCTGCCGCGTGCCTTCCGCCGGGCAGGGCAGGGGAGCGACCTGTTCGACGCGACCGGCCTCGCCCGCTGCCGGATGTATCGCGGCTGGCGGGAGGTGTGGTCCGGCTTCTCGAAAAACGCGACGGAGGGGATGGCGACCCCGGTCGCCTTGCCGGTCTGGACCCTGCTGCTGTTCGGCGGCCACGTCCTGCCCTGGCTGCTGCTGGGCTGGGCGGCTCTGGCCCCGCTGCCGGATGCGGCGGTCACCCTGGCGGTACTGGCCGCAGCGGCGGGGCTGTCGTTCCGCGTGCTGCTGGCCGTCCGTTTCCGTCAGAGTCTGGCCGGCGCGCTGCTCCATCCGGTGGGCATCCTGATCCTGCTGGCGATCCAATGGTCGGCGCTGCTGCGCGCCCGCCGGGGTCGTCCGGCGGAATGGCGGGGTCGCGCCTATCCGTCCACCTCCAAAACGGGTGCACCATGATTCCTTGGCAATTCCAGAACGCCCGTCGCGTCACAGTGGGCGGATGGCTGGCGGCGCTGGCGTTCGGTCTTGCAACAGCCCAGGCCGCCGCCGCCGACCTGGCCATCACCGTCGCCAACGTCGCGAACGCCCAGGGAAAGGTGCTGGTCGCGGTGTGCACGCCGGAGACGTTCCTAGGGCCCAACTGTCCCTACACCGCAGCGGAACCGGCGCGGCCGGGCAGCGTCACCGTGGTGGTGCACAAGGTGCCGCCCGGCACCTACGCGGTGCAGGCCTTTCATGACGAGAATCAGAATCTCGAACTCGACCGCAACTTCCTCGGCCTGCCGAAGGAGGGAATAGGCTTCAGCAACGATGCCCCCATGCGCTTCGGTCCGCCGCGCTACACCGACGCCACCCTGGCGGTCGCCGAGCCTATAACGCGGACGATGCTGACGTTGCGCTACCTGATCGAGCGTTGATGCTGCGCTGATGGCTCATTGTGACGCTGGCGTTTCAGAAAAAATGCCGGTCGATGGAAAAAAGCTCTTGCCGGGTTTGGCCGACCCGCCTATAACCCGGCTCCCACGACGCCGGGGCCGCTGAGAAGCGCGACGGCGGCAAGGGAACAGAAGATAAGGCGAAGTAATGTCGGGCCAGTGTGAAAAC
>NZ_JBFUHT010000086.1:0-10708 GCF_056402275.1 Azospirillum sp. P4_B5
CGCCGCGAAGACTTGGCGTCGCCTGCAGGGGGAAAACCAGTTGCCCAAGGTCATCCAGGGCGTCACATTCCGCGATGGCATCGAGGTCACGGAAACCGCGTCACAGAGCGCCGCCTGACCAGACCATCACCCACTTTCCCGCATAGCTCTCGACTCCCGTGCTCGCGACCTTAGCAATATCAAGGTTGCCGCTCAGGTCAGGGGTTGATGCTGCCAAGAACCTGTCGCATCCGGACAGCCGGAACTGTTCAAACGTCGTAGGCATCAGACATCGCGCGCCACCCCGCCACTTTGCTCTATCGCGTTGATCAGCCGATGCAGTTTGACGGCGTCTCCGAACGTTGGACTACGAAGGGTGCCGGACGTCATGTCGGACGCAATCAGTTCGTAGAGCTTCCTCACGTTGCCCGCCAGGACGTTGTCGTCGGCACTGAAGCCCTCGGGTACGGAGATCGGATGAAGGGTCTCGTCTGCTTGCGCGCCCATCAGCTTGAATCCGCCCAGACCTACGTAGCCGACCGGACTCGTAAGCAACAGATCGCCCCTGGTGCCGTTGATCTCGACATGGAAATTGGTTGCGCGCGACAGTCCGCCGCGGAAATGGCATGTCACGAGTCCGCCGGACGTGAGCCTGCCAGAGAAAGTTATTTGATCCGCGACGTCGAGCGGGACAACTTCCGTGCTTCCTGTAATCCTTATCGTCTGACGGCGACGAACCAATGTCCCCGACACGCTCAGGAAGTCTTCGCCGAGCGCGAACAGCAGGGCGTCGATTGTATGGGCGAACGGCACGTGCAGCATGCTCGCGCCCTTGGACGGGTCCAGGGTGTATCGAAAAGCCTCTTCGAGTTCCTCCCCCCACGTGATTCCTGAACCGATGACCGACGCCGAGAGCACCTCGCCGAGATAGCCCTGTTTTATCAGCTTGCGCATGTGCCGGAGGGTCGGGTTCGCGCGTGTTTGGAGGCCGATCATGGCCGAGACGCCTTTTTCGGCGGCAAGCGCGTTCATTGTCTCAGCGTCCCGAAGGTTCATACCAAGCGGCCATTCGGAAAACACCGACTTCCCTGCCTGGAGCGCTGCGGTCACGAGATGAAGGTGTTCCGGCACCCTCACGGTTACGACCACCAGGTCGACATCGGGATGGTTCACAAGCTCGTCGGTCGATGACACCGCGTGCTCGAAACCGAACTTCTCAGCCGACGCCCTCGCGGTTTCGATCCGGCTGTGGTTCAGGGCAGAAAGTCGGAACTGCGGCAAGTCCCTCAACGCAGGCACATGGGCGGTCGAGGCCCAACCACGGTCGGGGTGAACGCCGATGATGCCAACCCTGATCGGTGCATGGGTCATTGGGCGCGCTCCTTGACGTGATTTCCAGAATGACTTGGCGGAGTTCAAGCTTGGCGATCCGCCTCGGCCCATCCTTGAATTCCCGGGCTTCGTGGTGGTGCCCGAAGCTGTGCATGTTGGCCGGACGTGTGTCGTCGGTGGGCGGGAAGACGAGATGGTCCTCCATTGGCCGTGTCACGTTCATCCTGCTCTCGGACACTCGGTCCATTTCGGCGCTATGGTGCAGATGACGTCCTCGCATCGAACGCAGGTGATCTTGGGCGCCGAAACCGATGAAACCTACTTCCAGGATCGTGTCATTTGCATTCTCCCAAAAGTCCGAGGCCCATCTCCCAGAGCTTTTGAGCGTTGGCGCTGTCGAGCGCATATGCGGCCACGCCCTCCAATCTCGACTGGGGGCGACTCGGCACGACGGGAGCCTCGACGCAATTTTCGAAATAGCGTCCGTTCATTCCCTCGACCAACGGCGAAGCCGCGAGGAGCACCGATGTCGCCGCGCCTTCCTCAGAGGTCTTGCGAAGGTGCTCGGGCGTGCGGAGCCCGCCTGTGTGACGCTGGAGGTTGGTTGCGATGGCTCCCGGATTGAGCGCGTTCGACACGATCCCATCTTCGGCCCATCGATCTTTGATGCCCACCGACAGAAGGGTGCATGCCGTCTTCGACTGCGCATACGCGAGGAGCGGATCGTAGGGGATGAAGCGGAAGTGCGGGTCGTCCCAGAAAACCGGGCCGAACAGACTCCCACTTGAACTCACGGACACGACGCGTGCGCCCTGGGCTTGGGCGAGAGAGCGGCGGAGGCCGAGTGTTAGGGCGAAATGCCCCAGAAAGTTGGTCGCGAACTGCATCTCCCATCCTTGGGGAGAGCGCTGCAGATCCGGCAAGGCCATGATGCCCGCGTTGTTGATGAGCGCGTGGACGGGGCCTTCCCAGTTGTCGACGAAACGCCCGACTGATCGGAGGTCTGCGAGGTCCAGTTGACGGACCCGGACGTCGTGATTGGCGCTCCTGACCCGAATGTCCGCCGCAACGTCTTCAGCGGCTTCCGGACGGCGGGCGGCGATGACGACGGCGGCTCCGGCCGCGGCGAGTGCCGAGGTCGTCTCGATGCCGATACCGCTTGCACCACCCGTGACGATCATCGTCTTCCCCCGAAGGTCGACTCCTCTCAGGACTTCAGAAGCGGTCGAATGGAATCCGAATGGCGATTGGAGCATGGCAGCCTCGTTGGACGCTGATGTCGTAACGGGATCACGAAATCGATGGTTACTCCGTGATCTTGACGAAGCCCTGCTGCACGAGCTGGATCGTGCGAGCCATGGCATCGAGATTGATCTGTATGCGAGGGAGAAGATCGGCATTGCCCCAGCCGTTCACTTTCGCGGTCGCGCCGCAGAGTTCGACCTTGACGCCGACGTCAATCAGGTCGGCCACCAGCTTTTTGTATGGGTTGCCAGTGGCGATGTTGCGCGACGCATTGTAGGCTGCGTCGTTCAACGTGACGTGGCCCGCGTTTGTGTGGAAGACAACGATCACATCCGACGCCGCTTTCCAGTTTGTGATATCCGTGGTGATCAACTGAAGATGGAACAGCGCCGCAGGCAGGTCGCCTTCGAACTCAAGCCCCCCGATGCTGTGGACTGCCTTCACTTCCTTCAGTTCGACCGGAACATCGATGAACAGAGCGCTTTTTGTTTCTGACATTGCCGTCTCCTTAATCCGTTGGATTGTCGGCGGACCCGGGTTCTGGAGGCGCGGGAGGCCCGGGCGAGGAACGCGCCAGTATGGGATTGGTGGATGGCCGGTGGTTCCTGCTAGACGCCCGCATAGACAAGCCGGGTAAAGAAGCCTGGGTCGATGACGAAATTGCCCCACTTGGCATCAAAGGATGCCGTCGGCTTGGCCGCGACCGCTTCGTCCCGCGAGTGTCCCTGGCGCTTCAGCGCGGCGACGTTCTCGCGGATGGTGACGAGCATGTCGCGGAATTCCTGCAGTTCAGCGCGGTTGCTCACCGGATTTCCGTGGCCCGGAATGATGATCGTCTTGCTGGTCGACGCGGCCAAGTTGGCATCCGAGGCGGCGATCATCCCGTCGATGCTGCCGCCCGTCGAATAATCGATGAACGGATAGATCCCGTTCCAGTAGGTGTCGCCGACATGGAGAACGTCTGCCTCGCCGAACATCACTGAGATGTCGCCGTCGGTATGCGCCGGACCGTAGTGTTTCATGGCGAGCGACTGCCCGTTCAGCTTGAGCGAATGCTCTTTGGAAAAGACCTGCGTCGGCACGCCGCTGTGCTCCAGCGGAACGAAATTGTAATCCCAGTCCTCCACCCGCTGCACCTGCGACAGGTATTTTCGGGTGTTCTCATGCGCGATGATCTTGGCTCCACCCTCGCCGATCCAGGCGTTGCCGTCCGCGTGATCGAAATGCCAGTGGGTGTTGATGAGATGGGTCACGGGTTCGGATGACAGCGCGGAGAGCGCCTGCGTCATCTGGGGGCGGGAGACGCCGATGCCCGCGTCGATCATGACGAGGCCGTCCTTGCCGGCCAAGACCGCGACGTTGCCGCCGGAGCCTTCGAGGATGGTGATGTCGTTCCTCAGTTTGTGGGTGGCGATCACGGATTTGGCAGCGCTGTCCTTGATGAGGCTCACCAAGCCGCGCGCCTCGGCATAGGCCTCGCGTGGGCTCATCCAGCCTCCTGTGGCGGCGAAACTCGCCGCGCCCATGCAGCAAAGGCAAAATCCACGGCGAGAGAGCATGTGTTCGGATGTCATGACAGACCTTTCCGCAGCCGGAATCGGTGAGCCGACAGCTGTCAAATATGATTTGAAAGTTTGAGGGCAGGCGTCTCGGCCTGCCCGGGCCGTCACGATCTGATGAAGGCCAGAAGGTCGGCGTTGATCACGTCAGCGTGAGTGGTGAACATCCCGTGCGGATAACCGTCGTAGACCTTGAGCGTCCCGTTCTTGAGCAGCTTGACGGAGAGTTCGGCGGAATCCGCGATGGGCACCACTTGGTCGTCGCTGCCATGCATCACCAAGACCGGAACGTCGATGACCCGCAGGTCATCGGTAAAATCGGTCTCCGAGAAGACCTTGATGCACTCATAGTGCGCGTTCGCTCCGCCCATCATGCCCTGACGCCACCAATTGCGGACCGTGCCCTCGGAGATGACCGCGCCGGGGCGGTTAAAGCCGTAGAACGGGCCGCTCGCGATGTCGAGGTAGAGCTGCGCCCGGTTGGCTGCCAGAGCCGCGCGGTAGCCGTCGAAGACCTCGATGGGAAGTCCTCCGGGATTCGTTGCGGACTTGACCATCACGGGCGGAATGGCGGAGATGAGGACCGCTTTGGCGACCCGGCCTTTGCCATGCCGGGCGACATATCTGGTGACCTCTCCTCCGCCTGTCGAATGGCCGATGTGAATCGCATCGCGGAGGTCGAGCGCGGCGGCGAGCGCGGCGACGTCGGCCGCGTACGTGTCCATGTCGTTGCCGCCCGAGGTCTGGCTGGAGCGGCCGTGGCCCCTGCGGTCGTGGGCGATGACCCGGAAACCCTTTCCGATGAAGTACAGCATCTGGTTGTCCCAGTCGTCGCTGCTCAGCGGCCACCCATGGTGGAACACGATCGGCTGCCCGGCGCCCCAGTCTTTGTAGAAAATCTGGGCGCCGTCTTTCGTCTTGATGCTGCTCATGGTCTTATTCCCATCTGCACTGGTTGCGCTGGTTGAATTTGGCGACGCCGTGGTGGCCAAGGGCTCCAGGGGCCGCGTCGTGACGAGGACGGCGGCCGTGCCGATCAACACGTCCTGTCTGGTCGCGCCGGGTGTTGAAATCGCTTCTTTCGCATTCATGTCTCTTCCCTCCGTCGGGCGGACACGGTTCCACCGGCAGCCGCCGGGCTTAAGTCAGACCGCGCGCTTTGGCCGCCCTGCCGGAGAGTGCGAGGTGGTCAGCCCAAGACTGGAGCCGCCGCCGCCCACTCCTTCCGCGTTGTGGGCGTGCCGTCGATCATTTCGACGACGTCTTTGGATTTCGAAAGCGTCGTCATCAGCGACTTCGGACCCTCGAACGGCCTGCCGCCGATATGCCAGCCGTCGGTATGAAGTTCCTCGATGAGGACCCATACCACCTCGCGAAAGGCCTCCGAGCCCTCGAACTTCACCATGACATCGGTCAAAGCCTTGGCCATGGCGTGCTTCTCTTCCGGCGTGAACACGCCGTCGACCAGTTTCACGTTGACGAATGGCATGACATTTTCCCTTTCTTGAGGGGAGCGAGGGTGCTGCTCTATTCGGCGACGTCGATAACGATCTTGCCGTTGGCAGTGCGCTTTTCGATTTCGCCGTACGCTTCCGCGACAGTCTCGAAACTGAAGCGGCGGGGGTCGACGAGAGGGGTGATCTTCCCGGCCTCGGCAAGCCGCTTGGCCTCTCGCAGGATCGCACCGTGATGGGCTCGGCCTTCGCCGGTCAGCATCGGCAACAGCGTGAAGACACCCGAATAGCTCGCGGCGCGGAACGACAGGGGAGCAAGTGAATGCGTGCCCCATCCGAGGCAGCTCACCACATGGCCAAAACGCCGGACAACGTTGAACGCGGTGTCAAGCGCGACACCGCCCACCGTGTCATAGACAATATCGAAACCTTGGCCGCTGGTGTGATCGCCAACATACTCCTGAGGAGTTGTCTGCTCACGGTCGATTGCCGTTGCGCCGAGACGCTCGATGGTGTCCCCCTTCGCAGCTTTGTCGACCGCAAAGACCTCGGCTCCAAAAGCCGAAGCGATCTGGATCGCCATCTCCCCGACCCCACCAGCACCCAGAACAAGCACCTTTTGGCGGGCTTGAACCTGGGCCCGGTCGACCAAACCTTCCCAAGCCGTGATGAAAACAAGGGGGAGCGCGGCCGCCTCGCGCATGGTGAGATTGGATGGCTTCGGCGCGAGAAGATCGGCATCAACCGTAGCAAACTGCGCCAGCGAGCCTTGATGGCCGCCCACACCTCCGGCCAATCCATACACGTCATCTCCGACGGTAAACCGGCTCTCGCCGGCACCGACGGCCTCGATGGTCCCGGCAAGGTCCATTCCCAGAATGGCGGGAAAAGGATGTTTTGCGTGCGCCGCGTTGCCGCTTCGAATCTTGAGATCCAGCGGGTTGACGCTGCTCGCCTTGATCCGAACCAAGACTTCGCCGGCCAGGGGCTGTGGGCGAGCGATGCTGGCCCGAGTGAAGGGTGCGTTGGGCCCACGCAGGACGAGCGCATCCATTACAGCGGTGGTCATGTTCGATCCCCCTCAGCCGTGCTTCTGTCGTTCGTTGCCGAATGATCGGCACGCAGAGACGATGACCGAAGCAGCCGAAGAGCATCCAGTGAATCGTCGTGAATTCCCGTGCGTCACGTTAAGAGACGATGAAGCGAAATTTCAGCCGATTGTTATGAAAATTCGGCGAGAAGTGCCTTCGCAACTCTCAGATCGGCCGTCTCAAAGCCTTCAGTGAAACGGCGGTATACCTTCAGCAAAGAGCGGTGCGCCTTCGCAACCTCCCCACGTTCACGCAGCAAACGGGACATGCTCATGCTCGTTCGAAGTTCCCACGACAACGCATCCTGCTGCCGTGCGAATTTGACGGACTGTAGAAAACACTGCTCGGCCAAGCCGGAACCAGTGCCGTCTTGCAGCAGGATCTCACCTTTCACGCGCAAGAGTTCCGCAACGCACCAAAGCTCTTCTTTCTCCTCGCTCTGCCGAATGGCGGCGTCGACAAGGGCGAATCCTTCCGCCCTCTGTCCTGTGGACGCCAAACCTTCAGCCAGATACCCAAGGAACCGGACGTTGTAGAGCGTGAACAATCTTCCCTTTTGAAGATCGTCCAGCGCCGTGCGCAGAAGTGGGATGCCTCGATTCCCATGACCCTGCTTGATCAGAAGCGCGCCTTTCCAGCAGCGACCAAACACTTCCCAGGGTCCGAGTGCGTTCGTGGCCGCCAAGTCGATCATGGTTGTGATTGCGAGGTCCGCGGCCGCCATATCGCCAACGTGAACCCAGACAGGACAAGCCCATCGCGCCAGTGCCTCGCACAGCGAAATCGCATGGCCCGATGCGCGGGCGGCGTCGACAGCATTCTTCGCGGCCTGGACCGCTTGATCCGGGAAGCCCTGTATCCAAAGGAGTTGGGCAGGCTGAACGCGGGCGGTCACTGATTGCCCAAACCGGAAGCGAACCGCACTGGTTGAGATGGCTTCCGGAGCGGAAACATCGTGAGCAAGCATGCGATCCGCGTGGGTGCGAGCGCCCTTGCAATCTCCCATGCAAAAGAGCGTCATGCTCATCATGCGATCGCCAATGAAGCGATCGAGCCCATTGTCCGCCAGTTTCATGAATTGCTGCGCGACGCCAAGTGCGTTCCGGTACTCACCCATCCCGACCCGGCAAAGCCACAGACCCCAGAGCGCTTCCGATTGAGCGTCGACATCGTGGAGATCCTCGGCCATTTCCAGGGCTTTGGCGAATGCGGCCGGCGCTTGCAGCGCAAACCCCACCTTGAAAGCTTGTGACAGGCCAAGGGCTCTGTAGAGCTGCATGACCTGACGGGCCTGCGCATCTCGTTCTGGTCCCGGGCCGATGCTCAGCAACGCGCGTTTAACGCATTTCAGACATTCGTCGACCGCTGAGAGCTGATACCACAGTGGGATGGCGGCCACGGTTACGGCAAGTCCGACCGCAGGATCGCCCTTGGGTGAGTAGGCCCAATCCAGCACCACGCGCACGTTGTTGATATGGCGGCTGTACCGCGCCAGCCACTCGTCAGCGGGAAACAATTCGATTTCACCGTGCGAGTGTTCGAGAACACGACACAGATGGTTGGCCAGACGCAGTATGATGCCATTGAATTCGCCGCGTTGCGAAAGTTTGGCCAACGCGTAGGCGCGGGTTGTGTCGAGCAGTCGGTACTGTGCGATCTTCTGGTGAACGTCGACAACGACAAGAGACTTCGAGATCAGATTGGACAGATGAAGAGGAAGATCGGTGTCGATATCACTGTCCCCAGTCATGACGGCGACAATGGCCTCCAGCGTAAACTCACCCGCGAACACGCCCAGACGGCGCAGAAGCGTCTGCTCCGGGGCCGACAGCGCTTCGTAACTCCAATCGATCGTGGCCTCCAGGGTTTGATGCCTGGGAAGAGCGGTGCGTCTGCCGCCGGCGAGCAGCCGGAAACGATCGTTCAGAAGTTTTGCCACGCCGCGCGTGCCAAAGGCCCCAACCCGTCCCGCCGCCAATTCGATGGCCAAGGGGATGCCATCGAGTTGGCGGCAGATATCGGCAACGAGAGGCGCCTCACCGTCGTCAAATTCAAATCCGCTGCCGCGGGAAATCGCGTGATCAACGAAGAGTTGGACCGCCGGAGAGGTCAGGGCCTCCCCGGCGGTCAATCCGGCCGACATCGGAGGCAGGTCCAGTGGCGCCAGCCGATAGACGCTCTCGCCCTCCGCCCGCAAGCCTTCACGGCTCGTCGCGAGAATATGGATCTCCGATGTCTGTCGGAGCAGCGCTTCCGCCAGCCGCGCCGTCGCGTCGACAACCAACTCGCAGCTGTCGAAAACAAGCAGCATCCGCCGCTCACGCAGATGCGCGATGACGCCGGCAAGAGGGTCTTTGGAACTGTCGGCTAGGCCGAGTGCGGCGGCCAGCACGCCTGAAACGAGTTGGTCGTTCGCCAGCGGGGCCAGATCGAGAAAGCACACGCCGTGCTTATACGAGGGCAGAAGTTGTTCAGCGGCGGCAACACCGAGTGTGGTCTTGCCAATACCGCCTGGTCCCACGATGGTTGTAAGGCGATATCGTTGAAAGCGGCCTCGCACGGCCTTGATGGCCTCTTCCCGCCCGATTGGCGATCTCAGAAGCCGTGGAAGGTTGGTCTGGGCGCTCGCCGCCCCGGTTCCGTCTGCGACGACAGAGGATGAGATCGGCGCCACGAAGCGGTATCCGCGACCCGGAACGGCCACGATGAAATGGGCTGCTCCCCCGGAGTCGCCAAGAGCCTTGCGAAGCAAAGCGATCTGCGCCCTGAGATTCGACTCTTCGACGATGGTGTTCGGCCACGCGCGCGTGACCAGCTCGTCCTTCGTGACCAGCTCCCCAGCCCGATCGGCTAAAGCAATCAAAATGTCGAGTGCACGTGAACCCAGAGCGACCGGCTTGTTGTCCTTGAACAGGAGATGCCGGTCTGGATGAAGGCGAAAAGCACCGAACGTGATCACAGGTCCGGCAGCAGCCTCCGTTCGGATTGGGGTCTCAACCATGATGCGAACCTCGCTTCGGTTAGCAAGAATGCGCCATGACGCTGTTGCACTGAGGTCACGAGAGCTGATGCCGACAGTGCGGCGTACCCAATCCTTGGAGGCCGACGAGGTCAAGCATGCGGTTCTGGAACAGGACGGCGCTATCAATCTCAGACTGCTGGCGGTCGTTGGTGTGGAACCCGGAAGACCCGATGACGTGTTTGTAGCGGCTGAAGCAGGCCTCCACTAGCGTGCGCAGGTGGTAGCCGAACATCGCTTGCCACACCATGCGACCGCCTGCGGCAACAGTCGCCGGATGCCTGGACCCCGCCGGGCGGTGCGTCGCCACCGCCCCTTGGCAGGATGAGCACCAACTCAGCGTCTGGGTGGCGTTGTACATCGCCACAGGGATTGTTCCTCTCCAGACGCCTGTAGCGCATCGCCCCCAGGCCGTTGGCGCATGACATCTGCAAACAGCTTCTCAGACCCCAAAATTGGCCGATGTCGACGTCAGTCTCGATGTGCCCGCCGATCTTGTTCATCCGTTGATCTGTATGAGCCTCCTTTCTGCGTCGATGTGCTGGATTGTTGCAAAGATGCTTGTGCCATCATTCGATATGCTTCGACCGAGTCAGTGTTCTTGGCTATGATCGCGCTTCCTTCAGCGTCGGATATTGCCAAACAGTCTTCAAATGTTAGCATTTTTACGCCCTTCTAAAAAGAATGTTAGAGGATTTTACATGTCTGTCAGCGGGTCGGGACCGGCGGGTTCTTGGAGTAGTCGTAGAAGCCACGGCCGACCTTGCGGCCGACCCAACCGGCCTCGACATACTTCACCAGCAGCGGGCAGGGGCGGTACTTGCTGTCGGCCAGACCCTCGTAGAGGACCTGCATGACCGCCAGGCAGGTGTCCAGACCGATGAAGTCCGCCAGCTCCAGCGGGCCCATCGGGTGGTTGGCGCCCAGCTTCAGCGCCGTGTCGATGGCGTGGACGCCACCCACGCCCTCATAGAGGGTATAGACCGCCTCGTTGATCATCGGCAGCAGGATGCGGTTGACGATGAAGGC
>NZ_JBFUHT010000087.1:0-10608 GCF_056402275.1 Azospirillum sp. P4_B5
GCCATGCAGGCGCCGAAGACGCCGACGAGGGCGTAGATGACGATCTCGACCTTGCGGCGGACGACGTCGGGCAGCATGACGAGGAAGGATTCGAGGCCGATGTGGCCGGCGTCGCGGACGCCGACGGCGGCGCCGATGAGGGTGACGTAGAGGACCAGCACGATGGCCAGGCTCTCCGCCCAGGTCGGCGAGTCGTTCAGCACGTAGCGGCCGAAGACCTGATAGAACACCACACAGACGATGGCCATCAGGCCGACCATCGCCACGCACATCCCCGACCGCGCCAGACGCGCGTTCACCCGCGTGAGCAGGCCCGCGCTGCGCGGAGGGCTATGGTCCATTGCTTGCAGCTCGATTTCCATGCCGCCTGCTCCCCTCAAAGGACGCGGCGCCGCCCTTCGGTCTGCCGAAGGGAAGCGCCGCGTTCGACTGTGCTTACTTCGTGTCCTGGATGCGCTTGACGAGGCCGTCCAGCTTCGGCGTGCTCGCGAACTGCTTGTAGACGGGAGCCATCGCGTCGATGAACTCCTGCTTGTTCGTGACCTCGACGATCTGGGCGCCGGCCTTCACCACGACGTCCTTGGACTTCAACTCACGCTCGTCCCACAGCTTGCGCATGTAGGGGACGGAGTCCTTGGCGGCCTTGCGGATGGCGGCCTGGTCGTCCTTGGACAGGCGGTCCCACGAGACCTTGGAGAAGACCAGAACTTCCGGTGCCATCGCGTGCTCGGTCAGGGTGAAGTACTTGGCCGCCTCGAAATGGCGCGAGGACTCGTAGGACGGGTAGTTGTTCTCCGCCGCGTCGACGATGCCGGTCTTCAGCGCGGTGTAAACCTCGCCGAAGGGCATCGGCGTGGCGTTGGCGCCCAGCGCCTGGATCATGGCGACGAACAGATCGGACTGCTGGACGCGGATCTTGGCGCCCTTCATGTCGGCCAGCGTCTTGTAGGGCTTGGCGGCCGAATACATGCTGCGCGAGCCGCTGTCGTAGAAGGCCAGGCCGACCATGCCCTGGCTTTCCATGGCGGCGAGAATCTCGTCGCCGATCGGGCCGTCCAGAACGGCGCGCATGTGCTCGGTGGAGCGGAAGATGAAGGGCAGGGCCGTGACCATCGTCTCCGGGACGACGTTGTTCAGCGGCGCGACGTTGATGCGCATCATGTCGAGCCCGCCGATCTTCAGCTGCTCGATGGTGTCCTTCTCGGTGCCGAGCGCGCCGTTCGGGTAGACCTTCACGCCGAGCTTGCCGCCGGTCCGCTCCTTCAGGAGCTTGTCGACGTACTTCACGGCCTCGACGGTCGGGTAGTCGGCCGGATGGATGTCCGCGGAGCGGAAATCGCGGGCCACGACCGGGGTGGCGAGCAGGGTGCAGGCCGCGCAGGCGGCGAGAAGGGCGGCGCGGATACCGCGGGTCGAAAGATGCATAGCGTGTCCTCCTGGCGATTCTTAGACAGCGGTTTTTAGGCTGGTTCTTTGGTTTGGACGGTTGGGTCCGGGAGCCGCCCGGCGCGTGTTCCCGCGCGCCGGGCAACAGGTGATGTCGTCAGGCGAGGAAGTCCTCGCGCGGGGGCGTGAAAATGTCGAGCAGGACGCCCGGCTCCAGCGCCACGACGCCGTGCAGGGCGTTGGACGGCACCATGTAGCCGTCGCCGGTGCCCAGCCGCCGGGTGACGCCCTCGATGGTGACGTCGAAGGCGCCCTTCTCGACCACGGCGCATTGGACGTGCGGGTGGCGGTGCTGCGGCCCGATGGCGCCGGTCTCGAACTCCACGCGCACCATCATCATGGCGTCGTTGTGGCCGAGGATCTTGCGACGCACCCCGGCGCCCAGATCCTGCCAGTCCACCGCCTCGTCGATCACGAAAACGTCCGTGCTCATTCTCATCTTCCCCTTACTTTCGCAGGTGGCCCATCAGCGGGCGAGCCAGCCGCCATCCACCGGCAGGATCGTGCCGTGGACGTAATCGGACGCATCGGAGGCCAGGAACACCGCGGGTCCGCCCATGTCGGCGGGCTCGCTCCAGCGTCCGGCGGGGATGCGGGCCAGAATTTCGGCGTTGCGGCGCTCGTCGGCGCGCAGCGCGGTGGTGACGCTGGTCGCGACGTAGCCCGGCGCGATGGCGTTCACGTTGATGCCCTTGCCCGCCCATTCGTTGGCGAGCAGCCGGGTGATCCCGGCGATGCCGCTCTTCGACGCCGCGTAGGAGGGCACGCGGACGCCGCCCTGGAAGGACAGCATGGAGGCGATGTTGATGATCTTGCCCTTCCGCCCGTTGCCCAACGCGTAGCGCCCGAAGGCTTGGCAGAGGAAGAAGACCGACTTCAGGTTCACGTCCAGAACGGCGTCCCAGTCGGCCTCGGTGAAGTCCAGCGGGTCGTCGCGGCGGATCAGCCCGGCGTTGTTGACCAGGATGTCCAGCCCGCCGAGCGTGCCGACCGTTTCCTCCATCAGCGCGGGGATCGGAGCGATGCTCGACAGGTCGGCGGGGATGGCGGCGAAGCGGCGGCCCAGCCCCTCGACCAGCGCGCGCGTCTCGTCCGGCGGGGTGCGCCCGGCCACGGCGATGTCGGCGCCGGCCCGCGCCAGGGCGACCGCGATGGCCTGCCCGATGCCGCCGTTGGCCCCGGTGACCAGGGCGGTCTTGCCGGAGAGGTCGAAGGGGTTGGTCATGACGGGGTGCTTTCTGTCTTCGTCTTGGACGGGGTCTTCGACGAGTCGTCCGGCTGCGCGCCGGAGAAGAAGAAGGGGTTGGCCCCCTGGGTGTTCGGGACCGATTCCAGCAGAGCGCCGAGATGGATCGTCATCAGCCGCTCCGCCTCGGCCGGGTCGCGGGCCGCGATGGCGTCCACGATGCCGCCGTGCTCGGCCAGGACATGCGGGATGCGGCCGGGCTCCGGCAGGGTCAGGCGGCGGTAGCGGTCCACCTGCACCTTCACCTGCTGCGCCATGTTCCACAGGCCGGGGAAGCCGGCGATCTCGGAAATCAGGCTGTGGAACGCCTCGTCGGCCTCGTGGAAGCCATCGAGATCGCCCGCCGCCATCGTCTCCTGCTGGAGCAGGATGTTGGCCCGCAGCGCTGCGATCTGACTGCGCGCGGCACGGACGGCGGCGTAGCGGACCGCGGTGCATTCCAGCGAGGTGCGGATCACCACCGCTTCGGGAAGGGCGTTGACCGGGATGCGGGCGACGAAGGTGCCGGACTGCGGGAAGATTTCGACCAGCCCGTCGTCGGCCAGCCGCAGCAGGGCCTCACGCACCGGGGTGCGGCTGACGCCGAAGGACTCCGCGACGTGCTTCTCCACAATGGGCTCCCCCGGCTTGCGCCGCATGGCCACGATGTCCCCGCGCAGCGACCGGTAGATCTCCGCGGTGGCCGTGGCGCGGGCGGACAGGCGCGGTTCCTTCGCGGTTCCAAGCGCCTTGCCGGGCACGGTCCCCGGAGCGGTTCCGGGCGGTTGAGCGTCCAGGGCGCGCCTGGAGGTCGAAGCCATTGCAGTCCTCCCCATGTGCCGGCCCGTGCCCCATGCGGGGCCGGTCCGTGCTGTTCCTTGAGGGAGAGCATATTAATATATCAGCGTGGCGCGCAAGCCTGATTTTGAGGAAGGGGCGAACATTTTTCTGGGGGGGGTCGGGGAGGGCGGGGGGTTTTGCGGATGTGGGGTAATGGGTGATTGTTGAGCGTGGCGAGAGATTCAGAATGCTGTGGATGAATGGGAGAGCGGTCTGTCCGCTATGCTCCAGGGCGGCTACCGGTGACCTCATAAATAGCACTTAATTCGCTTATCCATCGAAGCTTTAACTGGAGGCACCTATTTGACCGCGAGTGACAGAAAGGGCATGCTCCTCGTCGTATACGTTACGATGGTAATGGGGGCATGTTCATGGACCGCATAACGCAATCGTTCCTCGAAGAATTTGTGCGGGAGCACGCTCTCGAAAGACTCGCACAGGACAGGCAATTCGAGCATTTTGCATCATACCTTTCTATTCGTCGCCATTATAATGGTGAGGCGTTCGAAACCACTGACATTATAACTGGATCTGGCGGCGACACATCCATTGATGGGCTTGCCATACTTGTAAACGGCTCAATAATCAATGATGTTGAAATACTTGAAGAACATGCCGATTTAAGCGGAAATTTCGATGTAACATTTATATTTGTTCAAGCAAAACGTAGTTCATATTTTGATTAAGCAAAGATTGGTAATTTTGGATTTGGGGTAAAGGACTTTTTTGCTTCAGAGCCGCAACTTGTTCGGAATGAAATGATTTCTAATGCGGCAGAAACCATGGATATGCTTTATCGCCGCTACGGGTCTCGTTTTAAGCCGGGGAACCCCGATTGCTACCTTTACTACATTACAACGGGCACGTGGGCTGGCGACGTCAACCTTGAAGCAAGGCGAGTTGCTGTCGAAGATGATTTGCGCGCTCTACAAATATTTCGAAAGATAGAGTTTTCCTGCATTGGGGCGTCTGGCGTACAGAATCTCTATAGGCAGACAAAAAACAAGGTTTCTAAGGAATTTATATTTGCAAATCGTACGCTGCTGCCGGAAATAGATGGGGTAACAGAGGCGTATCTTGGGTATGTGCCGTTTTCCGAATTCATGTCCATCGTTAAAGATGATGACGATAATATAATTCATAGTATATTTTATGATAATGTTCGAGACTGGCAGGATTACAATGACGTAAACTCCGAAATACGGAACACGCTTCAGTCTCATGAAAAGACACGATTTGTCGTCATGAACAATGGTGTAACTATAATTGCGCGATCAATGAGAAAACTGAGAGGTGACAAACTCCAGATTGAAGATTTTCAGGTAGTTAATGGTTGCCAAACTAGTCATGTGCTGTTTGATCAGCGCGGATCAATTAATGATAGCGTTTCTATACCTTTGCGTCTGATTGCGACATCAGATGATAGTGTGATAAATTCAATTGTGAGAGCAACAAACCGGCAAACGAAAGTGGATGAAGAGCAGTTTTTTGCTCTTACAGAATTTGCTGAAAAACTAGAATCATACTTTCAGACGTTTCAAGATCAGAGAAAACTATATTATGAACGGCGCTCACGGCAATACGCACATCTGCAATTGCAAAATTCCAAGATTACTACGCATGGAAATCTTGTGCGTGCCGTCGCATCAATGTTTTTAGAAATACCTCATCAGACAACAAGAAGCTATAAATCTCTGAAAGAACGAATTGGTCGAGATATGTTTGTCGAGGGTCATAGGCTGGAACCATACTATGTGGCAGCATTTGCGCTCTATAGACTTGAAACATATTTCAAAGGTATTGTGGACACAAAGCTAAAGCCTGCGCGCTTTCATGTGCTTCTTGCGGTAAGAATTCTATCTAATCCTGCTGCTCTGCCAAGAATGAACTCTCATGATATGGATAGGTACTGCAATGCGATAATGCAATTGCTGTGGGACAATGCTAGCTCCGAGGATCTCTTCAAGAGGGCTGCCGACGCAGTGGCAGAAGTGGCGGCTGGCAACTATCATCGAGATAACATCAGGACGCAGCCATTTACCGATCAGATAATGAGAAAATGCGGAGCTTCAATTCCAGCTAGGGTGTCGACAACTTAATTCTAGAAAGTAGAAATGGAATAGCTAGACCATGAACAGGGATCATCTTCGCGTGATTTACTAGAAGAATACCGCCACTTCCCATGGCAAGTGGCACTCCGGTCTCTGCATGCGGGGGCGCTAGCTGCTAGGCGACATCCGTCTCAGTGCATTCAGTTTACAATCTTGGATAGGCCCGCTTCAGGTCAGTTCCTAACTGCGGATCGTATCTCTGCGCCTCCACAATCTTCATTCGTGCTTTTATCTACTGACTTGAGCTCCGCCGCTTCGCCCAGAAATTTTTTCCGGAGAGGTACTCAATTTTCGTATGACTGAAGGTGTCAACGAGTTCTGGCATCCAAACTTCACAACGTTCATCCCCGCAGCGCCCCACCACCCCCTTGCCAGCCTCCGTCCGCAATGGCATACTAGTATGCAAGTTGCCGCGATGGACGCCATGACCGACTCGCCGACCTCATCCGCCCCCACCGACATCCGCGGCCCTCGCCTGCATGGGGTCTACGACGCCCTGCGCGCCGCCGTGCTGTCGGGGGAGATCCGCCCCGGCGAGGGGATTTCGGAAACCCGCGTGGCCGCCCGCTACGGCGTCAGCCGCACCCCGGTGCGCGAGGCCTTCCGCCGGCTGGCCGACGAGGGGTTCCTGCGCATCGTGCCGCAGGTCGGGACCTTCGTGGCGCCGATCCAGCTCGGCGCGGTGTCCGACAGCCAGTTCATCCGCGAGACCCTGGAATGCCGGACCGTGCGTCTGGCCGCCGAGCGGGCGGAGGCGGCGGACGTCGCCTCGCTCACCCGGCTTCTCGACTCGCACCGCGCGGTGATGTCCCCCGACCGCCATTCCGAGTTCTTCGCCCTGGACGAGGCCACCCACGCCGAGCTGGCCCGCATCGCCGGGCGTCCGGCGGTGTGGGACCTGCTGGTCGCCGTCAAGGCGCAGCTCGACCGCGTGCGTTTCCTGTCGCTGCACAGCGAAGGCTGGGCGGCCAAGATCGTCGGCGAGCACCAGAGCATCGTGGACCGCGTCGCCGCCCGCGACCCCGATGGGGCGGAGGAGGCCATGCGCGCCCATCTGCGCACCGTCTTCGCGGCGGTGGACGAGATCGCCCGAACCAACAGCCACTTCTTCGAGACGTAAAGCCCTTATGCGGAGTATTCCATGCGCCTGAGCCCCGACACGCTGCCCTCGCTGCGCCATGGCGCGCAGCGTCCCGGCTATGACCGTGCCGCGCTGACCACCGGAATCGTCCATCTGGGCATCGGCGCCTTCCATCGCGCCCATCAGGCGGTCTACACCGACGACGCCCTGGCCCGGTCCTTCGGTCCTTGGGGCATCGCCGGGGTCAGCCTGCGCAGCCCCGACACGCGCGACGCGCTGGAGCCGCAAGGCGGCCTCTACACCGTCGCCGTGCGCGACGCCGCCGGCGAGCGGCTGCGGGTGATCGGCTCGGTCACCGAACTGCTGGTCGCTCCGGAGGACCCCGCCGCGGTGCTGGACCTCCTGACCCGCCCCTCCGTCCGCATCGTCACCCTGACCGTCACCGAGAAGGGCTATTGCCACGACCCGGCGACCGGCGCGCTGAACGAGGCCCATCCGGACATCGTCCACGACCTCGCCAACCCGGAAAGCCCGCGCAGCGTGCCCGGCTTCCTTGTGGAGGCTCTGATCCGCCGCCGCGCCGCCGGAGTGGAGCCCTTCACGGTGCTGAGCTGCGACAACCTGCCGAGCAACGGCGACACCGCGGCGGGCCTGCTGCGCCGCTACGCCGAGCTGCGCGACCCCGCTCTGGGGACCTGGTTCGCCGGGAACGTCGCCTGCCCGAACAGCATGGTCGACCGCATCGTGCCGGCCACCACCGACGCCGACCGCGACCGCGTGTCGGACGGGCTGGGCCTGCGCGACTCCTGGCCGGTGGTGACCGAGCCGTTCAGCCAGTGGGTGATCGAGGACCGCTTCCCCACCGGGCGCCCGGCCTGGGAGCTGGAGGGGGCGGAACTGGTCCCCGACGTTCACCCCTATGAGACGATGAAGCTGCGCCTGCTGAACGGCAGCCACTCCACGCTCGCCTATCTCGGCTATCTCGCCGGCTACGAGACGGTGTCGGACACCATGGCCGATCCGGCCTTCGCCCGGCTGATCCGCGGCCTGATGGACGAGGAGGCCGGTCCGACGCTGCACATGCCGCCGGGCGCAGACCTCGGCCATTACAAGGACGCGCTGATCGAGCGCTTCCGCAATCCCGCCCTGCGCCACCGCACTTGGCAGATCGCCATGGACGGCACGCAGAAGCTGCCGCAGCGGCTGCTCGGCACCATCCGCGACCGGCTGGCCGCCGGAGCGCCGATCGACCGGCTGGCGCTGGGGGTGGCGGGCTGGATGCGCTACGTCTCCGGCACCGACGAGGCCGGCCGCCCCATCGACGTGCGCGACCCCATGGCCGCCAAGCTCGCCGAGCTGGCGGCGGAGGCGGGGCCGGACGCCGACCGTCTGGCGACCGCCCTGTTCGGGCTGAGCGCCGTCTTCGGTGACGACCTGCCGCGCGACCCGCGCTTCACCGCCGCCGTGACCGCCGCGTTGCGCCGGCTCTACGCCGAGGGCGCCCGCGCCGTCGTGCAGTCGGTCGCGGCGGAGGCGGCGGGCTGAGGCGCCCCAACCTGCAAATCCCATCGAGACATGCCGGACTCGGCACAGCACTCTTTTTCAAGGAGCAGACCATGGAACAGACTTGGCGTTGGTTCGGACCGGACGATGTGATCCGGCTCAACCACATCCGTCAGACCGGCGCCACCGGCATCGTCACCGCCCTGCACCAGATCCCCTACGGTGTGGTCTGGTCGGTCGAGGAGATCGAGGAGCGCAAGGCGATGATCGCCGCCGACCCCTCGCTGGGCCTGCGCTGGAGCGTGGTGGAAAGCCTGCCGATCCATGAGTCCATCAAGATCGGCGAGGGCGACCTGACCCCGCTGTTCGACAACTACCGCCAGTCGCTGCGCAACCTCGCGGCCTGCGGGGTGACGACGGTCTGCTACAACTTCATGCCGATCCTCGACTGGACCCGCACCGACCTCGCCGCGCCGGTGCCGGGCGGCGGCACCTCGCTGCGCTTCAACGCCCATGAGCACGCCGCCTTCGACGTCTTCATGCTGGAGCGTCCGGGCGCCGAGGACGATCATGCGCCGGAGGTGCTGGCCCGCGCCCGCGCCTGGTTCGACAAGGCGTCGGAGGACGACAAGAAGAAGCTTCTCGCCAACATCATGGCCGGCCTGCCGGGCGCCTTCGACCGCTACGACATCCCGGGCCTGCGCAAGATGCTCGACCGCTACAAGGACATGAGCCACGGCGCGCTGCGCGAGACGCTGGCCAATTTCCTGCGCGAGGTGATCCCGACCGCGGAAGAGGTGGGCATCCGCATGTGCATCCATCCCGACGACCCGCCGCGTCCGCTGATGGGCCTGCCGCGCATCGTCAGCAACGAGGACGACCTGGACTTCATCGTCAACGTCATCGATTCGGAGGCCAACGGCATCACCTTCTGCACCGGCTCGCTCGGCGCCGGGGCGAAGAACGACGTGCCGGCGATGATCAAGCGCTTCGCCCCAAAGGTCACCTTCGCCCATCTGCGCAACGTGAAGAAGGACCCCGACGGCTCCTTCCAGGAAGCCGAGCATCTGGGCGGCGACGTCGACATGGTGTCGGTCGTCACCACGCTGCTGGAGGAGCAGAAGCGCCGCAAGGACGCCGGCAACCCGAACTGGCGCATTCCCTTCCGTCCCGACCACGGGCACGAGCTGCTGGACGATGTGGGCAAGAAGACCCACCCCGGTTATCCGGCGATCGGGCGCCTGCGCGGTCTGGCGGAAATCCGCGGCGTGATGACCGCCGTGGCCTCGATGCGCCAGCTCCCGGTCTGATCGGTCGGCACGTTTGATCGGGTCCGACACGTCGAGCCCGACCGTCTGGTGATGGAGGGAGAAGCGCTGTGGCATGGCGCTTCCCCTCTTCACCGGCGCGAACGAAGGAGTCGCGGCCGGTCGCCCTGTTCGGCGTTCGTATTGGCCGATGTCCCGATCACCCTGCGCGCTCTTGTCGCGTGTCCAGACGGTGTCATGCTGGACCTGGCGCCGGCATCCGGAAGGGCAGGGGCCCCGGATTGCCGTTCGCATTCGAATAAAATGCTAGGGAAAGTGGCCTGAAAGCACCCCGTCTTCTTTTTCTCACACCCTTCAAGCCCACCCTTTGGCAAGATTTCCCAGCTATTTCCATTGGTTACTGCCTTCACAACTTTCTTTCGGGGAAGGCGCGAAAAGCTATGGCAAAAACATCACAATCAATTAAAATCAGGGTTGTGGTGTCGGCCCTTCGGGTGCCCGCACCCTGACGAGAAGGGAAGCGACTGGGATGAGCAACCGTCAGAATCCGCGATACGCCGCCGCCATGCTTCTTCGCGTGGTCGCTGCGAACGGGCGCTGCGATGTTCGTCCGATCGATCAGGTGCCGAAGAGCGCCCAGGAGATCGAACTCGAACGCTTTCTGCGCGATGGTTTCGCGCCCCAGTCGTCCGATCGCCGGCGGGCCGTTCCCCTCCGCGCCTGATCCAAAGCCGTTTTCAGAAAAAATGCCGGTCGATGGAAAAAAGCTCTTGCCGGGTTTGGCCGACCCGCCTATAACCCGGCTCCCACGACGCCGGGGCCGCTGAGAAGCGCGACGGCGGCAAGGGAATAGAAGACGAGACGAAGTAAAGTCAGCTGGTGTGAAAACAAAGGCTTGACAGAACAAGTCGAAGCTTCTAGATAAGTCGCCCCGACGCGCCGCACCGGACTCCGGTGGCGCAGCGCGGGACGGGCAGCGGTCCTTGATGAGGATCGCGGGATCTTGGATATCGTTGATACCGTGTTGTGAGAAGGGATGCGCAGGCGGCGGTTTTGGCCGTTGGCCGCGGACCGGTTCCGGAAGGGACTGGCATCGCGGGTCGCTTGAGCATCTCGGTCAAGCAGTAAGAGACG
>NZ_JBFUHT010000088.1:0-9121 GCF_056402275.1 Azospirillum sp. P4_B5
GGGCGGGCCGGTCGGCGCGGTGGTCGGCGGCGCCGCGGGCGCCGCGGGCGGCACCGCCACCCAGAAGATCGAAGAGAAGAAGGGCACCGCCGGTCCGTCCCCCACCAACGCCCCCTACGGCGGCACCCGCCCCAGCGGCAGCATCACCCAGTAAGCGGGCCCGATAAGGCGGTCACGGAGTAGACGGGGAGACGCTTCCGGGCTAGAAGGCTGTCGGGTTTCGGCCCACGCCGTTCGACATCACGGAAGCGATCCCCAGTGACGACGATCCAAGTGACGACGACTCCGAAAAGCCTCCACCTTCGCGGTGCGGCCCTGGCGGCCGCGCTGCTCTGCCTTCCGGTCCTGAGCCTGCCCGGCCTGACCAGTGGCCCGGCCGGCGCCGCTCCGGTGCCGGAGGAGATGGTCAGTCGCCCCGCCGCGAAGCTGCAGGGGCTGGACAAGATCACCGCCCGCACCTCCACCTTCACCATCGCGGTCGGCGAGACCAAGGCGCTCGGCAGCCTGCGCATCACGCTGCGCGCCTGCAAGGAGAACCCGCCGATCGAGCCGCCGGAGACCGCCGCCTTCCTCGAAGTGATCGAGAACAAGCCCGGCGAGCAGGCCGAGCCGGTGTTCAGCGGTTGGATGTTCGCCTCCAGCCCCGCCCTGTCGGCGATGGAGCACCCGATCTACGACGTCTGGGTCCTGTCCTGCGAGGGCGACTGAGTCCGGCCCATCGCCCGGCCCTCAGCCCTCCGCGCCCAGCAACGCCGTGATGGCCGCCTCCTGGTTCACGCCGCCGAAGTCCGTCGGCACCGCCAGGGCGGCGGTCAGCCGGCGGCGGTACTCGGCGCGCGGGATCTCCATGGCGCCGAACTGGCTCAGATGCTCCGTTACGAATTGCGCGTCCAGCAGCGTGTAGCCCGCCACCCGCAGCCGGGCGACCAGATGCACCAACGCCACCTTGCTGGCGTCGGTGACACGGCTGAACATGCTTTCCCCGAAGAAGGCGCCGCCCAGTGCGACGCCGTAGAGGCCGCCGACCAGTTGGCCGCCGCTCCAGCATTCCACGCTGTGGGCGCAGCCGCGCTCGTGCAGTTCGGTGTAGAGCCGCAGGATGTCGCCGTTGATCCAAGTCTTCGGGCGGTCCGGGGTCGGCTCCGCGCAGGCCTCGATCACCGCGCGGAAAGCCGTGTCGAAGCGCAGAGCGAACGGACCGCGCCGCACCGTCTTGCGCAGTTTGCGCGGGACGTGGAAGCCCTCCAGCGGCAGGACGCCGCGCCGCTCCGGATCGAACCAGTACAGCTCCTCGGAGTCGGCGTTCTCCGCCATCGGGAAAATGCCGGCGGCGTAGGCGCGCAGAAGCAGCGATGCGGACAGTTCGATCATCGCGGACACTATAGCCGTTTGCCCCCTCGCCCCCGCAACGTTATCTCAGCGCACCACTTCCGCGCGACAGGTGGCTCCCACCATGGTATGCAACGGAAAGAAGTTTTCATCGCAGGAGTTCCAACATGAAGACGGTTCTGTCAGCCATCATCGTATCGGTGGTTGCGTTTCTCTCGATGACCAACGCGTCATGGGCGCAGCGCAAGGCGGAGCCCGGCACCTTCGATTACTATGTGCTCAGCCTGTCCTGGTCACCCACCCACTGCGCCAAGACCCAGGGCGACGCCGATCCTGACCAGTGCGGGGTGGAGCGCCAGTTCGGCTTCATCGTCCACGGCCTGTGGCCCCAATACAGCAACGGCGGATACCCGGCCACCTGCACCCGCGACCGCACGGTCCCCCGCGCCGTGGTGGACGCCACCATGCCGGTGATGCCCAGCGTCGGGCTGATCGTGCATCAATGGACGAAGCACGGCACGTGCAGCGGCCTGCCCGTCACCGACTATTTCGCGCAGGTCCGCAAGGCCTTCACCAAGGTGAAGATTCCCGAGGCGCTCCAGGCTCCGAAGCCCGACCTGTCGATCCCCGCGACCCAGGTGGAGCGCCTGTTCGTCCAGGCCAATCCGGGGCTGGAGCCGGAGTCGGTGGCGCTGATCTGCGCCAAGCGCGACGTGGCCGAGGTGCGGCTGTGCCTGAACAAGGATCTGTCCTTCATGCCCTGTGGCGCCAAGGTGGTGGACCGCTGCCGCCGCGACGCGCTGCTGACCGCGGCGCCATAATCCCTTTCGTCCCCGATTCTCCCCTCTTTCCTCCGGGGAGAGGGGCAAGGTCGCCAATTCCTATTGAAGTAAGAGCTCGCCAAACGAAAAAAGCCCTTCCTCCCGACCGGGAAGAAGGGCTCTTTTCATTCAACCGTTCGACTGCTTACTTCTTCATGCCCATCAGCTGTTCGAGCCAATGGATGTCGTAGTTGCCGTCGATGAAGGCCTGCTGCGCGATGATGCGCTGGTGCAGGGGCAGCGTGGTGTCGACGCCGCCGATCACATACTCCTCAATGGTCCGGCGCAGCCGCATCAGGCACTCGTTGCGGGTGGTGCCGTGGACGACCAGCTTGGCGATCAGGCTGTCGTAGTGCGGCGGGATGCGGTAGCCGTCATAGAGCGCCGAGTCGACGCGCACGCCCAAGCCGCCCGGCGCGTGGTAGCCGTCGATCTTCCCCGGCGACGGGATGAAGGTCTCCGGATGCTCCGCGTTCACGCGGCACTCGATCGAATGGCCCTGGAAGCGGATGTCCGCCTGACCGTAGCCGAGCGGGGCGCCGGTCGCCACGCGGATCTGCTCGCGCACCAGATCGATGCCGGTGATCATCTCGGTGATCGTGTGCTCGACCTGCAGGCGGGTGTTCATCTCGATGAAGTAGAACTGCCCGTCCTCGAACAGGAACTCCATCGTGCCGACGCCGCGGTAGCCGATGGCCGCCGCCGTCCTGGCCGCCAGATCGCCGATGAAGGCGCGCTGCTCGGCGTTCAGGGCCGGCGACGGGGCTTCCTCGATGACCTTCTGGTGGCGGCGCTGCACGGAGCAGTCGCGCTCGCCGAAATGCACGCAGTTGCCGTGCTCGTCGCCGAGAAGCTGGATCTCGATGTGCCGGGGCCGGCCGAGATACTTCTCGATGTAGACCTCGTCGTTGCCAAAGGCGGCGCGCGCCTCGCCACGGGCGAGCTGGTAGGCTTCCTTGAGCTGGTCGGGGTTGCGGGCGACCTTCATGCCCTTGCCGCCGCCGCCCGCCGCCGCCTTGATGAGGATCGGATAGCCGGTTTCGCGGCCGATCTTCTCCGCCTCCTCCAGCGTCGGCACCGGGCCGTCGGAGCCGGGAACCACGGGCAGCCCCTGCTCCATCACCGTCTTCTTCGCGGTGACCTTGTCGCCCATGATGCGGATGTGCTCCGCGGTCGGGCCGATGAAGGTGAAGCCGTGCTCCTCCACCATCTCCGCGAACTGGGCGTTCTCCGACAGGAAGCCGATGCCGGGATGGATCGCGTCCGCCCCGGTGATCGACGCCGCCGACAGGATCGCCGGAATGTTCAGGTAGCTTTCGCGGGCCGACGCGGGGCCGATGCACACGCTCTCGTCCGCGAGGCGGACGTGCATGGCGTCGGCGTCGGCGGTGGAATGCACCGCCACGGTCTGGATTCCCATCTCGCGGCAGGCGCGGTGGATGCGCAGAGCAATCTCACCGCGGTTCGCGATCAGGACCTTCTCGAACATCGCCAAGGGATGATCCCCGCTCACTCGATGATCATAAGGACTTCGCCGAACTCCACCGGCTGGCTGTCGGAGATCAGGATCTCGACGACCGTGCCGCCCCGCGGGGCCTTGATGGGGTTCATAACCTTCATCGCCTCGATGATGAGGACGGTCTGGCCGGCCTTCACCGTGTCGCCGACGCGAACGAAGGGCGTGCCGCCGGGCTCGGCCGCGGCGTAGGCCGTGCCGACCATCGGCGAGGTGACGGCGCCGGGGTGGCTGGCGGGCTTGCCCGCCGGAGCGGCGGCGGCGGCCGCAACGGGGGTAGGAGCGGCGACCGGAGCGTGCACGGCCACCGCCTGGGCGGCCGTCGGGCGGGTGACGCGGATCCGCTTCTCGCCCTCGGCAAACTCGATCTCGCTCAAGCCCGTCTCACGCAGGAGATCCGCCAGCTTGCGGACCAGATCGCCGTCGATGTCGAAGCTTGCCATGGTGTTCGTTTTTCCCGTGTTCCTTAGTCGCGCTCGAGGATATTCGCCATGGCGTCCAGCGCCAGCAGATACCCGTGAGGGCCGAAGCCGCAGATCATCCCCTTGGCCACCGCGGAAATGTGCGAGTGGTGGCGGATGGCCTCACGCTTGTAGATGTTGGAGAGATGCACCTCGACGATCGGCAGCTCGGACAGGATCAGCGCGTCCATGATGGCGACGGAGGTGTGGCTGTAGGCGCCGGCGTTGATGACGATGCCGTCATGCTCCGTCCGCGCCTGCTGAATCCAGGAAACGAGTTCGCCCTCGTGGTTCGACTGCCGGAAGTCGATGGCCAGCCCGAGCTGTTCGGCGCGTTCCTGACACGCGCCTTCCAGATCATCGAGCGTCATGGAGCCATAAATGTGCGGTTCGCGCACGCCCAGCATGTTCAGGTTCGGTCCGTTCAGGACCAGAACGGAAGCGTCGATGGCCACGGGCCACGCCCCTTTTCCAAGATCGAGTCCGCGCGTTTATAGCACTTTGCGTCGCGCTGGCAATGCCGCATGGCGCAAACGTTACGCCCATTCGGCGTGTTCCGCCTCCTTCGGCGCCAAACGCCTCACGGCGCGGCGGACAGATGACGGCGCAGGATCTCCTCGAAGGCGCCGCCATCCTTCAATTTCCTCAATCCGACGTTGAAGGCGGCCAGGATCGCCGCCGCTTCCGGCGATGAACGGGACAGAATCAGATGCTGCCCGGCGCGGGCGTAGGGCAAGGGAGCGACGCGGATCTCGTCCCCGACCATCGCCTTCGCCACCGCGCTCCGCCCGGTGAATTCGTCGATGACGAAGGCATCCACCCGGCCCGAGGCGACCATCCGCACGCAGGCCGGCAGGTCCGCCGGGCTTTCCCGCATCAGCGCCCCCGCCGCGGCCAATTCCGCCAGCTCCGGCGGCAGGGCGTAGCCGACCGGCGCGCAGACCGTGCGTCCCCGGAAATCCTCCGGGGTGCGGAACACCATGCCGCTGTGGGCGGACAGATAGACGAGCTGCCGCACCTCCAGCAGCGGGTCGGAGAACAGCATCTCCATCTCGCGGTCCGGCGTGCGGACATAGGGAAAGGTGCCGAGGAACCTGCCCGCCAGGACGCCGTCGTAGCCGCGGCGCCAGGGCATGAAGCGCACGCCGTAACGCAACCCGACCTCGTCGAAGGCGCGGCGCACGATCTCGGTCAGCAGGCCGCCCTCCGGCAGATCCGCTCCCGTGAAGGGGGCGAAGTCGTTGCCGGTGACCAGGTCCAGGGCTGAACCGAGGGGGGCCGAGGCGAGGGGGGCCGAGGCGAGCGGGGTCGCCCGGACGGGACCGATCGCCGCCAGCAGCAGGAGCATGGCCAGAAGACACCGCCGCCCCGCCATCGCCTATCCCCTACCCCCTCTCCTGCGGACGCCCGCTCACTCCGCCGGGGCGCGGTTGCGCCGCCCGGCGGGGTCGGTGAACAGGTCGTTGATGCGCTGGACATGCTCCGCCACCGCCTCGCGGATGGAGAAGATGCGCTTCTCCGCACCGCCGCTCCAGCCCGCCGGCTTCTTGCGGAAGATCGAGCGGAAGAAGCGGGTGTTGCGCAGGAAGCCCTGCTGCAGGTTGAGGTCCACGTCGCCGTAGCGCTCCGGCAGGCTGCGGGCGACCCGGCGGCCCATGAAGGAGCGCAGCCAGAAATGGCCGGCGCCGAACAGACCGGCCAGGACCACCAGCGCCACCAGCACCCCGATCGGCAGGCCGCCGGTCCAGGCCGGTTGCGACTGGGTCAGCCAGGTGAGGAAGGCCGACACCGTGTCGCCGCCGGCGAGGCTGGCGATCCCGCCGAAGAACAGGGCCAGCAGGGCCAGCCACACCGCGTCGCCGATCAGCACCAGCTTGCGCCAGCGCTTCATCGCCGCGGCGAGCTGCGGGACGATCTCGCCCTTCAGCTCCTTCACGAGGCTGTCGATCATGCCGACGATGCGGTAGGCGCGGGCGACCTCCACCTCGTTGATGCGCACCTGGAGTTCGGCGAGGTCGGAGTCGCGCCGCGCCTCGTAGCGGGCGCGCACCGCGTCGTCGGCAATGGCGACCGCCGACTTGCTGTCGTAGAGCGCGTAGAAGCGGCCCGAGACCAGCCCGGCCTGGGCGATGGCGCGCTGCCACGCGCCGAACACCGCCTCCAGATTGTCTTCCTTCGCCGTGGTGTCGATCTGGTTCAGGATGTAGCAGACCTTGCGCGCGTCGGCGCGGTCCACCGTCTTCGCCACCAGATGCTTCAGCGTGTCCTGCATCGCCCCCGGCTCCGGGTGGCGCCCGTCGAAGAAGACCAGCACGAGGTCGGACAGCTCGACGATATGGTCGACCAGCCGCAGCACCGAGCGGCGCTGGTCGTCGGCGTCGAAGCCCGGCGAGTCGATGAAGATCTTGCCGCGCGCCCGGTCGCCGGACAGCGTCTTGAGCTGCAGGTAGTTGTCGATGCGCTTGCCTTCGCCCGCCGCGACCTTCTCGATCTCGTCGGCGATCCGGTAGAAGGGAAAGCGCGGGTCGGCGTTCAGCGCGGTGCCCGGCAGGGCCTCGCGCCGGGTCTCCTGGCCGTGGCAGATCACCGTGAACTTGTCGTCCACCGCTTGGTTGCCGGTGTTCTGCAGCGGCGCGCCGAGATAGCCGTTGAGGAAGGTGGACTTGCCCGCGGAGAAGGTGCCCAGCACCGCGATCATCGGCCACCAGGGAATGCGCGTGGTCAGCGACTCGTGCGGCCCCAACAGGCCCAGCCGGACCAGGACCCGGTCGAAATTGCGGAAGGTCGGAATGACCGGAAGAAGGTTCGGGTTTTCCGCGCGGAGATGCGCGTCCAGGGCGGCGAGGCGCTGCTGGAGGGCTTGCCTGGGGGTCATGGCCGGCCGGGTCCCGTCTGCTGTGAAATGGGGCGACGTGTCGTGTCTGAGGCATTCTCTAGCACGAGGCGCCGTTGCGATGGACAGCGAAATCGCCGTGGCCGGAAACGCCGTGACGGCGCCGCCGCCTGTGACCTTCTTTGGTGGTATGGATCGGAAAGGGTCCCTGAAACGTTGCTTTCGGCATGACCGCCGAAAACGACCCCGACACCGATTCCCTGCGCCTGACCGCGGAGGAACTCGCCTTCCTGCTCAGCGATCCGCAGAGCCGCGCGGACCGGGAGGAACGCAACGCCCGCGCCAACCGGAACCGCACCGAACGGCGGCGCAGCGATCCCGCCTATGCGGAGCGGCTGCGCAACGAGGACCGCCTGCGCCAGCGGCGGCACCGCGCCAAGGCGGCCATCGGCCGGCCCGAGCGTGAAGCCGAGCCGCCCGTTGCCCTGCCCGCCCTGTCGGCGACGGACGCCCTGCGCCGCCTGGAAGCCCATCTGGAGGTGGCCGCCACCGCGCAGGCGGCCCAGCTGCGCCGCCGTCCGGAGGCCTTGCGGCGCTACGCCGCGGCGTTCGAACTGTACCGCGCCCTGTCGGACCGCGGGGAGCGCCCGACGCGCGGCGCTCTCGCTGCCGCCTTCGCCGCAAGGCTCGGCCTCACCCTCACCCCGTCGCAAGTCCAGAAGCTGCGCGATCAGGTGGAAGGGTTCGCCCGTCCGGGTGGCCCCTGGCACGCCGGTTGACCGGCAGAGCGGAAAGGCCGATACAGCCGGTCACGCAGACAGGCCGATGCGGCCTCGGTTCGGCTCGCAAACGGTCATTAACTCGTTATTAACCATGAATTAAGGGGCCGTTAAGCCTTTTCGCGGGCTCCGCCGCGCATTGGAGACCACATCGGTGCGCTGCGTGACAGACCGTATCGGGCTTTGCCGCCGCTCTACAGGTCGGTCGGCGCGTTCGGCACCGAGGGTTCGGGCTTCGCCGGCGCGGGGTCGGCCGGTGCCGGGTTGGGTGGCGCCGGATTGGGTGGCGCCGGACGGGAGCGGTCGAGCCGGCGGATGACGATGTCGCCCTCCGGCGTGACTTCGGGGGGAGCGAACATCGGCACCTGCCGCACCCACCCCTCCAAAGCCTTCATCAGCAACTCCACCCCCTGGCGGGCCTGCTCGCCCGGCGTGGAGGGAGCGCCGGACGGAGGTGCGGCGCCGCCCGGCGGGGGCGGCGTGTCGGTGGCACCCGCCGGCCCCGCCCACAGGGCGCCGGCAAGGACCAGGGGCACCATGATGTTCACGGAGTTGAGGCGGCGCGCGGTCATGGGTTCGTCACTCCCGGTTGGTGTGATGGCCTTCCCTGACAAACGTCCGCGCCGCCCTTTCCATCGCACGCATTTTCAGAAAGGGCCGGTTTTCAGAAAGGACCGGTCAGAACTCCTTCCAATCGTCCTCGTCGGCGGACGCGCGCTGGAGGGTCGCCGAGGCCGCCTTGCCCGCCGCCGGACGGGCCGGAGGCGCCGCCTTGCGGGCGGCGGGCTTGGCCGGCGCCGGCTTGGTCGGGGCGATACTGCGCCGCAGAGCCGGAGCCCCGCCGCCTTGATGACCGACGGGAGCCGCCAAGAAGGCTGCGGCGTCCAGCTTGAAGAAGCTGACCAACGACCGCAGGTCGGTCGCCTGGTTGGCGAGCGACTGGGCCGCCGCGGTGGTCTCCTCGACCAACGCGGCGTTCTTCTGGGTCATCTCGTCCATCTGCGAGACGGTGGCGTTGATCTCGTCCAGGGCCGCCGCCTGCTCGCTCGACGCCGAGGCCATCTCGGCGATCAGCCCGGCGACCTGCTGGACACCCGACACGATGCCCTCCAGCGCGTCGCCGGCCTTCTTGACCAGTTCCACGCCGTCCTTCACCTGGCTGTCGCTGTCGAGGATCAGGCCCTTGATCTCCTTGGACGCCTGGGCGGAGCGCTGGGCGAGGTTGCGGACCTCCTGGGCCACCACCGCGAAGCCGCGCCCGGCGTCGCCGGCCCGCGCCGCCTCCACCGCCGCGTTCAGCGCCAGCAGGTTGGTCTGGAAGGCGATCTCGTCGATCACCCCGATGATGTCGGTGATCTTGCGGCTCGACGCCTCGATGCGCT
>NZ_JBFUHT010000089.1:0-8996 GCF_056402275.1 Azospirillum sp. P4_B5
GACTTCAACCACGACCCGCACAGCTCGATCTTCGCGCTGAACGAGACCAAGGTCATCGACGGCAACTTCGTCCGCATCATGACCTGGTACGACAACGAGTGGGGCTTCTCCAACCGCATGAGCGACACCGCCGTCGCCATGGCCAACGCCAAGTAAGGACGGAGCCGTATTGCCCCCACCCCGGCCCTCCCCCGCTGCGCAGGGGAGGGAGATTGTTGCGAAGCGGCGGCAGTTCCCTCCCCTGCGCAGCGGGAGAGGGTTAGGGTGGGGGCAACGCGGTTTCCAATGCCAAAAACTAAAATACCAGTTTTCAAACTCCGCTTTTTGAAAACACCCTTTGAAGGAGCCGTGGCATGCCCCGGACCTCCGACCTGCCGACCGAGCGCATCGCCGCCCTGGAGCGCGACGCCGACGCCCTGCGGCGGGCCTTTCTGACCACGCCGGTCTTCGCCTTGGACGATCACGGCCTGCAAGTGCGCTTCGAAGCGTTCGGCCGCACCGCCCTCGCCCTCTTCCGGGAAACCGCCCGATCGGCCGGTGGCGAACAGGCCGCCCAACGCATCGAGGCCGCCTACCACCGCGTCCACGAGGCGCTGCAAGCCGTTGCCACGCTTGCGCTTTCCGATACGGAGCCGGGTTTCCCGGCGCACGGGAACGGCACCGCCAAACCACCGCCGCAGAATGTGCGACAGAGTGTCATCCGACGGGGTACGCAGTTCTCCTGACTTGCCCCGCAACGCTAATATACTAGTATCCACTCCATCGGCGGCGCGATCCTTGGACAGGCCCGAAGGCCACCGGACCGGCGCCGCCCCGCAGGGGATGCGCGGCACGCTCCCCCTCCATGCGCCGCAACCGGCAGCCACCACCCCGGACTTTTCCCAGACATTTCATCGACGGCCCAGTCGGACCGCCCCAGGAGTACCGACTATGAACATCAAATCCAGGATCGACCGCATTCCCGGCGGGATGATGATCCTTCCCCTGTTCCTCGGCGCCTGCCTGAACACCTTCGCGCCGAACACGGGCAAGTTCTTCGGGTCCTTCACCAACGGCCTGATCACCGGCACCCTGCCGATCCTCTCCGTCTGGTTCTTCTGCATCGGCGCCAGCATCAGCCTGAAGGCCACCCCGCTGGTCCTGCGCAAGAGCGGCGTGCTCGTCACCGTCAAGATCCTCACCGCCGCCACCATGGGCATCGTCGCCTCCTGGTTCATCCCGCACGAAGGCGTCTCCTCGGGCTTCTTCACCGGCCTGTCGGTGCTGGCGATCATCGCCGCCATGAACGACACCAACGGCGGCATGTACATGGCGCTGATGCAGCAGTACGGCACCAAGGAGGAATCCGGCGCCTTCTGCCTGATGTGCCTGGAATCCGGCCCCTTCATGACGATGGCGACGCTGGGTCTGGCCGGTCTGGCCGCCTTCCCCTGGCAGACCATGGTCGGCGCCCTGCTGCCCTTCCTGATCGGCTTCGCGCTCGGCAACCTCGACCAGGACTTCCGCAAGTTCTTCGGCCAAGCCGTGCCGGTGATGGTGCCCTTCTTCGCCTTCGCGCTCGGCAACAACCTGAACTTCGCGGTCATCCTGAACACCGGCCTGCTCGGCATCGTCCTCGGCCTGTCGGTCATCGCCGTCACCGGCTTCACGCTGGTCGTCGCCGACATCCTGCTGGCCAAGGGCAACGGCACCGCCGGCATCGGTGCCGCCTCCACCGCCGGTGCGGCCGTGACGGTCCCGCCGATCATCGCCTCCATCGAGCCGAGCTTCGCGCCGAGCGCCCCGGCCGCCACCGCCCTGGTCGCCACCAGCGTCGTCGTCACCTCGCTGCTCACCCCGATCCTGACCGCCTGGTGGGCCCGCCGGTTCGGCGTCCTCTCCCCGCGCTATCTGGCCGCCCAGAAGGCCACCCAAGAGAGCGCCCACACAGCAGTCCTGCCGGTCCAGCCCGCCCCCGCCGAATGACGGCGCCCGGCTGAACGCCGCCCCACCCCGGACGAAAGCCGGAGATTGCGGACCCCGCGATTTCCGGCTTGCACCGCGGCACTGATATACTAATATGCTCCCTTAGGACCGGCCGAGCCGGCGCAACAGGTGCAGCCATGGACATGCCGACCACCCCGACGCCCGACGCCAACAATGACCGTTCCGCCACCCAGCGGGGCGCGGTGAAGCCCTCCCGCGGGCCGGCGCGGGGCGCCTCCACCATGGCGGCGATCCACCGGTCGCTGCGCGCCGAGATCGTGGAGATGCGCCGCAATCCGGGCGAACCCATCGTCGAGAAGCACATCGCCGAAGCCTTCGGCGTCAGCCGCACCCCGGTGCGCGAGGCGCTGCAACGGCTGGCCGACGAGGGGCTGATCGAGATCTTCCCGCAGGTCGGCACCTTCGTCGCCCGCATCCCGGTCAACGCCCTGCCGGAGGCCATCGTCATCCGCACCTCGCTGGAGGGCACCGCCGTCCGCTACGCGGCGCAGCGCGCCACCGGCAGCCAGATCGCCGGCCTGCGCGCCAATCTGCTGCTCCAGCAGGAGATGGTGGAGGACGGCGACCTCAACGCCTTCCACGAGGCCGACGAGCGGTTCCACGCCCTGATCGCCGAGATCGCCGGCTACCCCGGCCTGTGGAGCATGGCGCAGCAGGTGAAGGTGCAGGTGGACCGCTACCGCCGCCTGACCCTGCCGGAGCCGGGGCGCCTCACCCATGTGCTGGCCGAGCACGCGGCGATCGTGGACGCCATCGCCGACGCCGACCCGGCGCTGGCCGCCGACCGCATGGCCGTCCACCTCGACGGCCTGCTGACCTCGATCCCCCAGGCCCAGGGGGCGAACCCGTTCTTCTTCACTGGTCCCTGATTTGGCCCCCTGAATTGGCCGCCACCGGCCCCGAAAAACACAAACGAGGATACCGCCATGAAGATCACCGTCCGCCACGCGTCACACCAGGATGACGTCCGCAACTACGACACCACCAAGCTGCGCGACCATTTCCTCGTCCCGTCCATCTTCGAGGCGGACGACATCGTCCTGACCTACAGCCACATCGACCGCTTCGTGGTCGGCGGCGCCATGCCGGTGTCCGGCCCGCTGAAGCTGGAATCGGCCAAGGCCATCGGCTCGGCCAACTTCCTCGACCGGCGCGAGCTGGGCGCCGTCAACGTCGGCGGCCCGGGCCGCATCACGGTGGACGGCGCGGTGTTCGAGCTGGCCCCGCGCGACTGCCTCTACATCACCATGGGCAGCCTGGACGTCCGCTTCGAGAGCCTGGACCCGGCCAACCCGGCGAAGTTCTACCTGAACAGCGCCCCGGCCCACGCCCGCTTCGAGACGATGAAGATCTCCATCGCGCAGGCCAAGGCCGTGCATATGGGCGACCCGGCCCAGTCGAACGAACGCACCATCTACCAGATGATCCACCCGGACGTCTGCCGCACCGCGCAGCTCGTGCTCGGCATGACCGTGCTGAAGCCGAACAACATGTGGAACACGATGCCGTGCCACACGCACGACCGCCGCTGCGAGGTCTATTTCTACTTCGACCTGCCGGAGCCGGCCCGCGTCTTCCACTTCATGGGTGAGCCGTCCGAGACGCGCCACGTCGTCGTCGCCAACGAGCAGGCGGTGATCTCGCCCAGCTGGTCGATCCATTCCGGCGTCGGCACGCGCAACTACACCTTCATCTGGGCCATGGCCGGCGACAATCAGGACTTCACCGACATGGACTTCATCCCCATGGAAGACCTGCGCTGATCCCCGCAAGCCAAGAATAAGGACCAAGACAATGGCTCAGGCACATTCCTTCGATCTCACCGGCAAGGTCGCCCTGGTGACCGGCGCCCACACCGGCATCGGCCAGGGCATCGCCGTGGCGCTGGCCCAGGCCGGCGCCGACATCGCCGCCGTGGACGTGGTGCCGCTGGACGAAACCAGGTCCCTGGTGGAGGCCGCCGGCCGCAAGTTCCACGGCATGTCCGCCGACCTGACCAGCATCGCCCCGGTGCAGGGCTTGGTGGAGGAGGTGGTGGGCACCTTCGGCGGGCTGGACATCCTGGTCAACAACGCCGGGCTGATCCGCCGCGCCGACGCCGTGGACTTCACCGAGGCCGACTGGGACCTCGTGATGAACATCAACATCAAGACGGTGTTCTTCCTCTGCCAGGCCTTCGGCCGCTACGCCATCGGCCAGGGCCGCAAGGGCAAGATCATCAACATCGCGTCCATGCTGTCCTTCCAGGGCGGCATCCGCGTGCCCTCCTACACCGCCTCCAAGAGCGGCGTCGCCGGCATCACCCGCCTGCTCGCCAACGAATGGGCGGGCAAGGGCATCAACGTGAACGCCATCGCGCCGGGTTACGTCGCGACCAACAACACGGCGGCGATCCGCGCCGACGAGCAGCGCAGCGCGGAGATCCTCGGCCGCATCCCGGCGGGCCGCTGGAGCGTTCCGTCCGACATGGGCGGCCCGGCGGTGTTCCTGGCCTCCGACGCGTCGGACTATGTCCATGGCACGGTCCTGCCGGTGGACGGCGGCTGGCTCGCCCGCTGAGGCGGGGTGGTTCCGTTTGAGTGACGAAGCCGGGCGCCAGCGATGGCGTCCGGCTTTTTCGTGTGGCGGTTCGGCCGCGGCCTTGCCCCCACCCCGGCCCTCCCCCGCTGTCGCAGGGGAGGGAGATTTCCGCGAGGCGGCGGCAGTCCCCTCCCCTGCGCAGCGGGGGAGGGTTAGGGTGGGGGCAAAAGCGCCTTCAATATGTTTCCACGAGCGTTGCTCGGCGCTTCACGGCATAACGGATGTCCCCAGGACCACAACGCCACCCGCCATGCCGACGCCAAACGAAGCTCCCGTGACCGAAACGGAATGGACGATCCGGACCGCGAAAGGCGCCCTCTTCGCGAAGAGCTGGACTCCGGAAGCCGCCAGCGCCGTGCCGATCATTCTCTTCCACGATTCCCTCGGCAGTGTGGACTTATGGCGCGGCTTCCCGCAGCGGCTGGCCGCCGAGACGAGCCGCCGCGTCATCGCCTACGACCGGCTCGGCTTCGGGCGTTCGGACGGCCATCCGGGGCAGCTCGCCCTGGATTTCGTCGCCGCGGAGGCGCGGGACAGCATCCCCCCGCTGTGCGACCAGCTCGGCGTGACGGAGTTCGTCGCCTGCGGGCACAGCGTCGGGGGCGGCATGGCCGTCGAGACGGCGGCGCGCTTTCCGGAGCGATGCCGCGCCCTCGTGACCATCGCCGCGCAGGCCTTCGTGGAAGAGAGGACCCTCGCCGGCATCCGCGACGCCAAGCGCGACTTCCAGGCCCCCGCCAACGTGGCGCGTCTGGCGCGGTATCACGGCGGCAAGGCCCGGTGGGTTCTGGACGCCTGGACGGAAACGTGGCTGTCGCCCGGTTTCGCCGACTGGACCCTGGACCGGGCCCTGACGGCGGTGCGCTGCCCGGTTCTGGCCTTGCATGGCGACCGCGACGAGTACGGCTCCGCCGCCCACCCCGAACGCATCGCGGCCGGGCGGGGAGCCGCAAGGCTTCTCCCCGACACCGGCCATGTGCCGCACCGCGAGCGGGAAACGCTCGTCCTCGATGCGATCCGGAGTTTTCTAAGCGGGCTTTGAGGCGTCCGCTCAGGCCGCCAGGGGTGACAGCACCGCGTTCCGCGCCAGGATGGCCAGCGTGTGGCTGGCGATCATCCGCTCCTCGTCGGTGGGGATGACGAAGACCGGGACGCGGCTGTCGGCGGCGGAGATGCGCGTGGCGCGGGCGCGGTTCGCCGCCCCGTCGAGATGGACGCCGAGCCAGCCCAGCTTCTCCGCCACCCGCGCCCGCACCGGGGCGGAGTTCTCGCCGACGCCGGCGGTGAAGACCACCGCGTCCAGCCCGCCCATGGCGGCCGCCAGCCCCGCCGCCTGCTTGGCGACCTGGAAGCAGAACAGCTCCACGGCCTCCGCCGCCTGCGGGTTCTCGCTGTCCAGCAGGGCGCGCATGTCGTTGGAGACACCGGAGACGCCGAGCAGGCCGGACTTGTGGTAGAGCAGCCGCTCCAGCTCGTCGGGTCCCATGCCCTTCTCCCGCATCAGATAGATCAGCACGCCGGGGTCGAGGACGCCGGGGCGCGTGCCCATCGGCAGGCCGTCCAGCGCGGTGAAGCCCATGGTGGTGTCGACGCTGCGGCCCGCGCGCATGCCGCACAGGCTGGACCCGCTGCCGAGATGGCAGACGACGACGCGGGCCTCGGCCAGCTCCGGGGCGATCTGCGGCAGGCGCTGGGCGATGTACTCGTAGGACAGGCCGTGGAAGCCGTAGCGGCGCACGCCCTCGTCGGTCAGCTCGCGCGGCAGGGCGAACATCTGGGCCTGCCAGGGCCGCGTGCTGTGGAAGGCGGTGTCGAAGCAGGCGACCTGCGGCAGCTCCGGATAGACCTCGGCCAGCGCGGTCATCGCCGCGATGTTGTGCGGCTGGTGCAGCGGGGCCAGCGGCACCAGGGCCTCCAGTTCCGCCAGCACCGCCGGGGTCAGCCGGACCGGCGCGTCGAAGCGGGTGCCGCCATGCACGACCCGGTGGCCGGCGGCGACCAGCCGCACGTCCCGCAGCTCGTGCCGCATCCAGGTCAGCAGGAAGCCGAGCAGCCCGGCGCGGTCGCCGGGACCGACCTCGTCCAGGATGCCGTCGGCCAGGACGTGGCGGGCCGCGTCCTTAGCCTCGAAGCGCGGGGCGGTGCCGATGCCGGAGATCTGGCCGGTCAGGACGGCCTCCAGATCGCTCCTTCCGGCGCCGCAGAAGACGGAGAATTTCAGGCTGGAGGAGCCCGCGTTGATGACGAGACAGGCGTCACGGTGCGACATGGTGTGATCCTCACTCCGCAGCCAGGGGGGCGGCCAAGGGAGCGGCAGTGGCGTTGAGCGCGAGGGCGGGACGGCGCGCGGCGGCCACCAGCGCCGCCACGGCGCAGGAGGCGAGGCGGGTGCGGACGTTGTCGGCGCGGCTGGTCAGGATGACCGGAACCCGCGCGCCGAGAACGATGCCCGCGGCGTCGGCGTTGGCGAGGAAGGAGAGCTGTTTGGCCAGCATGTTGCCGGCTTCCAGATCGGGGACGAGCAGGATGTCGGCCTGTCCGGAGACGGGGGATTTGATGCCCTTGATGCGCGCGGCCTCGGCGCTGATGGCGTTGTCGAAGGCCAGCGGGCCGTCGAGAATGCCGCCGGTGATCTGACCGCGGTCGGCCATCTTGCACAGCGCGGCCGCTTCCAGTGTGGTGGCGATCTTCGGGTTGAGCGTTTCGACCGCCGACAGGATGGCGACGCGCGGCGTCTCGACGCCCAGGACCTTGGCGAGATCGATGGCGTTCTGGACGATGTGGACCTTGTCTTCCAGCGTCGGGTAGATGTTGATCGCCGCGTCGGTGATGAGAAGCGCCCGCGGGTAGGTCGGCACGTTCATCACGAAGACGTGGCTGATGCGGCGGCTGGTGCGCAGGCCGGTTTCCTTGCGGACGACCTCGGCCATCAGCTCGTCGGTGTGCAGGCTGCCCTTCATCACCGCCTCGGCCTCGCCGGAGCGGGCCAGGGCGACGGCCGCCGCCGCAGCGGCGTGGCTGTGCTCTACATCGACCAGACGATAGCGGGCGATGTCCAGACCGTGGGCGGCGGCCAGCGCGCGGATCTTCGCCGCCGGGCCGATCAGGATGGGGTCGATCAAACCGGCTTCCGCCGCCTCCACCGCACCCTTCAGCGAGCTTTCGTCGCAGGGATGGGCGACCGCCGTGGCGACCGGCTCCAGCCCGTCGCACTTGCGCAGCAGCGCGTCGTGCTTGTCGTGGCGGATCATCTGGATCTGCGGCAGCGCGTGGGCGGCGCGGCGGACCTTGCGGGTCGGCGCCACCACCTCGGCGGTCCCGGTCACCACGACCTCGCCGTCCTGGTTGGTGCACAGGCAGTCGAAGACGACGATGTTCTTGTCGGCCTGCTTCTCGCGGACGGTCACGGTGGCGGTGACGACGTCGCCCAGCCCGACCGGGCGGCGGAAGCGCAGGTCCTGGCCGGCGTAGACGGTGCCGGCGCCGGGCAGCCGGGTCCCCAGCACGCCGGAAATCAGCGCGCCGGACCACATGCCGTGGCCGATCACCTTTTGAAAGCGGCTGTCGGCGGCGAATTTCGCGTCCAGATGAACCGGATCGATGTTGCCGGAGACGGTGGCGAACAGCTCGACGTCCATCACGGTCAGTTGCCGCGCGATGCTGGCGGACTGCCCGACCACGATCTCGTCGAAGGTGACGTTCTCGATCGGGACCGCGTGGGAGTCGCCGCTGGTTTCACCATTGGCAGTCATTGCAGAACACTCCGGATAAGAGAAAAAGGCATGATGCTGCCCGTTTCAGCCGATCCCTCCCGGCGCGCGCCTTGCTGAAAGGAGAAGCGCGTCTTGCCGTCTTCTTCTGCGAGCGTCTTTTTGTGTACTGATATATTAGCGGAAAAGGCGGTGCGGCGCAGCAAATCCGGCATCACCGGACACTTTGCCGCAGCCGCCTTCCGCTGGGCCGTTATGCCTTGAGGATGCCGCGTCCGGCGAAGCGGGACGCCACGCCGAGCATTTCCTCGATGCGGATGAGCTGGTTGTACTTGGCCAGCCGGTCGGAGCGCGACAGCGAGCCGGTCTTGATCTGGCCGCAGTTGGTGGCGACCGCCAGATCGGCGATGGTGCTGTCCTCGGTCTCGCCCGAACGGTGCGACAGCACCGCCGTGTAGCCGGCCTTGTGCGCCATGTCGACAGCTTCCAGCGTCTCCGACAGCGTGCCGATCTGGTTGACCTTGACCAGGATCGAGTTACCGACGCCCTTCCGGATGCCGTCGGCCAGACGCACCGGGTTGGTCACGAACAGGTCGTCGCCGACCAGCTGCACCTTGTTGCCGATGGCGTCGGTCAGCGCCTTCCAGCCCTCCCAATCGTCCTCGGCCATGCCGTCCTCGATCGAGATGATCGGGTAGCGGCCGACCAGATCGGCCCAGT
>NZ_JBFUHT010000090.1:0-7889 GCF_056402275.1 Azospirillum sp. P4_B5
ATCTCCTCCGGCTGACGTAAGCGGACAACCTTGCTAATCTCGTCCATGGCGTATCGCTCCCTCGTGGAGGTTCTGGCAGGCTTCGTCACCCGCCTCGATACGCCGCCTTCTTCAGACCGTCATCACCCACTTTCCCGCATAGCTCTCCGAGCAAGATAATGCCGCGACTGGCGCGCTGCCACCGTTCCCCTGACAACGCCCCCGCCACTTCATCGCACACCCGGTTCGCTGCCTGCCGGACGCGCCCTATCATCCTCCCCCCAAGTTTGCGACGGTCTCCGCGCGGATTGCCTTCCACTTATCGTCGCCTACTGAGCCCCTGCTGGGCCAAGCACATGATTTCGCACCGATTGACGCCAATGTCCTTCAGAGTCCAATCATCGATCTCCTGGAGAGAGGCCATTGTCCGGCGCATCCGGTGCCCTTCCCCAAGGCGCACGAGAAGAACGTCAGCCACGCTACGCCACGCGGCAAACCCAACGGTATTGCGATCAGCGCGCAGCACCGCATGAATGGATGTGGACGACATGGTTGTCTCCTGTTCTGAATAGTTGCTGGCCCGGCTTGCCGGCCAATCAGGGCTCGCGCCGGCAGACGTAATAATCGTTCTGCAGATCATGCGGCAGCTGTTGCACCGTGACGTTCATGAAACCGCGTTCGCGCAGCATCGCAATGGCCGTTTCCCGCCCCCACATCGCCCCGAACCCAGCACCGTCCTGGGCCAGCGACACGGTCATGCAATGCATGCAGGACACGGTGTAGAGCAGCGGTCCGATGGGATGGTCGATGTTGTTGTGGTGGTGGCACGAGGCGTGGATGTCCTGCATCAGGAAGGTGCCGCCGGGCCGCAACGCGCGAGCGACGGCGCTCAGCACGGTTCCCGGCTCCTTCTGGTCGTGGATGGCGTCGAAGGCGGTGATCAGGTCGTAGCGCGCCACCTCGTCCAGATGCGTCAGATCGGCCTGGGCGAAGCGGATGTTGCCCGTCCCGTGCTGAATGGACTCCGTGCGCCCGCGCCGGATGGCCTCCACCGACAGGTCATAGCCGGTGAAGCGGCTGTTTGGGAATGTCCGGGCCAGCAGGTTCAGCGCCCGGCCGCTGCCGCAGCCGACGTCCAGCACGTCGATGCCGGATTCCAGCCGCTCCACGATCTCCGGAGCCAGGGGCAGAATCTGGTCGATCAGCGCCCCCAGCACGGTCTGGCCGCTGTCCTCGGCCATCACCTCATGGAAGCGGGCGAAGGCCTCGTACGGCACCCCGCCACCCTTGTGGAAGCACTCCACGATGCGGTCCTCGACCGAGCCGAGCAGAGGGATGTACTGCGCATAGACCGCGACGTTGCCCAACGGGCTGGACCGCGTCAGCGAGGCCGCATGCTCCATGGGCAGGGCGTAGCGGCCGGTGTCGGGGTCGAGGGCGACGAAGCCGCCCGTCACCATGGCGCCCAGCCATTCGCGAACATAGCGCTCATTGAGTCCGGCGGCTTGCGCGATCTCTCCGCTGGTGGACGGCGGCAGCAGCGCCATCCGGTCGAACAGGCCGGTGCGATGGCCGATCGAGGTCATCAGCGCCATGGCGCCGCCGTTCAGCACGCCGATCAGCCGTTCCGCGAAGGCGTCGGCCCGGCCCTGGTCGAAGCTGTCGGTCACGGTGGCGGTGCTGTCATGAGAGGTCATGGCGGTCATCGGGGCGTTCCTTTCCGGATACGGGGAATGTCGTGGCCGCACCATGCCCCCTCGCCCGTCTGCCGCCCGTCATCAGGCGCGTGAATCGTGCGTGAATTCGCACAGCGGACCCTCACGCCATGGCCCGATTTCGTCTTTTCCCCTCGCCGCGGCGGTTTTCACGCCGCTTTCACGCTCCGCATGACGGGCGGCTGACAAGCCGGAGGCTAGCGTTGGGGCCTATCGTTCCCGCCAGAACAGCAGGGAGAACACGCCGTGGCCCGCATTCCGTACCCTTCCACGTTCCTCGCCGTCGCCGTGCTCGCCATGGCGTGTCCGGCGAGCGCACAAGACCATTCGATGCACCGCCCGCTCAAAACGGAAGTGAAGCCCTTTACCGAGATGGGGACCGGAGCGACCGGCCCGCTGGACGCTTCGGTGGACCTGCTCGACGGTCTTGGGACGCTCTCATGGTCCGTCACCACCGCCAGCCCGCAGGCCCAAGCCTTTTTCGACCAGGGGCTCCGCCTGTCTTACGCCTTCAATCATGGGGAGGCGAGACGCGCCTTCCGCAAGGCGCAGAGTCTCGATCCCGCCTGCGCCATGTGTTTCTGGGGCGAGGCGCTGGTGCTCGGCCCCAACATCAACTGGCCGATGGAGCCGGATGCCAACGCGCCAGCCCTGGAGGCCCTGCGGCAGGCGCAGGCCCACGCCGCCCACGCCACGGACCGGGAGCGTGCTCTGATCGACGCCCTCGCCCGCCGCTACGCGGAGGGTGCGCCCGCCGATCGCAAGGCGCTCGACGCGGCCTACGCCGACGTGATGGCCGAGGTCGCAAGGCGGTTTCCCGAGGATGCGCAGATCGCTGTCCTGACGGCCGAGGCGATGATGAATTTGACGCCCTGGGATTACTGGGCGGACGCCGGCCGCACGCCGAAGGGGAGCACCGCGGACATCGTCGCGACACTGGAACGAGTGCTGGCGTCCGATCCGGAGCATCCCGGCGCGATCCACTATTACATCCACATGGTCGAAGCGTCCAACCGGCCCGAGCGGGCGGAGCCCCACGCCGACCGCCTCGGCCGGCTGATGCCGGCGGCGGGGCACATCGTGCACATGCCCTCGCATATCTATTACCGGGTCGGCCGCTACAAGGACTCGCTGGAGGCCAACCGCGGCGCGGTGGCCGCGGACGAAGCCTACTTGGCGAGGGTCAAAGCCTCCGGCCTCTATCCCGGCGCCTATTACCCCCACAACATTCATTTCCTGATGGTGTCGGCGCAGATGGCCGGCGATGGACCGACCGTGGTCGCCTCCGCCGACAAGCTTGCCAGGACTGTCACCGAGGAGGCGGCGCGGACGATCCCGTGGGTCCAGCCGATCAAGGCCGCGCCCTATTTCGCGCACGCCCAGTACAGCGCGCCGGCCATCGCCCTTGCGCTGCCTGATCCCGGCGACGAGCTTCCCTACGTCAAGGCCCTGTGGCACTACGCCCGCGGGGTGGCACAGGCGGCGGCGGGCAACGGCGCCGAGGCGGCGCGCGAGGCGGAAGCCATCGACACCATCGTCCGCACCACCGATTTCACTGGCCTGGACGCGGCCGGCATTCCGGCGGACCGCATCGCCACGCTGTCCCGCCATGTGGTGCTGGCACGCATTGCGCAGGCGCGCGGTGACCTGGAAACTGCCCTCGAGGAATTCCGCGAGGCCGCAACCATCGAGGACACGCTGTCCTACATGGAGCCGCCCTACTGGTATTATCCGGTGCGGCAGTCTCTGGGTGCCGTCCTGCTTCAGACCGGGCAGGCGGAGGAGGCGGAACGCGCCTTCCGCGCCAGCCTGACGAAGACCCCGCACAACGGCTGGGCGCTCTATGGTCTGACCGAGGCGCTGATGGCGCAAGGCCGCACCGCCGAAGCCGAGCAGACCGCCGAGCGCCTCGCCCGCTCATGGGCCGGCGATCGCAGCCAACTGGCGCTGAACCGGCTGTAGGCGCATCAGGCGGTCAGCGCGTCCTGCACGCGCTGGATCGGGTGGACGAAGCCGACCCGGCGGCACTCCTCCAGCGCGTCTATGAGGCTGCGCCGGGTCGCCTCGTCGCGCAGTCCCCGGCCCCAGCGGGCCAGCGCCTGGCCGCGCGCAGCGAACAGCGTGCACCAGGGCAACGGCTCGGCGGCCGCGTAGTTCTCCAAGGCTTGGGCGTAGCGCTCCGCCAAGGGCCAGTCGTGCAGATCCAGCGCCGTGTCGATGGCGTCCCGGTAGAACTGCAAATGATTGTGGCCGACGCTTCCGCAGGCCAGCAACGCTTCCCCCTCGTCCAGCCGCGCGCGCCGGGCGGCCGGGTCGTCGCAGCACAGGGCCAATTCCGACAGGATCGACGGCCCCATATAGCCAAGCCCTGTTTCGCGGGCGAGGTCAAGCGCCCGGTGCAGCAGGGCACAGGCGTCGGAACGACGGCCGGCCAGGCGTTCCAGCTTCGCCTCGAACGCCAGATGCTCCGCTTCGAAGCGCAGCGCACCGAGTTGTTGCGTCAGTGACCGGGCGCGGGCAAGATGGTCGCGACCGGAGGCCGCATCACCCAATTCGAACAGGATCTCGTAAGCGACGAGATGCGACAGCATTTCGGCCCGGCGATGGCCGATGTCGTGGGCCGCTCGGGCGCCGGCGCGGGCATCCTCCACTGCGCCGCGCGGGTCGTTGAGGTAGAGGCGCGTGATCGCAACCATATAGAGATTCGACACTTCGACACGCGGCAGATCATGCTCGCGGGCGAGTGCGACGCAGCGCTCGAAATGCTCGCGCGCGGTCACCATGCGGCCGTGGGCGTAATGAGCGTCGCCCAGCCCGCCCAGCGCGGCGATCTCCAGTTCCGCCGCCCGGGGGTCCACCGCTCGGGCCTGCCGCGCCCAGTCGAGCGCCGCCCGATGCTCGCGCAAGCAGCCATCCAGATCGCCGCGCGGAAAGCAGAGGTTGCCGCGCAGGTGGTGGACCCGCGCCCGTTCGCCGGTCAGTCCGGCGCGCACCGCCACCGCTTCGGCATCGGCCAGCGCCGCCATGGCGCCGTCCAGGTCCTCCGTCACCCGCTTGCCGGCTGCCAAGCCGAGCAAGGCCCGGCAGCGTTCGGCATCATCGTTCGCAAGATCGCGAGCGGCGGCGAACGCCTGCACCGCCGCCGGGGCTTCGCCCAGCGCGTCGAGCAGTTCTGCCCGCAGATAGGCAAGCGCGAAGCGTTCCGCGCGCGTCCCGGCTAGGGCGAGCCCGCGCTCGGCGAGGCCGACCGCACGCTCGAACCGGAAATCGGCGGCGCACAGTTCCGCAGCGCGAGCATAGGCCGCGACGGCCGTGGAGTCGTCCGCCCGGTCGAGGTGCTCGGCGTGGCGCACCGGGTCGCGGGCGGCGTACCAAGCGGCGGCGCGCCGGTGCAGGTCGCGCCGCCGCGAGCGCAGGAGCGCTCCATACACCGCCTCCTGCACCAGGGCGTGGGCGAACAGGAACGACTCCCCATCCGGGCGGATCAGCGCCTGGCCGAGCAGCGCGGCCACGCTGAAGTCAGGCTTCTCGATCAGGTGTCGCAGCGCATCAAGCGTGAATTGCGGTCCCAGGATCGAGGCCGCCTGCAAGGCCTGCCGGTCGAGCGGGGCAAGCGCGTCGGTCCGCGCCAACACGATCCCGTGGATGGTTCCGGGTACGTCCTCCCCATCGCTCTGGCTGCGCAGCAGCTGGTCGAGGAACAACGGATTGCCCTCCGCCCGCTCCACGCAACGAAGCACGCGCCGTGCCCCCGCGTTGGCATAGGTGCTGGCGAGGGTCACGGCCTCGTCCCGGCGCAAGGGCGCGAGGTCGAGGGTCAGCACCGGAGCCCCACCGATGGCGGCACGCCATTCGGCGCCGAGCGGATCGCCCTGAACACGGGTGGAGATCACCAGCATGGCGCGGCATTCCGCAACCACCGCCGCCAGCATGGCGAGATAGGACAGGGTCTGTGCGTCGGCCCAGTGCACGTCCTCCACCACGAGAAGCAGGGGCTGTGCGGTGCTCCGGGCGCGCACCAACGCGGCGAAGGCTTTGCGCCGGCCACGATCGCGCGCGGGGTGGTCCAGCGCCTTGTACACCGCCTGGAGGTCCGGCGGCAGCGGTCGGTCCACGATTGGATAGAGATGCAGGCGGGCATCCGCCGGCAACAGCCCCCCATCGGACAGCCCCCCATTGGGCAGCCGGTCGTCGAACAGCCGGTCGATATCGGCTGGCGGTCCGGCAAGGCTGCGCACCAAGGCCCGCAGCGCGTCTTGCCCGCGACCGACGCCAACCTCGATCACAACGCCGACGGCACTGCGGAACCCCGCCTCGGCGGCGATCCGCTGGAATTCGCCGACAAGGCGGCTTTTCCCGATACCGGGATCGCCGCGAAGGTGGATGGTCGTGCCGATGCCGCTCTCGCGGCACCCGTCGAGTGCCGCCCGGAACTGGCGCAGTTCCGCCTGCCGCCCCACGAAGGGATGACGGGCCGGCCCCACGCCGCCGTGCAGTCCGCGCAGACGCCAGGTGATGGCTTCCTCTCCGTCCGACACCGGCTCTACGTCCACGCGGTCGCCGAGGGCGCCGCGCATCCCGTCACACAGCAATGTTTCTCCGGAGGCGGCGCGCGCCGCCAAACGCGTGGCGTCGTGCATGGCCTTGCCGGTGACGGTCCCGCCGCGTGCGCCATCCACCACGACCAGACCGCAGGCGACGCCGGCCCGCACGCCCATCCCCTTCGCCACACGCCCTAGTTCCGTCTGGATGTCCAGCGCTGCGCGCGCCGCGCGCCACGGATCGTCGCCGAACGCACGCCGAATACCGAAGGCCGCCAGGGCCGTATCGCCGCCATGGCGCACCGTCTGTCCGCCATAATCCCTGGCGATCCGGTCGATGCGGTCGAACAACCCTGTGGAGAGGGTGTGCGCGTCCTCTGGATCGAGCGAGGCGCCGGCCTCCTCCACACCGGTCAGGCCGATGCACAGGATGGCCGCGTACCGCAATTCGGGCTTAACGGCGGGACCGGAGGCGGCGGGCTGCGGCTCCGGTGGAACGGGCTCCGGTAAAACGGTGGGTGTGCCCGGCTCCTCGTTTCCGGACGGGAACATTGCGGACGGGGACGTGTCCAGCAGAGGTGGCGCAGCGGGGGCGGAGCCATCGCGGGCGCGCCGGCGGTCGAGAACCTCACGGAACACGCGTTCGGTTCCCGGTTCGGGCAGGACGCCCAGCTCGCGCTCCAGCAGGCTGCGGCAGGTCTGATACTGCTTCAGCGCCGCAGCGTAGCGTCCCTGGCGGGCATAGAGCTGCATCAGCGCCCGGTGCGCTGGCTCCTGCAACGGATCGAGCGCCAAGATGCGCAACGCCGTGCGGACACCGGCTTCCGTCGTGCCGGCCTCCAACGCGGCATCGAGCCGTCGGGTCATCGTGGAGAGCGCCAGTTCGCGCAGGCGCTGTCGTTCAGCCATCAGCCAGTCATCAAAGGTCGGCGCGCGCAACGCAACGCCATCGAAGAGGTCTCCCCGATAAAGCTCCAGAGCGAGATCCTGCGCTTCCACCGAACCGGTAGCCATCCCCTTCGCCACCGCTTGTTCGAACGCGGCAACGTCGGTTTCGACGCAGCCTGAGGCGAGCGCCACCATGTCGCCTTCGGCCAGCAACAGCGGCGGGCCACCCTCTGCGGGCAGCCGGCGCAAGGCGGCGATCACCTGACGCAAGCTGCTGCGGGCCTGGATGCCCGGGCTGTCTTCCCAAAACAGGGCGGCAAGTTTGTCGCGGGATTGGGCGTGATCGGGGCGCAGGGCGAGGTGCACCAGCAGGGCCATCGCCTTTCTGGTGGTGAGCACGACCGACGAGCCCGCAGCCGTTCGCAATTCGAACCCGCCGAGGAGGGACAACCTCCAGGCGTCCATGGCGACTCCACACTGAAATGGTCCATGGCGAGGCCGACATGACACAGGCTGCCACCAAACGATGTGTGCCGCCAGACCAATTCCGCCTATCTCCACCGTTGGAGACCGTCGCAAACCTGGGGGGAGGATGATACGGCGCGTCCGGCAGGCAGCGTCCGGTTCCGCCGTGAGTTGGTGAAGCGTGGCCTGGACCGCGTTCTCTTCGACGCGGTCGGCGACCAGCTTGCCGCGCGTGGCGTCGTTGTCCGGACCGGCACACTTATCGACGCCACGGTCATCGCCTCGGCGAGCGTCAGCGATC
>NZ_JBFUHT010000091.1:0-7695 GCF_056402275.1 Azospirillum sp. P4_B5
CGGCACTTGGTCGAGACGGCACTTGGTCGAGAACTTCTTCTGTAAGATCAAGGAATTCCGCCGCATCGCCACCCGCTACGACAAAACCGACACCAGTTTCGCGGCGGCCATCCAACTCGTAGCGACCGTCTTGGCAACCCGATGAATGTCAACAGACCCTAGTGCCTTGGGAGTGCCTTTGGCAAAAACTCGCATGTCCAGCGTTGCCGCGCCCATGGCGGCCTGATGAGCCGACCATTTCCCGGCAATCAAACAACCGACAAGGTGTCGGTGCCATTCACGCTACTTCTCAGGTGCAATCACAGCCCGATCTTCAATCAAAGATCAGTATTCCGCGCTTTGGAGTTGTTTCCTTACCGCTCGACGCTCACGGTCCAATTCCTTTGATCCAAGCCCGATCCAGCCCAGACTGCCACCCAGACGCGCCCGCTGCATTGTCTTCTGCACTGCCGCCGCTCCTCCCCCGTTCGAAAACTATGACCGGAGGTACCATGCCCTTCGGGCGACTTCCGGGCTCCAACCCGGTGTCGTACTCTGTGGCACCGCTTCCCTTCCGTTGCGATGGTCACATGTCCAGGCGCATCAGCCAGAGCATCTCCCTCACCCCGGAACTCGACCGCTTCGTCCAGACTCTGGTGGCGTCCGGCCGCTACCAGACGGCCAGCGAGGTGGTGCGCGACGGGTTGCGCCTGCTTCAGGAGCGTGTTGCGCTGCCGCCGTCGTCGCTTGCCCAGCCCCCTGCACCAAGCGGCGGCCATGATCCCTGACGCCATCGGTTCAAAGCTGGACTGGCCCAGTGGCGGCGGGACCATGGGAGCGCTGATCCGGGCTCATGATTGGGCTGCGACGTCCCTCGGACCGAAGGCGAACTGGCCGCTGTCCTTGCGGGTCGTCGTCGACCTGATCCTCGCCTCCCCGCTCGGCATGATCGTTCTCTGGGGACCCGACCTCATCCAGATCTACAACGATTGCTACGCCGAAATCACCGCCGGCAAACATCCCCGTGCCCTCGGCCAACCCACCCGCGAGTGTTGGCCCGAGGTTTGGGACTTCAACGGGCCGATCTACGAGGCCGTGCTCCACGGTGAATCCCGCGGGTTCGACGACCAGAAGCTGATCATCGAGCGCAACGGCGTCCCGGAGGAAACCTGGTTCGACCTCACCTACAGCCCGGTCCGCAACGATGCCGGGATCATCGCGGGCGTCCTGGTGACGGTGCATGAGGTGACCAACCGCAAGCGGACCGAACTTGCCTTGCGCGACAGCGAGAGCCGCTTCCGCGCCCTGGTGAAGGCCTCCTCCTACGCCATCTACCGCATGAACGTCGACTGGACGGAACTGCGGCAGCTTGACGGGCACGGCTTCCTCACCGACACGACGGACGGCAACAAGGCGTGGCTCGATGAGTACATCCATCCGGACGACCAGCCGCAGCTTCTCGACGCCGTGCGGGAAGCCATCCGGACCAAGAGCGCCTTCGATCTGGAGCATCGGGTCCGGCAGGCCGATGGATCACTGGGATGGACGCATTCGCGGGCGGTGCCGATCCTGGATGCGGACGGCGAGGTCTGCGAGTGGTTCGGGACCGCCAGCAACATCACCTCCCGCCGGAGCACCGACGAGGCGCTGCGGCGCAGCGAGGCGCGGCTGTCCGCCCTCTTCGCCCGCGCGGCGGTCGGCCTGTCGGAACTCACGCCGGATGGCCGCTTTCTCCGCGTGAACGACGAACTCTGCCGAATCCTGGGACGTCCGCGGGAGGAGGTCGTGGGCTTGTCCGTCGCCGACGTCACCCACCCTGATGATCTGGCGGCGAGCCGCAACGCCATTGAACACGCTTTGCGGACGGGTGAGACCGTGGCCCTCGACAAGCGCTACCGGCGGCCCGATGGGACGGACGTCTGGTCGAACAGCGGCATCACGATCGTGCCCGGCAACAACGGCGACGAGCACCATTTCCTGGCGGTCACGGCCGATCTGACCGTCCGGCGGGAAACCGAAGCGGCCCTGCGCGAGAGCGAGGCGCGGTTCCGTCTGATGGCGGACGCCGTGCCGCAGATCGTCTGGATCACCGACGCCGAGGGACGGGTCGAGTTCTTCAACCGGCAATGGGCCGACTATACGGGCGTCGCGTACGACCCTCGGACGGCGCCAACCACGGTGTCGGACGTCATCGCCGCCTTCATCCATCCCGACGATGCGGCGCTGACGGCTGAACGCTTCCAGGAGGCACAGCGGGCGGGCAGCCTCTACCTCGTCGAGCATCGTCTCCGTTCGAAGACGGGGGAGTACCGTTGGTTCCTGGTCCGCGGCCTGCCCTACCGCGATCCGCAAGGTGGCGCAATTCTCCGCTGGTTCGGCACCTCGACCGACATCCACGACCACAAGCACGCCGAAGCCTTGCTGCAACAGGCACGCGACACGGCCGAGGCGGCGAGCCGGGAGAAGTCGAACTTCCTCGCTTCGGTCAGTCATGACCTGCGCCAGCCGGTGCAGGCGGCCAACCTGTTTCTCGAGCTTTTGCGGCGGCAGCCGCTCGACCCGAAAGCGCGCGAACTCCTGAAGCCGCTGTCGGACAGCATGACCAGCCTGACGGGCATGCTGAGCGGGCTGCTGGAGGTGGCGCGGCTCGACGCCGGCCTGCTCACGGCGCAGGCGCGGGTCTTCGACCTCGACGAGTTGCTGAAGCGTCTTTACGGCGAGTTCCAGGGACCGGCGCGCGAGGCGAAGCTGTGGTTGCACGTGCCGCCGGCTGCCAGATCGGTCCGGTCCGACCCGCTGCTGGTGGAGTTGGTGCTGCGCAACCTGATCTCCAACGCCGTCAAATACACCGAACAGGGCGGCGTCACGGTCGAGACGCGGGTCGAGGAGGACCGGCTGGCGATCGACGTGACCGATACCGGGCGGGGCATCGCCCCGGAGGAGATGGAGCGCATCTTCGATCCCTATTACCAGATCGGAAACGCGACCCGTGAGCATGCGCGCGGCTTCGGCATCGGCCTCGCCACCGTGCAGCGGGTCGCCGATCTGTTGGCGACCCGGGTGACGGTCCGCTCGGAACCCGGTAAAGGGTCCACCTTCAGCCTGACGCTTCCGTTGGCCGAAGACGAAGCGCAGGTGTCAGCCGCCGGAAGGGAGGCGCTCTGCGGGACGTTGCGGGGCCGGACCGCCCTGGTGGTGGACGATGAACCAATGGTGCTGAAAGCGTTGGAGGTCACACTGGGGAGCTGGGGCGTGTCCGTGCATACGGCCCGCACGTTGGCGCAGGCCCGGACCATGCTGAAGGAGCTTGAGGCTGCACCGGACATCCTGATCGCCGATCATTCCCTGGGTGCGGGAGAGACCGGCGTGGCCATCATCAGCGAAGCCCGCCGACGCGGCACGCCGGTCACGGTTCTGGTGACCGGCGACACCTCGGCTGAACGGCTGGCCGAAGCCGGGCGGACCGGCATTCGCATGCTGCACAAGCCAATCGATCCCGCCAGACTGGAGGCATTGCTCGCGGAGGAGCTACGGGGGCGATAAGAACGCTTTTTGTGATCGGGCCGGTTCGGTCGAGCCTCTTCCCACCGTGATCCCGTCGTGTGAATCGGCATGGAGCAAGGGGCTCTTCCAAGTTTCGTGCGGCCAAGCAGAGGTTGAGTGGGCGACGCTGAACAGCCGGCGGGAGGCACAATCCCTTGCAGATCAGGGGGCATGATCGTCAGGCGTTGACCATCGCCTGACCACGTGCTTGCGGATCCGCAGGATCTCATGTCGGCAGGGTGGCTGGCATCGGGACGCCTACGCCCGCGCCTGATCCTCGAGGATATCCCATGTTCAAGAACTGCATCGCCGGTGAGTGGATCGGATCGGAGGGACGGGAAAACATCAACCCGTCCGATACGGATGACGTCATCGGCGTGTTTGCGAAGGCAACGCGCGAGGACGTGCTTGACGCGATTTCGGCAGCCAAGGCCGCCTTCCCCGCATGGTCCCGCTCGGGCCCGCTCGTCCGCCACGCCGTCCTGCGCAAGGCGGCGGACGAAATACTGGCGCGCAAGGACGAGCTGGGCGCCCTGCTCGCCCGCGAAGAAGGCAAGACGCTGCCGGAAGCCGTCGGCGAGGTCGTGAGGGCGTCGCAGATATTCGACTTCTTCGCGGGCGAGGCGCTCAGGCTGGCAGGCGAAACCGTTCCCTCCGTCCGCCCGGGGATCGCCGTCGACGTCACCCGCGAGCCTCTCGGCGTGATCGGCATCATAACGCCGTGGAACTTTCCGATCGCGATCCCGGCGTGGAAGATCGCCCCGGCGCTCTGCTATGGGAACACGGTGGTCTTCAAGCCGGCGGACCTGGTCCCGGCCAGTTCCTGGGCGATCGTCGACATCCTGCAGCGCGCCGGTCTCCCGGCAGGCGTCCTCAACCTCGTCATGGGGCGCGGGTCGCTGGTCGGCCAGGCAGCTTTCGTCTGCTCGCGGATTGCCTTCCATTCCCAGGGCAGGAGCTCGCGCAGGCGGGTTTGGGGGATGTCGTTGATGCGTGCCAGCACGTCGGCGAGCCACGCCTGGGGATCGACGTCGTTGAGCTTTGCCGTGGTGATCAGGCCGTACATGATCGCCGCCCGCTGGCCGCCGCGATCGGAGCCGCAAAAGAGCCACGCCTTCCTCCCGATGGCCATCGCCCGTCCATTGTGCCCATGCCGGGCAGGATGTTGACGTCCATTACCGCTGGCATCCGCTGCATGGCCGTCGCGTCCGGGTGATGTGGAGCGAGGTGCGCGCCATCGGCCATCTCGTTTTCGTCGAGGCAGCGCCTGGGATCATCACGGTATTGCCGGAATGGATGCTGGACCCTGTCATCTGCGCCGGCATGGAGCTCGGTACGCCGCGGGTCGCGGTGGAAGCGCTCATCAACCTTCAGCGTCAGCTGAGCGACGGCGGATTCAGGCGAAGCTCTCCAGGTGATGCGATCATCGTCCCGGAGGAGCGACATGAAGATGCCGTCAGCATCAACACGACGGGCCAGGACCCGGCGCCAGCTCAGCATGGCCTTCGACACCGCAAGGCTGCGGGTGATCAGCCCGGCCGACCGCGCCGCGGCGGTGGTGCAACTGGCCCTTCTCCTGATGGAAGCCGCAGGTGCCGGAACCGGGGAGCGTGACGATGGCGAACCCTGATCTCCTGCCGCCGTCGGTGCTCAAGCGCAAGGCTGTGGTCTACGTCCGCCAGTCCACCCAGGCGCAGGTCCAGACCAACCTGGAGAGCAAGCGCCGGCAGTACGAACTCGTCGACGCAGCCAAGCGCCGTGGGTTCCGCCGGGTCGAGGTGATCGACGACGATCTGGGACGCTCCGCCAGCGGCACCACGGCGCGGCCCGGGTTCGAGCGGCTGGTGGCGGCGCTCTGTGCCGGTGAGATCGGCGCCGTGCTATGCCTCGACGCTTCCCGGCTCGCCCGCAACGGCCGGGACTGGCACCACCTGCTCGAACTCTGCGGGCTCGTCGAGGCCAGGGTGATCGACCTCGACGGCGTCTACGATCCGGGGCGGCCGAACGATCGGCTGTTGCTGGGGATGAAGGGCAGCATGAGCGAGTTCGAGCTGGGAGTGCTGCGGACCCGGATGCTCGATGCTGCCCGTAGCAAGGCGCGGCGGGGCGAGCTGCGCATCAGCGTGCCGATCGGCTATGTCTGGCACCGGGAGATCGGTCTGGGCTTCGATCCCGATCTGCGGGTCCAGGAGGCGATCCGCCTCGTCTTCGCCCGCTTCCGGGAGTTGGGCAGCGCACGTCAGGTCCTGCTGTCGCTGGCGGCGGAGGGGGCCTGCTTCCCGCGGCCGTCCGACGGCAAGAGGCTGGTCAGCTTCGACTGGACGCCGGTCCGCTATCGCAATGTCATCAGTGTGCTCAAGAACCCCTTCTACGCCGGTGCCTACGTCTACGGAAAGAGCCAGCACCGCACCGAAATCGTCGAAGGGCGGGCGCGGAAGAGCTATGGCCACGGCAAGCCGCTTGAAGAGTGGGAGGTTCTGCTGAAGGATCACCACGAGGCTTACGTGGACTGGGAGGAGTTCGAGCGCAACCAGACCCTGCTCGCCGCCAACGCCTACGGCCGGGCCGGCGGCGCGAAATCGGGGCGTGGAGGACGCGCCCTGCTGATCGGGGTCCTGAGCTGTGCCCGGTGCGGACGGCGACTGACCGTGTCGTATCGCGGCCGCCAGCCCAGCCAGGCCATATACCGGTGCGAACGTCCTCACCAGATGCTGGGACTGCCACGATGTCTTGGGTTTGGGAGTTCCCGGGTGGACGAGGTGGTCGCCGGCGAACTTCTCCGAGCCGTCGAGCCGATGGCGATCGAGGCCGCGCTGGAAGCCGAGCGGAGGCATATGGAACACCAAGCCGAGCGACGGCGGCTGGCGGAGCTGGACCTGCAGAAGGCGCGCTACGAGGCGTCACTGGCGGAACGGCGCTACGCCGCCTGCGATCCCGACAACCGGCTGATTGCCGCGCAGCTGGAAAAGAACTGGGAAGCGGCACTTCGGCGTGTCGAGTCCTGCGAGGCGCGGGTCGCGTCCGTGTCGGTTCCCGTTCCGGTGGCCGACGCTCCGGATTTCGCCGGACTGGCCGATGATCTGCAGGCTGCCTGGAACGCGCCGACGGTGACCACCAGGGCGCGCCAGCGTCTGCTCCGGACCCTCATTGTCAACATCATCGCCGACGTCGACGAAGCGGCGCGCGAAGTCATCCTCACCATCCACTGGCAGGGTGGCCAACACTCGCAGCTGCGTCTCACCAAACCGAAATCCGGCGAGCACGGCTGCCGGACGCCGGAGGAGGCGATGGCGGTGATCCGCAGCATGGCGACGCGCTGGTCGGATGCGGAGATCGCCGCGCAGCTGAACCGGATGGGCATGCGCACCGGGCAGGGAAAATCCTGGACCGGACACCGTGTCGGCTCGCTGCGCCGGGTCCGTGGCATTCATGCCTACCGATCCGCGGAGAAGGATGGCGAATGGTTGACCCAGTATGAGGCTGCGGCGGCGCTCGGCATTTCGCGCCACCGCCTTGTCCGGCTCATCAATGCCGGCCTGATCGTCGCCGAGCAGGTCGTGCCAGGCGCTCCCTACCAGATCCGTGCTTCGGACCTTCAGGATCAGCGTGTCCTTGCCGCGGTTGGACGCAAAGGCGAGCCGTGTCGCCTCGGTTCTAAGGATAAACTTTCAATGTTTCCAGACACTTGAAGAAGAGGGGCAGAATGAACGCACCATCGTGATCCCGCGCAGGCCGCGTTCGGCGGCGTTGTTCGTCAAACACAACCGGCCATCGTCGAGGAAGCGGGTGAAGCCGTCCCATCGGGTCAGCATGTAGTCCATCGCCTTAGCCACGGGGGCATGTCAGGCGACACGTCAAACTGGTCCTTCCGCGTTTTTGGTGCAGCGTGAGTGCACTTGCGGGCGACAGTGAGCACATAGGGGGAACGGCATCCCTTTCCTGAGTGCTCTGATTTCCTTGTCAAAATCGCTGCTGTCCCTGCTCCCGCCCGGTCTCGCTGTTGATCACGTCACCGTCGCCCATGATCGCGTTGTTGTGGCCGTGCGCGCTCGCGCCACCACGGCGGCCTGCCCCGTGTGTCGGCATCCCTCGCGCCGCGTTCACAGTCGGTACAGTCGCCGCCTCGGCGACCTGCCTTGGCAGGGCCGGGTCGGCCAACTCGACCTCCAGGTT
>NZ_JBFUHT010000092.1:0-7320 GCF_056402275.1 Azospirillum sp. P4_B5
CGCACGCCGCACATCCATTACGCGGTGATCGTGCCCGGCACCGGGCGGTTCGTGACGCAGATGTACGTCGCGGGAGAACCGCTGAACGCCCGCGACGGCCTGCTGAACGCCATCCGCGACCCGCAGGCGCGCCGCAGCGTGATCATCCCTTTGACCGCGGCGGACGGCCTCGAGGCGGGCGCCGTCCAGGGCACCTTCGACATCGTCCTCGACCTTTGATCCTCCGTGGAGGATCGGTGTCGGCTCTCCACACCGGTGAGCGGCCCGATCCACCAAGCCGACACCGCCTCAGAGGACGTGTTCGCTCGGCAGATGCGGCGGTTCGGCGACCGGCGCGGGGCGCGGCACGGGCACATGCATCGGGGCGGGCCGTGTCGAGGCCTGCCACAGGTCGAGGAATGTTCCGAGATGTGGCCGGTCGACGCGTTCGCGCACGAGGCACTCCACCAAGCTGTCGACGCTGGCGTTGTGCCCGGCCGGGTCGGTGCGTCCGGTGAGCAGCGCCCAGCGGACATAGGCGGCGTAGAGGGTCAGCACGTCCGACTCGCAGTAGGCCCGAACCTTTTCCAGCTCGCCGCGCGCCATCATGTCGGCCACCTCGCTGCCGTGGCCGCCGATCTTGCCGGGCAGGCCGATCAGGTCGGCGATGTCCTGCAGACCGATGCGCTGTGAGGCGCCGTAGTCGGCGACCTGCTCCATCAGGTCGCAGTTGAAGTCGGGCTGGTAGCGCTGGGTGTAGCCGTTCCATTTGTCGCCGGTTTGGAACCACGCCGGCACCGGCACGCCGTAGACCATCGCGCGCAGGCGCAGCACCGGCAGGTCGAAGCCGCGCCCGTTCCAGGTGACCACACGCGGCAGCGTCCGGGCGAAGTGCTTCCAGAAACCGCGGATCAGCCGCTCCTCGTCATAGTCGAGGTCGCCGCCGGAGCGGCACTCGGTGACACGGTAGCGCTCCACCCCGGAGGACCGGTCGATGGCCGCCTCGACGAAGCTGATCGCCACGATCTGATGGCAATGCGGCGGCGGGAACTTCTCCGCCGGCCAGTCCGCCGGAAGGATCTGGCGGTCCGGCATCGTCTCGATGTCGAGGCAGAGCAGGGTGTCGTGGTGCATGGGGCCTCCGGGGTGCGCCGGCGCCATGCTCCTCAAACGATCGGGGAAGCACAACGGACAAATGACCGCTCCGCGTCGCTGCGGGGTTGGCGCTGCGTGGACGGCACACCGCGACGTTCACCAGCGGAGCGAGCCGCCCGATGGTGCCGCCGAAGGCCCCGATGCGATGCTGCGTCGATTGGGGCTGGGTCCGCGGTGCGGCCATTGCGGAATGAGGCTTGGTCCTCATCGAACTCGTCTGACGGAGCCGCGTCAGCCGGCTCCGGATGCAAAACGCTGCCGTGTCAACGGGCACACCAATCGCGGCGCGGCGTGCCGTCCGCAGGCTGGGTCAACGCCGCATCGACCAGGATACGCTGCAGGTCGACGCCATCGATGAGCACGACGGCCTCGACATCATTGGCGTCGACATCTCGTGGGGCGCAGAAGGCCACCAGCCGGGCGTTCCGCAGGGTGAGCACGATCGTGGTCTGAGCCAAGCGGGCGAGGAACCGCTCGGTGGAACACTGGCCATCGGGCTGGGGTCCTTCGACACCGCGCGGGTGAACGCTCACCCAGCCCCGGTCCGGAACGAAGGCGGGGATCCGGCCGTCGCTCGTGACGTCGATGGGCTGGTGCCGCCAGGACTGGCACGTGATGGCCTCCCGGCCCATTGCGGGAGCGGCGGTCGTGAGCCCCAGAACGGCAAGGCACAAAAGGCGGCGGTTCATCAGCGGCACCGATCACCATCAACGACGCGGAGCGGCATCCGCAAGATGGGGCTGGATGCATCCCCTTCTTCCCATCGTAAGCCATACGGGAAAAAGCGTCTCCGCCGAATCCATCTGCGGGCGCGCGGTGTGAAGGGCATGTCCGCGCCGGGCACAACGTCGGCGACCCGCTATCCGGCACGGCGGACATGCCGGAGCCTGTGGCCGGGACATCCGAACGATCCGGCGCACGGGAAACCGCGGTCCCCGCGGCGACTTCACAATGAAGATCGCAGGACGTTCGATGGGGGAACGGATGGAGGAGCGTCTGTCGCCCTCCGAGAAAGGTTGATCCCACCACCCACCGTCCAGCACCGAGTCCGGCGTGAGGGCCGACGGAACGGGTCTCGACACCGCAACCGGCACCCCATCGGTCTATCGCCCGTTCCAATCCTTGCCCACCCTCGTCCTGTCGAACGGGACGTCCGTCGCCGGCGCTTCGGAGTCGAGGGGATCATCGTTGGCGGCCTCACGGAAATACTGCGTGATGAACAGCCGAATCGCGGCGCTGACCGACAAACCCGCCGGACGCTTCCGGGCGGCCTCGGTGCAGAGGCTGTCGACGCCTTGGCGCTCCCGTTTGGAGATTTCCCGCAGCGCATCCCAGAGCGCATCCTGAAGGCGGATGGTGGTTCGCCGACCGTCGATCCTGATGCTGCGGCCCGGCGTAAGGGCGACGCCCCGGTTCACCTGCCCCAGCGCCGCCTTCATCATCGGCGACTGCGTCTTGCCGACCCGCTGGGACGGCTCGCTCCTCCGGCGGTTCGCTTTCTTCCCGGTCCCGTCCCGGTCGTCGTTGCCGGGTGCGGTCAACATCTCATCGTTCATGGCTCAGCCCTTGGTAGGCGAAGACGCGACAGGTCGGCACCGTGGCGGCTTGCGACCGCTGCGGTGCCTTCCCCGTGTGGGTCAGGGACCGATCGGCGCATCGGCGCCGGCCGTCCGGGATTGAGGGAAGATCCTTTTCGCGAGATAGGGGACGCTGAACACGATCACCGCGTAGACGAGCCCCCACCCGTAGGCCTTGGCGAACAGCAGACATCCCATGACCGCCAGGCCACCGAAAATCCGGCTTGCGGCGGTGCGCCCGAGGGCCACGTAGACCGCACCGCTGGCGAGATACAGCAGGAAGAAGTTCTGCCCCGCCGTCATCAGCAGCGTTTCGAGCGAGACGATCCCCGCGGCCTGCGCGACCAGCACCGACCCGAAGATCAGCGCCATTCCGCCGACCGCGGCCCGCGGCGTACCGCTTCCATTCACCGTGCCCAGGCGGAGCGAGGCCGGCGCCCATCCGCGGCGGCCGATGTCGAACAGCAGGCGCGATGCCGCCCAGCAGGCGCCGTTCAGGTTCACCACGATGATGCCGGTCACCAGGACCGCGACCGCCACGCCCGGAACACGCCCGCCCGCGAGGTTCTCCACCACCGCGAGGAACGGCGCGCCGGCGAGTTGTGGGCTGTCGAGCGGCACGAGGGCCTGCACCGCCGCCGAAATGCCGAGGTAGAGCCCGGTCACCACCACGAAGCTGAGCACCACGGCGATGGGGAAGTCGCGCTTGGGGTTCTTGAACTCCTCCGCCGTGAAGGCGAGCATCTCCCAGCCCGTGAAGGCGAAGAAGGCCAGGGCCGCCCCGCCCCACAGGCCGGACAGCGACGGCGAGCCCGCGCGGAAGTCGATGGCGCCCCAATGCGGGACCGCGCCCAAGGCCACCGCGATCAGGCAGGCGGCCAGCACCATGACCACGATGTCCTGAAGGCGGCCGGCGAACTTCGCGCCGGCCCAGGTGGCGAGGAGACCGGTGCCGAGCAGGACCGCTCCCACCGCGGCGGTCAGCGCCGGCGCGGTGGCGGAGTCGGTCCCGAGTCCCTGGACGATGTAGGTGGCGCCGGTCAGCGCGATGGCCGGGATGCCCAGCGCGAAGGTGCCCAGCAGCAGGTAGGACGTGCCGATGGCCGCCCAGGGAAAGGCCTCCGCGACGAAACCCGACACGCCGCCGGCGGAGGGGAAGCGTCGGCCCAGGCTGGCGAAGACCACCAGGAGCGGGGCGACCACCACCGCGTCCAGGCACCACGACCAGAGGGCCCAGCCTCCGGCTTGCTGATAGACCAGGCCGGGGAGCGCCAGCATGCCGGCACCCACCACGATGCCGATCGCCAGCGTCACCGCACCGAAGAGGCTGATGGTCGGCCGCAGGGCGTTGGCGTCAGGAGCGCTCATTGGCGATGATCCTCTCRTGGTGGAAGGGRGCCAGACCGGCATCCTYGGGAACGTCGAAGACGGCGGTCACCCGGTTGCCCACGATCACGGTCGGGACGCTCTGCCGTTCCAGGATCGCGCGGGGAAAGGTCGTCTCRTGCCAGGGGCACTTGATCGAGCCGGTCTTGTGGTTGCCGGTGCCCAGGAACAGCGGGCCGCCGCGGTGGGGGCACTTGCCGCTGCACAGCAACGGCTTGTGCCCTTCGTGAGCGAGCAGGAAGTAGTGGGTCTCGTCCACGAGCACGCCGTTGTGTTGCGTGCGGTCGAATTCGACGACTCTCATGCGGCCAGCCCCAGGCCGGCGGCCTTGCGGATGCGGTAGGAGCARGTGTCGGAAAGCACCTTGGTGCCGTGCAGGCGSCCGCCGGGAATGACGATGGACTGCCCCGCYGCCAGTTCGATCGAGTGCARSGGGCCGACGGTGAACTCGACCGCRCCTTCGGTGACCTGGAAAAGCTCGGCCTGRTCGTGGATGTGCAGCACCGAAACCTCGCCCTTCGGCTCGGTGAACGTCAGCACGTCGGGGCCGGACCACATGTCGGGATGCGAGGAGCAGAAGTCGCCGGCCATGGGCGCCTTGAACAGCCGATCGCCGAACGCGAGCTGGTCCATCAGATCCTTGTCCGCGAGCGTCTGGAGCAGCTTGAACTCCTCGAAGCCCCGCACGACGTCCGCCAGGATCCAGTCGCCGACCCGCTCGACCAACGGCRCGATCACCCGTTCCATCGCCATGCGGCCGTGGTGRRCGTCGATCTCGTGGTGYTCRTCGAAATAGCGGGTGTCCACCTCGGCGCCGAAKATCCGGCGCAGCATCTCGGACTGCTGGCGGTTCGCTTCGGCAAGCGTCGCCTCCGTGTAGAGRAGMGCACCGACATAGCGGCCGAAATGCTTGTGGTTGCGCGACACGAGGTGGAAGTAGTTCACCAGCGCCAGCGACGACGGCAGGAAGAACTGCCAGTAGGCGTGGGGMCGGTGATCCAGCCCGCGGCTCTTCAGGGTGGYCTCGAAGATGGTGGAGTGCTTCGACGYCGGCACCCCRTAGCCGTACTCGTCGATCAGGATCGTGAAGAGCCCCGACTGCGCCGGCCCGTAATTCCCCAGGACATTGCGGGCCATGGCCGARGCYTCGGTGATGAAGTCGGACGAGAGCTGAACCAGGAACTCGTCGGCGGCTGTGGCCGGATTGCGCGCCTCAAGGATGGCGCGCACGACCGCGCTTTCGCCGGTGTTGGCCTGCGCCAGAGCATGCTCCGCGTAGGCGCGGAACGACGGCATGGTCCAATGGCCGGAGGTTTCGATCTCCTCGTCCAGAAAGCCGAACAGCTGGTGCTCCAGCCCGGGCCGAAGCCGTTCACCAAGGCATTTCAGATCGTCGTCATAGAAGGCGGCGAACGCCTCGCGGCGAGGCCGGTCCATGGTTTCCGGCAGGAACAGAAGCTCGGCCTCGTAGATCGTGGTGAGCAGGCGCTGCCCGAACAGAGCGGCGTTGGTGGCGATCTGCGACGGAGCGAGCTTGACGGTCAGGTCGATGGTCGCGGCGTCCTGCCGGCGGAGCGGACGGAGGAACGGGTTGTCGTCGTTCAGGAACGACGTCGGCTGGCCGAACAGGGGATGGGACGAAAACAGCGTGGCGAGACCGTTCAGATCAGCGCGCGAAACCTCGTGGCGCCGGCAGGCGACAGCATTACCAGACATTGCGGACTACCCTTCGTCATGGTCGCGATGACGAAGAGGCTACAAATCGGAATGTCCAGTTTGACCCATCAATACGTCCAGCGGTAACGTCAATTTGCCGAAATATGTCCAGTGGTGCGGAGTTGATGGTGGGGCAACAGCCTGGAGATGTGGATATGGTGGACGAGCTGATTCTGTGCCACCTGGAAGCGGACGGCCGCCAATCCGTTCAGGAACTGGCGCGCAAGGTCAACCTCTCGCGCAGCGCCGTCTACGCCCGCATCCAGCGCCTGGTCAAAGCCGGCGTGATCGCCGGCTTTACGATCAGGCGCGGCGTCCCCGTGCCCAAGCCGGTCGTATCGGCCTATATGATCCTGTATCTGACGGGCCCCATCTGCGAGAAGGTCGCGAAGGAGATCGAGAAAATCCCGCAGGTCAAGCTCAGCCAGTCCATCGGCGGAGAAATCGACATGATCCTGACCGTGGAAACCGGCAGCCTCGAGGATCTCAACGACGTACGGGGCCGGATCGAGGCGATCAAGGGCGTGGTGCGGGTGAACACCTGCGTGATTCTGAAGGAACGCTTCAACCGTCTCCGACGCTGACCCCGGCCCGTCAGTTTACACGCGATATGGTGATTACGAACTTCGGCTTGATCCGCTCTCGATCGTTGTTCTCACGTTGGAGCGGCGCAACGGCCTGCCGGTTGTAGGCGACGACGAACACTTCGGCGGCCCTGCCCAGGGTTCTGGCGCGGGTGGACCGGCAGCGATCCGCAAGCATCTCGAACGTMTCGTGCAGGCTTAGGCCTTCCAATCGACAGATTTCCTCCAARATYACCCATACCGTACGATTCAACTCCACTTTTCGAACGGCTTTCCCAATACRGATTGGGCGAATTTCACGACCCACCAGCCAAGAAGCTTCGTCCGTTAACTCCAACTCTGAATCTKGAGTGGGCTTCACTGCCATATAGGATCGCTTCCCCTTGGAAACTGCGCCCGCACCATAGCGCGACAGCATATGGGCAATCTACCATACCGCGATGAAATGGCAATATCGCGYAATTCGGTTGATTTCAAAAAAACAAAAGTTCTTGAGGTTGAATATGTTGTGGATTTTGCCCACGTAACGTCCTCTTTGCTGTCCAATTCAGCAACGCCGACCGCTGYAGGATTATCCCGCAGGGGCGTCTGCGGTCGCTCCGGGCCGCTTTCATTGAATGGTCCAAGCCTGCGAGCGGCCAGCCATGCCGCATCCCGACGAATTGAACGACCGCCGACACGCGTAAAATAAATCCTTTTGTCGACAGWCACTTACACCATACGGACGCCGCAGMTTCTGGGTTTCTTTGGACGTCCCACCCGCTTCAGGTCGGATGACGGCGGCGGTCGTTCCGCATGGTGCTGCAGGAGCATGGGCACGAAACGGGATGCAGGCACCGGTCAACTCTCGAACGAGGCACTCCTGGATCTCGAAGTCGGTCGGCGCGGCGACGCGCGCCAAGGCGGAGGCCGCTCCGACGATC
>NZ_JBFUHT010000093.1:0-6960 GCF_056402275.1 Azospirillum sp. P4_B5
AGAGCTTGCGCACCGCCACCCCGATCTGCTCGATGATGACGGGGGCGAGGCCCTCGGTCGGCTCGTCGAGCAGGATCAGGTCGGCGCCGGTGCGCAGGATGCGCGCGATGGCCAGCATCTGCTGCTCGCCACCCGACAGGCGCGTGCCCTGGGTGGTGCCGCGGCCCTGCAGGTTGGGGAACAGCTCGTGGATCTGCGGCACGGTCATGCCGCCCGACTTCACCACCGGCGGCAGCATCAGGTTCTCGTCCACGCTGAGCGAGGCGAAGATGCCGCGCTCCTCCGGCACGTAGCCGATGCCGAGGCGGGGGATCTTGTGCTGCGCCATGCCGATCAGCTCCTTGCCCTGGAAGCGGATCGAGCCGTTGCGCTTGCCGACGATGCCCATGATCGAGCGCATGGTGGTCGTCTTGCCGGCGCCGTTGCGGCCAAGCAGCGTCACCACCTCGCCCTGGCGCACGTCGATGTTGACGCCGTGCAGCACGTGGCTCTCGCCGTAGAAGGCCTGGAGGTCACGGATTTCCAGCATCGCGGTCTTCACGGTCGTGCCGTCAGGCATGGCCCACCTCACCCGTGCCGGCCCCCGTACCCATGTAGGCCTCCATGACCTGAGGGTTGCGCGATACGACGTCGTACGGCCCTTCCGCCAGGATCTCGCCGCGGCGGAGCACGGTGATGGTGTCCGACAGGTGGGCAACGACCGACAGGTTGTGTTCCACCATCAGGATGGTGCGGTCGGCGGAGACGCGCTTGATCAGCGCGGCGGTACCCTCGATGTCCTCGTGGCCCATGCCGGCCAGCGGCTCGTCCAGCAGCATCACCTCGGGGTCGAGCGCCAGCGTGGTGGCGATCTCCAGCGCGCGCTTGCGGCCGTAGGGCAGTTCGGCGGCGGTGTGGCCGGCCCAGGGAGTGAGGTTCACCGCCTCGATCAGCTCCTCGGCACGGTCATGCAGGTCATGCAGGCTGGCCTCCGGCTTCCAGAAATGGAAGCTGGTGCCGCGCGGCCGTTGCAGCGCCACGCGGACATTCTCCAGAACGCTGAGGTGCGGGAAGACGGCGGAGATCTGGAAGGAGCGCACCATGCCGAGCAGCGCCACGTCGGCGGGCTTCATGGCGGTGATGTCGCGCCCCTTGTAGAGGATCTGGCCGCGCGTCGGCGTCAGGAACTTGGTCAGCAGGTTGAAGACCGTGCTCTTGCCGGCGCCGTTGGGGCCGATCAGCGCATGGATGGTGCCGTGGCGGACCTGGAGGTTGACCTCCTTCACCGCGATGAAGCCTCCGAACTCCTTAGAGAGTCCGCGCGCTTCCAGGATGATGTCATTGGTTCCGGTGATCATGCCCGCGATCCCAAGTGCTGTCTCGTTCGGCCGTGGCGTCCATCCTTTCAGTGTCCGGTGAAGCTCGGCGGCCTCTTGCCCAGCAGGGCGGCCACCGCTTCCTTGTGGTCGGCCGTCGCGTGGGCAAGCGCCTGCATCGCCGCCGACAGCTCGAGCAAATGGTCGAGCGTGGCGCTGCGTCCTTCTCTCAGCAGTCGCTTGGTCATGCGGACCGCGTGGGGTGGGTTGGCGGCGATGCGCATCGCCAGCTTGCGGGCTTCGGCGAGCAGCACGTCGTTCGGCACCACCTTCGATACGAGGCCGCAGGCCAGCGCTTCGGCCGCGTCGATCGGATCGCCGGTCAAAGCCATCTCGCAGGCTTTGGAGAAGCCGACGACGCGCGGCAGCAACCACGCTCCGCCATCGCCCGGCACGATGCCGACCTTGACGAAGCTCTCCGCGAACACGGCGCGTTCCGCGGCGATCCGGAGATCGCACATGCAGGCGAGATCGCAACCGGCACCGATGGCCGGGCCGTTCACCGCCGCAATGATCGGGACCTCCAGCGCCTCGAAGGCCAGGGGAAGCCGCTGGATCCCAAACTTGTAGTTCCGCCGGGTTCGGGCCGGCAGAGGATCGTTGATTCCACCCTGCTCACCCATCGTTTTCAAATTGCCGCCGGACGAGAAGCTCGTCCCGGTGCCGGTCAGGATCGCCGCACGGATTGACAGATCGCGGTCGATCCGGTCGAGCGCCTCCAGCAGCGCCTCGATCATGTCGGGGTCGGAGATGGGATTGCGGGTTTCCGCCCGGTTGATCGTCAGCGTGACGATGCCGTCGTTGTTCTCGAAGATGATTGGATCGGACAAGATTGGATCGGACATGGGGGAATTCCTGAAAAGCCGGTGTGGGCCGCCGACAGACGGCCGAAGGGAAGGGCGTGTCAGCGCAGCCCCAGACCCCGCGCGATGATTCCGCGCAGGATTTCCCGCGTGCCGCCACGCAGGGAGAAGGCCGGCGCGTTGAGGATGGAGTAGCCCAGCACAGCCGACAGGGCGTCGTGCGATCGCAGGTCGGGCTCCATCGCCATAAGCTGTCGGGCGATCTCCGGAATCTCCTGCTCGGCCAGGGCGCCCAGATCCTTGACGACCGATGCCTGCAAAGCGGGGTTGCGGCCATCCTGCAGCATGCCGGCCACCGACCGCGACAGGCGGCGGAGAACGACCAGATGGGCGCCCAGCCGACCGAGCGCGCCCGCCGCATCCGGCGTCATTTGGCCGCCAAGCGCCCGCACCAGTTCGACAAACAGCACGAAGGTCGACAGGAAGCGTTCAGGGCCGCTGCGCTCATAGGCCAGTTCGCTCATCACCTGGTTCCAGCCGTCCCCCTCCTGCCCGATCAGGGCGGAGTGCGGCAGAATCACGTCTTCAAACACGACCTCGTTGAAGTGCCGCGCCCCCGACAGGTCGGCGATGGGCCGGATGGTGATGCCGGGAAGCGTCAGATCAACCAGGAACTGGCTTGTCCCGCCGTGCCGGTCGTCCGCGGCGCCGGTCCGGCAGTAGAGGATCATGGCGTGGGCGTGGTGGGCATAGGTCGTCCACAGCTTGGTGCCGTTGACCCGCCAGCCACCCTCCACCGGAACGGCGCGCGTGCGCACCGCCGCAAGATCGGATCCGGAATCAGGCTCGCTCATGCCGATGCAGAAGAAGAACTCGCCGGCGGCGATGCGCGGCAGGATGCTGCGCTTCTGTTCCTCGGTCCCGACCTTCAGCAGCAAAGGGCCGCTTTGCCGGTCGGCGATCCAGTGGGCGGCAACCGGAGCGCCGGCCGCCAGCAGTTCCTCCAGAACGACGTAGCGTTCCAGTGCGCTGCGTTCGTGTCCGCCATACTGTTTGGGCCACGTCATGCCGATCCAGCCGCGCTGCCCCAGCTTGCGGCTGAAGTCGGCATCGAACCCACTCCAGGAGCGGATGCGTTTGGCGGCGGGATAGCCGGCCAGTTCCGCCGCCAGAAAGGCGCGCACCTCGGCACGCAGTTCGGCCGTGTCCGGCGCCGTCGGCGGCGCCGGGAATGAAAAATCTTGCATCGAGGGATGTCTCCGGGAAGGGCGGCGCTGATCAGAGAGCGGCGATCAGCGGCCAAACTCCATCGGCGCCGGCCTCGGCCATGCGCTGTCCGAACAGGCGATTCCAGTGCGCCTCGTTCCCAAACTCGTCGCGCCAGGACCACAGGCGCTTGGTCAGGAAATGCAGGCTGTGTTCATGGGTGAAGCCGATGGCGCCATGCACCTGATGGGCAATGGTTGCGACGACACCTGCCGCCTCGCCGGCCCGCGCCTTGCCGACGGCGACAGTCAATGACCGGGCTCCCTGAGACAACCCCTCGGCGGCGAGGTCGGCGGCCCCGGACGCGGCGGCCGCGTGGCCCGCCATGACGGCCAGGGACTGCTGGATCGCCTGGAACTTGCCGATGGGGCGGCCAAACTGAGCGCGCTCGTTGGCGTAGCCGACGGTCATTTCCAGCACCCGCCCAATGGCGCCGGCCATCGCGGCGGTGCGCAGGGCCGCTCCCATCGCCATGAGGTCGCCGATCCCCATCCCGTCGGGGAGAGAGGCAACCGCCGTGTCCGGAACCGGGCCGTCCACGAACAGGCTGTCGCGTGGCTCAACGGCCAGATTATGAGCGCATTCCGTCCGGACCTGCCCATCGCCGAGCCGGACGGCAAAGGTCTGTCCACCCGCCTCGGCCAGGACGAGGACGGTCTGTGCCGAGCGCGCCCAGGGGACGCGGTGGGCGGTCCCGGACAGGTGCCAGCCGCCGCCCGTTCGTTCCAAATGGAACCGATCGGTGGGGCGGACCGGCGCCACGGTCGCCGGTCCGGAGGACAGAGGCAGTCCCGCGGCGGCCAGGAAGCGGTTCGCCAGCATGGTTTCGGCCAGCGGCAGCGGCACAGCGTTGGCTCCGGCGACGCGGATCACCATCGCAGCGTCCACGTCGTCGAGTCCGACGCCGCCATCCTCCTCGCCAACCATGGCGAGGGGCAAGCCCATCTCCTCGATCAGGGTCCACTCCTCGCCCAGCCAAGCGCCGGTTTCGGCGCCGAGCAGAAGTTGCGGGGAGATGCGTTCCGTGAACAGCCGGTTGGCCGTGTCCCGTACGATCTGACTTGTCTCGCTCACGTTCGGATCTCTTGACATGAAGGGGAGAGTGCGATGGCGGCGACCGTGCGCCGGGAGCGAAGAGTGCCGCCCCCTTCCTATTTCTTGAGCAGCGGGCACTGGCTTTCGGCGACGGGGCGGAAGGCCTGCTCGCCGGGCACCGTTCCAACCACCTTGAACAGGTCCCAGGGGTCGCGCGATTCCTCAGGCTTCTTCACCTGGACCAGATACATCTCGTGCAGCATGCGACCGTCCGCGCGCACGGTGCCGCCGTCGGCAAACATGTCCTTGACCGGCGTGGCCCGCATGGCCTCCATCACCTTGTCGGCGTTGTCCGTGCCGGTCGCCTCGACCGCCTTCAGGTAATGCAACACCGCGGAATAGGTGCCGGCCTGCACGCTGGTCGGGCGCTTTCCGGTCTTGGCGTGGAAGCGGTCGGACCAGGCGATGGTCTCCGGAGTGCGGTTCCAGATGAAACCGCTCGACATCAGGATGCCGGCCGCGTCGGACAGGCCGATGGCCCGGATGTCCGGCTCGAAGGCGAGCAGAGCCACCACCTTGACCTTGCTGTCGTCGAGAATGCCGAATTCCTTGGCCTGCTTGATCGCGGTGATCGTGTCCTGGCCGGCGTTGGCCAGAGCGATGACCTTGGCACCCGACGCTTGGGCCTGCAGCAGGTAGGAGCTCATGTCCTGCGTGGGGAAGGGATGGCGGACGCTGCCGACGACCTTGCCGCCATTGGCCTCCAGCACCTTGCGCACATCGTTTTCCAGGTCATGTCCGAAGGCGTAGTCGGCGGTGATGAAAAACCAGGTGTCGCCACCGCTCTGCAACGTTGCCTTGGCGTTCACGGTGGCCAGCGAATAGGTGTCGTAGACCCACGACACGCCGTAAGGCGAGCAGGACGCGTTGGTCATGCCGGACGTGCCGGCGCCGGTGTTCAGCGCCACCCTCTTCGAGCGCACCGCCACCTGCTGGAGGGCAAGGCCGACCGACGACGTGACCATGTCCGCGATGGCGTCGACCTGCTCGGTATCGAACCATTTTTGAACAACGGAGCTGGCGATGTCCGCCTTGTTCTGGTGATCGGCCTTGATGATCTCAATAGGAACGCCCTTGACCTTCCCACCGAAATCCTCAGCCGCCAATTCGGCCGCGACCGCCGAACCGTTGCCGGCGATGTCGGTGTAGACGCCCGACAGGTCGGTGATGACGCCGATCTTGACCTTGTTGTCGGAAATACCTTGAGCGAAGGCCACCTGTGTCAGCGCGACGAGCGACGTGGCCAGAGCTGCCAAAGTCTTCATGATTCCCTTCCTCCCAAACCTGGTTTTGCTTTTCGCGGTGGTCGTGCCGTGTCCGGTCAGTCCGGCAGGCGCGGCGGGGTGACGCCGGCAATGTCGCAGGCGTAGTCGAGCAGTGCGGAGAAGTCGCGCTGGGCATAGGCACCGCCGCGGGCGGCGCCGAGCGCACCGGCCGCCGCCAAACCGACCGGCAGGCCGAGACGCTGCTGCGCGGCCGCCGTCAGCGCCAGCATCAGATCCTTGTGGGCAAGGTCGATGGTGAAGCCGGGCGCCGTGTCCCCCTTCAGCACCTTGGTCGCGAAGTTGATCTGGAACTGGCCATTGGTCGCCGTGGTCCCACCCGACACCGCCTTCATCACGTCCACCGGCAGGCCAAGCTTGGTGCCCAGCAAAATGGCCTCTGCCGTCAACTGCGCGCCGATCACCGCCAGGTAGTTGTTGACGATCTTCATGCGGGTGCCGGCGCCCTCCGGGCCGCAGCGGTGGACGGTCGTCCCCATGGCGTTCAGCATCGGTTCGGCACGGGCGAAGCCCTCATCGCTGGCCCCGACCATGAACAGGGACTCGCCGCGTTCCGCATGGCTGACCAGGCGGCCACAAAGGCGATGCCTTTCTCCAGACACGCCGTGGCGACCGTGTCCGTGGTCTGTGGGTCGACGGTGCTCATGTCGATCACCAGCGCGCCCGGCCGGAGGCCGGCGAGAATGCCTTCACCACCCAGGATGACCTCGCGCACCTGCGGTGGCACGGGCAGCATGGTGATGACGACGGTCGCGTCCCGCACGGCGGCGGTAACGTCGCCGGCCGGTCGTGCGCCCAGCGCAACCAGCTTGTCGAGCTTGCCCTGATCGAGGTCAAAGCCGATGACCGAAAAGTTCTTGCGGACCAGGTTGGAGGCCATTGGCAACCCCATGGCGCCAAGCCCGATGAACGCGATCCTCTCTGACATTTTCTCACTCCCCTTCGAATGCCGCCGGCGCTGTGCAGCCGTCTGGTTTGCTGCCCGGTTTGCTGGCCGACTTGTTGGTTGGCTGGGGCGCGGCACGGTTCGATGAGACACCCGGCTGCGGTAGATTGAACCGCAACCGGAGGTCTTTGAAATGGACAAGGAACAGGGGCGTAAGCGCGAGGGGGCGCCGGAGCGCGCCCACAACGCTGGCGCAGGCGCCCCCTCGGGCG
>NZ_JBFUHT010000094.1:0-9939 GCF_056402275.1 Azospirillum sp. P4_B5
GGGGCGAAATTCTCGACCATCACGTCGCAGATGCGCACCAGATCCTCCAGGACGCGCTTGCCGTCCGGGTTCTTGGTGTCCAGCGTGATGGACCGCTTGTTGTGGTTCAGCATGGTGAAGTAGAGGCTGTCGGCCTCGGGCACGTCGCGCAGCTGGCCGCGGGTGATGTCGCCCTCGCCCGGACGCTCGACCTTGATCACGTCGGCGCCGAACCACGCCAGAAGCTGCGTGCAGGTCGGACCCGACTGAACGTGGGTAAAGTCCAGAACCCGCACGCCCTCGAGTGCCTTGCCCATGCCGTCTCTCCCTGTTGAGCCGCAGGCATACGGAGCCTGGCGGCGTTGCCAAACCGTTCGTCGTTGAAGCGAGCAGGAATGGAAACGCGGATGGTTGATCCCCGTTGGTCTCTGGGCGGCTACCGAAGCCAGCCTTTTATTTCCAGAATCCGCTGATCACCTTTTTCGGTTCTCGCATATTGTTTGCCGCATTGTGTTGCGTATTCCTGGACGAAACCCTGCCTGATCAACTCGCCGAGTGCCGGCCTCACAACGGCCGGCTTCAAGCTTGCCGCCTTCGTGATGGCCAGCAACGAGACCGGAGGTGTCGTGGCCTCGGGACCCGGCATCGCGCGCAGCGTGTTGAGCATGGTCCAGTTGACGGATGTCGGAGAGATCACACACGCCTCCCTTGGTGCGCTCGGGATCGCGGCCTGTCGCGGTCCGTGTTCCAATCGGCTCTGGCATGCCAGATCCAATGCGATCAGGCTAAAACCTCAAGCTCACTTGAGGTCAAGAAGAATTTTGGGACAGTGAATCGGCCCAAGCGGAGTTGGAGCGGACCTGGTCCCCCTCAAACACCCCGTCTCATCGCTGGGTTGCAGCGCCCGGCCTCGGTTTGAGCACGGTACCGGCATGCCCATCGATCGCCCCGCCAAACGTTCTTCGAGAGAATGGAAAACAGGCGATCAACCTCTGGTCCGCTCCGGTCATCCTCCCTCTGTCTCGGGCGACGAATTTGACGCAAATCAAAGCCAACTAATGTCCTCCTGGGGAATGGTCGCCCCATGGAGTTCTCCGTCCTTGAGCCACCGTCCACACCTACAGAGCGGGCCGATGGCGTGATCTCCCCACTGCTGGCTTGTCGGATAGTTCGCTTTTAGGTCATACCACCCAGGAGATGCTCTTTGAGCCAAGCGCGGCAAATGGCAGTAGGCGGTTTCGTCTACGGGTTCAGCGAAGATCCTTGGATGGAGCAGAGCGGAGGACTTGAGGAACGGCTCCGGTCGTTGCACGAGGAGATTCGCGAGTGGCCCGGGCTGGAGCATCTGCACCGGATCGCTGTGGCGACCTACGATGCCAAGGGTGAGCGGGTCCGGACGTTCGTCCACAGCAATGTCGGCCCACGGCCGTTCGATCCCCTCTCCGGCAGGTTGTGTGATTATCCTCTTTTGCAGGCGGTCGCCGAGACGGGACGCCCATGGATAGACAATGCGATCGCGTCAGCCTCCGGTTCCACCGGCCCGAGCGGCGGGTTGCTCAAGCAGGGTTTCCGCTCACGCTGCGTGAGCCGCATTCACTGGCAAGGCGACCTGTATGGCTTCCTTTTCCTGAACTCAAGGAGGGAGGGATTCTTCACCGAACCCGTCGTGTCGGCACTCATGCCCTACCGGCGGGTCATCGGCGTGCTCGTCGCGTCCGAGATGACCAGCACACGCGCCATGCTGGCGGCCGTGCACACGGCACTCGAGGTCAGCCACTACCGTGATGAGGAGACCGGCGCTCATCTCAACCGCATGAGTCGCTACGCCCAGCTTGTTGCAGCGAAAATCGCGTCGAAGCACGGCCTTTCGGACGAATTCATCGAGTACGTGCTCCAGTACGCACCCCTGCACGATGTCGGCAAGGTGGCGGTGCCGGACAGCATCCTGCTCAAGCCCGGCAAGCTGTCGCCGGACGAGTTCGAGGTCATGAAAACGCATGTGACCAAGGGCTTGGACATCATCAACGCGATGATTCACGACCACGGCCTTGGCGCCCTACCGCACGCCGCCATTTTGCGCAATGTGGTGGGCTGTCACCATGAGGCCTTTGACGGCTCCGGCTACCCCAACGGCCTTTCCGGCGTGGCCATTCCACTGGAAGCCCGCATCGTCGCGGTCGCCGACGTTTTCGACGCGCTCACGTCGGAACGTCCCTACAAGGGAGCGTGGACGAACGAGGCCGCAGCGGGTTTCCTCCGGGAGCAGGCGGGCCGGAAGTTCGATCCGGATTGCGTCGCGGCGCTGCTCTCGGACATGAGCGCCATCCTGGCCATCCAGCAGCAGTTCCGCGACACCCCCTCAGGCCTGCTCGCGCCCGGCCGCTGACGCCGGCCAAACGCTCCCTCGGGCTTGGGCTCCCGATCACCCGCCGATGGACGATGCGACAGAACCAGCCGGCGGCAGGGCGACGCTGATCGTTGTTCCCGTCCCTGGGCGGGACTTCACCGTGATCGGATAGCCGAGGTGATCCGCCAGCGTCTTCACGATGAACAGGCCCAGGCCCAGGCCAACGACGTCATCCCCGGCTTCGATGCGGTAGAACTCTTCGAAAATGTCGGCCAGGGAACTCTCCGGGATGCCTCGGCCGGTATCGGAGACGTCGACCCACACCTTGCCGCCGGCGGTGCGGCACACGATCCGGATTTCCCCGCGGTCGGTGTACTTGATGGCGTTGTCGACGAGGTTGTGGAGGATGCGCGACGCAAGCAGCCGGTCCGTACGCACCGTCACGCCGCTGCCGCTCCCTTCCATGCGCCAGTCAAGCCCCTTGGCTTCGGCGGCCAGTTGGAACGTCGCCGCGGTGTGCGTCATCAGATCGTCCAATGGGACGTCTTCGATCCGGACGGCGATCGTGCCGTCGTCCATCCGCACCAGATCCTGCACGCCATCCATCAGTCGCTTCACAACGCCCAGGCAGTGCTTCATCGTCGATACGTAGGTTTCCCCGCGAGCGGTCACCCGGGACGACAGCGCGTGGGTGGCGAGGGTCAGGGCATGGACCGGCTGGCGCAGGTCATGGTTCAACGTCGCGAGGAGCCGGGTGCGCGCCGCGTTGGCCCGCGCCAGTTCCCTGGCCTGCGCGTTTGCGGCTTCGGCCGACTCCTGCAAGGATTCAAGCAGGCGGACGTTGGACAGCGCCAGGGCCGCCGATCGGGCGATCGCCAGCAGCAGGGTGACCGTGCCCGTGTCGGGCGTGTGCCGCGTCGCCCAATACGCACCGATGGCGGCGATTGGCTCGGGCGCGCCGATCGGCACCATGACGAGGCTCCGCACGAAGGTGGGGCGATAGGCGTCGTGTGGAATGCGCGGATCGGCGTAGATGTCCGGAATGACCGCCGGCTGTCCGGTCAGCATGGCCCAGCCCGAGATGCACGTGCCCATGGGAAACCGCTGCCCTTTCCACAGCGGACTGATCGCGTCCTCCTCGACGTAATGGCACAGGTCGCCGTCGCGCAGCACGATGGTGACGCCATCGGCGCCTGTCAGGCGGCGCGCGGTCGTTCGGAGAATGGTAACCACGGTCGGCACGTCACGGGCGAAGAACAGGCGTTCGTTGAGATCGACGATCGCTGTCAGGTGGTCGGCGTCGCGCAGGGCGGACGGTTGCAGGGCATCGGTGTCGGCAGCGGGCATCAGCCACGGTTCCCAGGCGGTTCGCCACACCAACCTTCATTGGCGTGAAGAAGCGTACGAACGCTTCATAGCCCGAAATATAGCGCATGGAAGCCGCTTTCGCAGCAGGAACTCCAACGCCATCGATGGCCGACGCCTGGGAAATCGCAACCTTTCGGTGTCGGTTCCGTTCTGAGAAAATTGAGATGGTCCCCGTTTCCCGGACAGATTTGCGGCTGGGATGAACTTGGTTCAGGTTCGTGTTATGCCGCCAATCCGATCCGGTCGGGTGTGCCCTCGCAGGCCTCCGCCAGGGTACTGCCATCGAGCGCGGGGTGCGGTCGGTCGGCGTTGCAGTCGTCGATCCAGCGCCCGATCCCGGATCGGGCCTCGCTGCCGGTCTCGAAGCCATGGAGATACACGCACCCGTATTTCATCGATCGCCACCGAACATGAACCATTCATGCGCCGACCGTATGAGTCGGAGACGCCGTGCTGATCCATGGCGACGACTTCCAGGGACGGGCCGTCCAGTTCGAAATACTTCTTCTTGTCGGGGTCCTCGGTGCTGCATTCGATGATCAGGCGGTACTTGTAGATGCCGGGTTCCAGATCGGGGCGCAGCATGCCGGCCCAGTAATAGTAGACCGGCGTCCAGGGGCTGCGCATCGCGTCCGGCCCGCCATAGACCTTCAGGTTGATGCAAAGCTGGTTGGAACGCGCGGTGCCGTCGTCGTGCAGGAACACGATGTTGGAGATGCGGGCGAAGGGCGGCCAGGTGCCGTCGGGACGCTTCTGCTGGTCCATGCAGTAGACCAGCCAGTTCAGCGCCTGCCCCTGCTGGCAGTAGGTGCGCAGATCCGACGTGCCCTTGCCGGTGCTGGAGCCGCTGTTGTCCAACAGCGCGGCATTGTTCTCCAGCGTGTCGGTGCGCACGGCCCCGGCCACGTCGATGATGGTGACGATGTTCAGCTGGGTGGCCGCCAGCATGATCGCCGGATTGCGGTCGGCGCCGTGCTGCGCGTGCGTGTGCTTCATGGTCATGCTGCGATCTCCGAGGTCTCCGCGCCCGAGCGCTGCACCCCGTTCCCGTCGATCAGGCGGGAGGTGCGGTCCGTGCTCATCGTCTTGGTTTTGGTGCCGAGTTCGAAGGTGAGGCCGTAGGGCAGATCGCCCACCGGCTTCTTCACCACGCCGGTCCAATAGGAGACGTTGGTGCCGGGATAGGTGTTCTTCGTCACCTCGACGAGATCGGCCGGCACATCGACCGCGCTCAAAGCAGCATAGGCCTCGCATTCGATGGGCACCACCGACCAGATGATCTGGTCCCCCGGCGCCACGGCGGTGGCAAGGTGGCTGGTGTTCTGGTCGAGAGAACCGTACAGCCGGTTGTTGTCGAACATGAAGAGGTGCCCGGTCACCGTTTCCGTCTCCAGCACGCTGACGACGTCGATGACCAGGCGGACGGTGATCTGTCTCATAACGCGCCTCCCGCACAAATCGAGGCCGCCGGCACCATGGGCAACACGCCCGGAGCGACGCAGCCGGTGAAACCATTGACGTTCAGGGCCTTGGTCACAGTGATCGAGGATGTCTGGGTGAAGGTGCGCGGCACCCACAGGACGCGGCCCTTTTCGGCAACCGGCTCGTGCAGGACGACGTCCAAGCTGTAGACGTGCTGCCCCACCTTGCTGGTGTCCACCGACGCGCTCCAGTACCAGCCCTCGGTGTAGACGTCGGGTGAGCCGTAGAGCGCCGGGTACATCACGCCCTGGTCCACGGCCGGGCCGTAGATGTTGGTGACCACCGGCGGCAGGTTGCCGGCCGCGGCGAGGTCGAACTTGTCCACCGCCTCGCCCTGGCTGTTCATCACCGTGCCGTGCAGGGTCCGCACCTCGCCGTCGCGGTTGCGCACATGCAGGGACGGCGAGCGCTGGCCGTTCTCGTGGTCGCCCAGCAGCTTGGCGATGGCGTTGGGCGTGCGCGCGGCCTTGACGGCGGTCAGCAGGCGGGCGTTGCTTTCCGCCGCGCGGTGGCGGTGATGGAAGGCGCGCGGCAGCGTGTTCGGCACGCCGGACACGCCGATGGTGATCCAGTTCAGCACGGCTTCCGCCGCCTGCGACCCGTCCACGTTGTGCACGCCGATGACTTGGGTGGACAGCTCGCCCGACGTGTCGCCGGGAACGGCGAAGTTCTGCGTGTTGTCCACCACGTACGCGTTGTTGTCGAGCGTGCCTTCGATCAGCGCCGCTTCGACATCGATGACCGTGACGATGGAAATCTGCACCTTCGTCCCCTTTCAAGTCGGGCCCTTTCGGATCGGGGCCCTTTTCAGATCAGACCTGTGGAGGCCGATCAGAGAGCCGCGCCGGCCCCCTGGGCCGCGGAGGCGGCCTGGGCGGAAACCTGGGCCGCCAGCGGCGGCGCATACACCAGAGACGGGCCGTCGATGATCAGCCGCCTCGTGATCGCCCCGCCGAAGGCGAGCGTCAGGCGGTAGGGATAGTCGACTCCGGGGAGCAGCCCCCAGGGCACGTAGCCTTCCCAACGCCGGGCCCAAATGGGATCCGGACGCGGCGGCGTGGGGATCTGCGCTTCATCGGGCAGGCCGGCCGGATGCGGGCCGAAGGTCAGGCTGTCCAGCCAGACCGGCGTCTGCACGTCGATGGGCGCCAGCGACCAGCGCACCAGCTGGCCGGGATAGGCGGGGCTGCGCAGCTGCGGCGTCCCCCGGCCGGCGCTGGTCACCGGACTGTCGTCGTACAGGAAGACGGCCGCCTCGACCGGGCTGTCGACCAGCAAGGCGATCACATCCACGAAGATTTGTATGTTCAAGACAGACATGGAGCCTCTCTTTGCCTGGGCATCATGGTTCGTGACGGGTGTTCGGCGAGTTGCCTCAAACGCGGTCGATGACGAGCGGCACCTTGCCCACCTCGGTGCGGACGAGGTCCGGGCCGCCGGGCTCCACCAAGCGGATGCCGAACCCGTAGCCGGAGCGGCGCAAGGCGGCCTCATTGGCTTCCAGCCCGTTGAAGACGGACAGGGAGCGGATCAGCCCGGCCATGACCAGCGGCGCCGACCCTTCCGGCCCCAGACGGGACGCCACATGGGGCACCAGCGCTTGCGCGCCCGGCACGCCGATCACCAGATGCAGCTCCCGGTTGGCGCGGTTGACCTGGAACTGCAGGTCCGTGGCGACCGCCTCGATGTCCAGCACCTGGTTGCGGCGGAACTCCTCGATGATCCCGGCCAGCGCCTGCGGGGCGGCGTATTGGGAATCGCCGATGTGCATGAAGTCGCCGCTGCGGCCGGCGTATTCGAACTGCAGAGCGTTCAGCCCGGCGTCCTTGCGGTCGGCGCGGCGGATCACCCGGTCGCCGACCTTGTAGCGCAGGCACGGGGCGGCGTTGCCGAACAGGCGGGTGACAACCAGCTCGCCCTCTTCCCCCTCCTTCACCCAGCGGCCGTCGGCATCGACGATCTCCACCAGGTGCAGGCCGGGCACCGTGGTCAGCAGCGGGCTGTCCGCATCCAGCTGCAGGCCGATGGTCTCCGCCTGGGTGGCTGCGAAATAGCTGAGGATCGACAGGTTCGGGTAGCCCGCCTTCAGGTCGGCGCGCACCTTCGGCGTCAGGACGCCGCTGCCGTACAGCGCGACACGGAAGCTCTCCCGCGCGGTCTGCGACAGGCCGTCGGCGAAGGCGGCAAGAAGCGCGATGCTCTGCGTGATGCCCATGATGGCCTTGGGGCCGGGGTAGGACATCATCAGCTGGAACACGTCCTTGCTCATCGGGCCGGCGCCGATGTAGTTGACGCTGGGAATCTTCTGGAGCACGCCGCCGACCATGGTGCCGCTGCTCCACATCTGATAGTCGGCCAGAGTGGTCGCGACCCACTTGGCGCCGTCGCCCGGCAGGTGACGGGCCATCATGTGCCGGCCCATGAAGGCGCCGGCCCAGGCGTAGGTCTCCTGCAACTCGTCCAGCGGGTAGACGGTCTCCGACGGCTTGCCGGAGGACGTGCCGCCGCTCGCCACGATCTCGAATCCGCAGCGATCGATGGGCACGACCATGCCGGGGCGGGCTTCCGTGAACAGCTCGCGGAAGGTGTCCTTGTCGGTGATCGGCAGCGCCTGGAAGGCCTCGAAGCCGTCGACCGGCGCGGCGCCGGCCGCGCCGTCGATGCGGGCGCGCCACAGCGGGTTGACGCGCGCGATCTCCACCAGCTGGCGCAGGCGGCGCTGCACCAGCGCGTTCTGCACATCCGACGGCATTTCGTCCACCGTGCGGCCGAGCCGCCTTTCCGCGTCCCGCAGCACCGACAGGAAGGACGGCAGCGCCAGCACGTCGTCGATGCTGCGGGGCTGCAAGACCGTGTCCGGCATGACCGAAAGGGCAAGCTCCTGCCCGGAAAGATCCGCGTCCGCCTGCTGCGTCAGCATGTTTTTTCCACCGTCCAAATGTGAGGTTTGTTGTCGTAGCGCGTGCTCTCGCCGGCCCAGTCGCGGCGTATCTCGCGGGCGTGCCGGCGGATTTCGTTGGTCAGGGCGTCGATGTCGGACAGGCCGATCTGATGATTCATCATCACGATCCGCAGGACCGTCGAACCGTCCAGTTCCACCTTGGAGACGAAGTAGCGCCCCTCCGCTCGGATGCGGTCGCGCAACGCCAGCTGCAAGGTGCTGAGCTGCGATTCCGGCAGTCCGGCGGGCCGATGCACGAAGCACAGGATGTTGGATTCTGGCTGGTGCAGGACTTCGAAATCTGGCTGGGCAGCCAAATGGTCGTGCGCCTGCCGGGTAAGATCGACCAGATAGTCCAACTTCTGTTCGAAGAAGCGCCGGCCGAACAGCGCCCAAACCAGCCACAGGTTCAGGATGGCCGGCCGCTTGGTGCATTCGAAGTTCTTGATGCCGCTCTGAAAGCGGCTCATCTCGTCCTCGACGGGGTCGAAGACGTAGCTGTGCTTTTCCGGGAAGGCAGCGCCGGCCGCTTCGGGGTCGCGGTAGAACAGCAGGGTGCACAGCGCCGGCACGAACAGCGTCTTGTGCGCATCCAGGCAGAAGGAGTCGGCCAGTTCCAGCCCCTTCAGGCGCGGGCGCAGCCGGTCGGAAACGAGCAGCGCGCCGTTGTGCGCGGCGTCCACGTGGAACCACGCATCGCGCTTGCGCGCCTCGGCCGCGAGTTCCTCCAGCGGGTCGATGGCGCCGACGGAGGTGGTGCCCGCGGCGCCCACAATGCAGAAAACGTCCAGTCCGCGCGCCTTGGCCTCGTCAAGGGCCGCCACGGCGCCGTTGATGTCGATCTGCCGACGGTCGTTCAGCGGCAGGCGGACCACCTGATCGACGCCGAGGCCGAAGATCCCGGCGAGCCGGCTGACCGAATAATGCGATTCCGCGCCGAAGGCGATGGCCGGGCGCCCCCGCCCACGGCCCGTGGCGCTCACGCCGTCGGTCCAGCTGGCGCCCAATTTTCGGTTGCGGGCCACCAGCACGGCGGTCATGTTGGCGAGCGACGCGCCGGAGGTGGTCACCATATCGAAGCGGCCAAGCTCCCAACCGAGCAGGCGGCCGAACTCCTCCGCGATGAGCTTGTCAGCGACGTTCGCCAACTGCCCGGCCTCGTAATAGGAGGCGGGCTGCGGCGCCATGGCGCTGACCATGTCGAAGACGGCCGACACCGGCACGACGGAGGAGAACTGCCGGGCCATGTAGCCCCGCGAATTCACCTTGATGCCCGTACGGATGTAGAGATCGAGGATTTCGGCGAAGCGCTTGGCGTCGAAGCTGTCTTTCGCCCCCACCATCAGCGCCCGCGCGGCAGCCAGCAAGGTGTTCGGCCTTTCCAGGACGACCCCCTGGATCTCGTCGCTTTCCAGCAGTTCGGAAAGCTTGCCAGCGGCGATATCGACCGCCGTGTTGAAGCTCTCCACGTCAAAGGCATTCATGAACTCTTCAGCGGGTGAGGAGTTCACCGTGCTGATCGACAAAGGGCGAGGCCGCTTTGATAAGGAAGCAGTATACATAAGTATTATTCCTAACTCATGACGGGCCATTGGTGCAGACCATATTGCAGAGAAGAGAATGACTCAAGCATATGAGGAATCGCGGTTGCGTATGTATTGAATAATGTGTAACGTCACTACCGGGAATGCAAAGGTAATGAAGTTGCGTGAAGCCGCCCATCTATATGTAGTGGGTCGCCGTTTCGGTTGATGACGCCAGAACGACACGCTTTTCTGGCCTGAACAGCGATTGCTGAGGCGGGATCCGAAGCGAGAACCGG
>NZ_JBFUHT010000095.1:0-5858 GCF_056402275.1 Azospirillum sp. P4_B5
TGACGGCGGCGGTCGTTCCGCATGGTGCTGCAGGAGCATGGGCACGAAACGGGATGCAGGCACCGGTCAACTCTCGAACGAGGCACTCCTGGATCTCGAAGTCGGTCGGCGCGGCGACGCGCGCCAAGGCGGAGGCCGCTCCGACGATCGGCGGGAACCGCCGCAGCCATGGATGGATGATCGGCCGTATCCGTCACCTCGGATCGCCGACGGAAGCCACGGCATTCTGCGGCATTCGCCTCAACGGTGTTTGCAGCCAACCGCGGCGGCGCGACATACTGCCGCTCCGTCCACGCCTCGCCGGAAAGTCGCCCGATGTTCCCCCGCACCGCCGCCGTCCTGGCTCTCGGCGTTCTCGCCTTTGCCGGCGCTGTTCCGCCGGCCGCGGCGGCTCCCACCGCGTGCCCACAGCACTTCGTCGCCGGACAGGCGCCGGATCTGACGCGGCAAAGCCTGGCGGTCAAGACGCGCCCGCTTTGCTACGATGGCTACGCCCTGCTGCATTCCGGGATCAGCCGCACGCCGCTGTGGACGGCCGAGCACCTGACCACGGAACGGCTCGCCGCGGCGCGGGGGCTGAAGCGCAAGAACAGGTTCCATGCCGATCCCAACCTGCCGGCGGACGAGCGGGCCGAACTCGACGACTACAAAGGGTCGGGGCTCGATCGTGGGCATATGGCTCCCTCCGGTGACATGCCGACAGCGGCTGCGCAGGAGCAGAGCTTCAGCCTCGCCAACATGGTCCCGCAGAGCCCCAAGATGAACCAGCTCATCTGGGAATGGATCGAGAGCGGCATCCGTGACCTCGCGGAACGGCAGGGCGAGCTGTACGTCGTCACCGGGCCGGTCTTCCAGGGGCAGAGCCTGCAGCGGATCAACGGCCGCGTCCTCGTGCCCAGCCACGCCTTCAAGGCGGTCTACGATCCGCAGCGGCGCCAAGCGGCCGCCTACCTCGTGGAGAACGTCACCACGAAGGCCCATCGGGTGTTGTCGATCGCCGAGTTGGAACAGCTGACCGGGGTTGCGGTGTTTCCTGGACTCCCAGAGGCGGTCAGAGCGATTGCGATGCCGTTGCCCGAACCCAAACCGCGTCGGCGGTCGTGACCATGACCGCCGCCTCCACACACCGCCCAGCTGACGAGGCTCCGATGCCGTCGCCGATAACGCCCTTCGCCAATGAGGCCGACTCGCTGCAGATCGACGATCTGACGGTCGAAAACCGCACCGACCGCGTGTCCCTCTACGGCAGTGTCGCGCTCACCAAGGACCGCGCAGGCCTGGAGCACGCCCGCGCGCTGAAGACCGTCCTGGACGCGGTGATTGCCGCCTTGGAGGACGAGGAGAACCTGCCCGAGGCGGTCGCGACGAAGCCGCCGGACCAAGTGCCGAACCCGTTCGGCTGAGCGCCGTACGGCTGGTTGAGGACCGACGTCACCGCGTTTTATCCGAAGGCCTATCCGCGGCCCCAACGGCTTCCGCGGTCCCGCTGGGGCGGGTTCTCGCACGCAGCGAGGCGACCAACCGAGCCCTCGCCCGCATTGACGCGCTTGCGGACGACCTGCGAGATCCGTACCTGCTGAGCCATGTCCTGACCAAGCGTGAGGCTGTATCGAGTTCCGGCATCGAGGGCATGCATTCGGCTCTCGATGAGCGGCTTGTCGTCGAGGATACCGAAATCGATCACTTCACAATCCCCGATAAGCCGCCGTATTCCCTGGGGAGGATTGGTTGAAACCTGATAGGTTATGCGAGGCTTCAACCGGTGAAGGGGTGTCTTGGATGCCGCTGACGGAAAGGACCGCACAAGGTGATCAATATGTCCTTCCCGGCGCGGAACGCCGGACCGAGCCCGGCCTGCCCTACGCCGCCGAACCCGACGGCCAGCTCGCCCTGCATTTCTACGAACCTCCCCGTGCCGACGAGCGGGACCCCGGCAAGCCGCCCCCTGTGCCGCGTCCCCTCCCCCGCCCCACGCCGATCGATGACGGTCCGCTCGCCGGCCGCGTTGCCTTCTTTCCGCAGGTCATGAATGATGTGACCGAAGCTTTCCGGGCTTTTTCCGGCGTGACGAAAGAACGCCGGGATTAAAGCGTTTGGAAATCAACCTTCGCTCCTGATCGCGGTCCACCGCTCCCCGAGGAACAACGTTCATGCCTTTCGACAATCCGGCGGGCGACCGAGCCCGTCGGCAGCCACGGTTCGGCAAAACGGCCCAACGGCAAGCCGTGCAGGGAGCCCCGGCGCGAGCACACCCGAAGGTCAATGGTTCCGCCCAGCAGAAGCACACCCAATGGCTCGCCCGCGCCGGCGATGCCGAGCGATCCGGCGATGCCGTCGAAGCCGAAACCTGCCGTCAGCATGCGGAGCACTGGTTCCGTGTGGCCCACGGCCGCAACGATCCCTGACCCGCCAACGGTCCCCTCGGGCCGTAGCGGCGTGACTCAAGCGCAATGCGCCCTGGGAAACCCGAAGCGGTTCGTTCCACCGGAAGAACGTCGCCTCGCTGATCCCATGCTTGCGGCAGACCTCCGCCGTTGGCCTGCCGGCTTCCTTCTCGCGCAGGACTCCAATGATCTGTTCCTTGCTGAAACGGTGAGGTGAGGTGATGGAAGGGCCGTCCACCACATCACTTCAGGCGGGCGCGTCAAACTGTCGGTGTTTCATGTAGAGCCTCATCTGGCGGTCGGTGATGTGCGGGCCCGGCAAGGTCGGGGTTCGTTCCTCATTGGTGTGAAGACCCTCTATCCCGACCGCGGCCACCGCTTCCGCCAGCCGGCGCCTGTTCCATCGAACGGACGCCAACGCCGCCGTCGCACCTTCGGCCGGGTTACGCCCGACCTCCGTCGCAACGGCGGCGTCCTTCATTCTCATTCAGATTGACGCCAGTTCTCACCGTGATTGTCGCGCTTCATCGTCCTACGTCTGCTCCGGTCGCTCCGCCGGCCGCCGCCCCTTCAGCCACTCCGCCATGCCTTGGTCCTCCAGGGCATACTGCCCGCGCGTCGAGCGCCAGACCAAGTTGTCACGACGCAGCGCCTCGATGGCCGCCTGGACGGACGGCACCTCGACAGGCTCACCGAGGGCTGACGAGTAGGCCGCGAGCGAGGCCGCCGAGAACGGGGTAAACTGCGCCTCTTCGGTGACCAAGCGCTTGATGACGGCCTGCTGCAACGGGGTAAGCGACGACCAAGCGCTCTCGTAGTCCTGCCAAAGCCGACCGCGCAGCGTCTCCGCTCCGGTGCTCAACGCCTTGCGGAGTTCGCCCGCGCCGTCGTCGAGCGCTATGTCCTTGAGGATCTGCGCGAGGATCTCGGGACGCCTACCCACGACGTCGAACGCGGCGAACACGTCCGCCGGTTCGAAGCGGTTGTCGGCAGCCAAGCGCTTGTTGAGCCACGCCGTGTAGGCGTCGGCGTAGTCGCGGCCGAGCAGCGGGAAGTTCTGCACGCTGGCGCCGTAGAAGGGCTGGTCACGCCCGAGCACCAAACGGCCCAACTTGTCGCGGTGGGAGCCGGTGAGCACCAGCACGAGGTTCGGTCCGTCGGCACTGTCCTCGCGTGTGTTGAGCGTGTCGCGAGCGGCCTTGAGCGCAAACATGGCGTTCAGACCGGCCTCGGTCACGATGGCGTGCTGTGCCTCATCCACGACCAGCGCCACCCGCTTGTCGGTCCGGTCGATCAACGCGCCCAGCGCGTCGGTCAGCGTTGCGCCCTGCGGCTGTCCGATCCGGTCGAGGTCGATGGCGGTCGCTCCGACCCCGACTTTGCTGAGCCCCACCGAACGCGCAACCCGCACCGGCACACCTTCGGCGCGCCGCAGCGCCTGCTTGATGGCCTCGGCGATCAGGTGCCCAGGGTCAGCATTACGGTCGGACCAGAGGTCGACGTAAACGACTTCAATGTGCCGGTTCTCGAGTTCGGGGGCCAGATCGTGCCGCAGGAACGTCGATTTGCCGGTGCGCCGGGGTGCGGTCAGGCAGAGAGTCGGCTCGGCCCCGAAGGGCGAATCCCCAGTCAGGCGATCGACGATCTGACGCGCCAATTCCGGACGGTGGAACAGGAACTTGCTCGTGCTCGCAGGCATGCGGCCTCTCCCATACGGGCGATTATCGCACCAAACTATAATTTATGTGAGACGCTATAATTCGGCAATAGTTGTCATCGCACGGCGGGTGGGGCGAGCCGCCATACCGGAAGGTGCCGAGCGTGCCTTTTCTAACGGTTGCCATCGGCGTGCTCGTCGGATCAGCCCGCCCGTGGGGCGATTGGCCGCCATTAGAGGACCAGCCAGTCGACGGAGGTGTCCAAGGCCTCGGCAAGCGCCTTGTAAGCCTCCACCGAACCGGGCTTTTTGCCCGCTTCGATCTCCGACAGGTAGCCTGCGCTCACACCCGCCTTTCCAGCGAGACCACGCAAGGACAACCCGCGAAACTCGCGCCATACCCGGACCGGGCTTTCCCCCTCCAGGATGCGTTTGGCCCACTCCAGGGGCATCGGCTGACCGCCACGCGCCTGCATGGCGGTGAGAATGTCCTCCAGGTCTTCGAGACGCGCGGTGAGAGCGTCGTACTCGGCACGGGGAATGGTGACGGTCTCAGTCATAAGCCTCTCTCCGATGGCGGACGCGGTGCACCAGCATGACGGTCACGGTTCCGTCCGCGGCGACGGTGAACAGCACGCGGTAATCGCCGACGCGCAGCCGGAACAGGTCGGAACCCTGCAGGGCTTTGACATTGTTGGCCTGCGTCGTCGGGTCGGCGGCGTACTGCTCGATCTTCCCGAGAATGCGGGCGCGATCCGGCGGAGACAGCGCTTTGAGGTCCTTCACCGCCTTCGCCAGGATCTGAACCTGCATGATCAACTCCGCAACAACCCGCCGAATGTTCGCGCATAGAGAACACTCCGTCAAGAGATATGTTCTCTGTTGGCGTACATTCGCCGACGCCGTACAGAGTGCTCCGTTGTGAGAAAACGATCGTTTGGCCGCCTGTACAGTCCGTTTGAACAGACGGACGCGGCAGGCGGGAAAGGCTTCATCTCTTCCGCAGCTTGTAAAAAGGTGCGGGGGTGACGCCGATCATCATCAGAGCTTTATACCTATTCACACCAATAACGACTGGCTCCAGCACAAACTTTGGTCCACTAGCCCCACTCCAAAATGCCACAACACATCCAGCGGTTCTCTACCACTTCGAAAAACCGTCAATCCGCCGTATTCGCTGGAGCGGATTGGCTTAAACCTGATAGGTTGAGTGAGGCTTCAACCAGCGAAAGGGTGTCTTGGATGCCGCTGACGGAAAGGACCGCCCAGGGCGATCAATATGTCCTTCCCGGCGCGGAACGCCGGACCGAGCCAGGCCTGCCCTACGCCGCCGAACCCGACGGCCAGCTCGCCCTGCATTTCTACGAACCACCCCGGGCCGAGGAGCGGGACGCCGGCAAACCGCTCCCTGTGCCGCGTGCGCTTCCACGCCCCACGCCGATCAGTGAAGGTCCGCTTGCCGGCCGCGTTGCGTTCTTCCCGCAGGTCATGAACGATGTGACCGAAGCTTTGCGGGCGTTTTCATGCGTGATGAAAGATCGCTGGGATTAAAGCGTTTGGAAATCATCCTTCGCTCCTGATCGCGGTCCACTGCCCCCCGAGGAACAACATTTATGCTTTTCGACAATCCGGTGGGCGATCAAGGCCGTCGGCTGTCGGGCGTCTTGGCAAACTGGTCCTTCCGCGTTTTTGGTGCAGCGGAATGACTGGAGCGCTTCCGTTCATGCGGCCTCCAGAACCCGATGACGCAGCAGGTCGAACTTGGCGCGGCCGCACATGGTTCGCTTGATGGTCTTCAAGCGGCTGATTTGTCCCTC
>NZ_JBFUHT010000096.1:0-5804 GCF_056402275.1 Azospirillum sp. P4_B5
CCTCAGCCGAACCAGGCGGCCCTCAGCCGAACCAGGCGGCGACGTTTCCGGTCTGGCCGAGGATGGTGATGCGGGCGCCGGAGCCGATGTCGAGGGTGGTGTTTCCGCCCTCCACCCGCGCCGAGCGGATCACCGCGCCGAGGTCGATGCCCGCCTCGTGGAAGGCCAGACGGTCGACCCCGACCTGGAAGTCCATCACCACCGACCCRCCCGAGTTGCGCCCGAAGGCGAACAGGTCCGCGCCGCCGCCGCCCCACAGCGTGTCCGCACCGCCGTCGGCGAACAGCACGTCGTTGCCGGCCCCGCCGTTCAGCAGGTCGTCGCCCGCCCCGCCGAACAGCGTGTCGTYGCCGTCCTCGCCCAGCAGCGTGTCRTCGCCGTCGCCGCCGCTGGCCAGGTCGTCGCCCTCACCCAGCCCGATCAGGTCGCGGCCMGCCCCGCCCAGCGCCGTGTCGTTGCCCGACCCGCCGCTGATCGTGTCGTCGCCCGCGTCGCCGACCAGAAGGTCGTTGCCCTCCTCGCCGAACAGCAGGTCGTCGCCCGWCCCGCCGACCACCGTGTCGTCGCCCTCGTTGCCGGTCAGCGTGTCGGCGCCCTCCTCGCCGAACAGGATGTCGGCGCCCGTCCCGCCGAAGCCGCGGTCGTTGCCGGTGCCGCCGCCGATCAGATCGTCGCCCGACCCGCCGAGCAGCCAGTCGTCGCCCTCGCCGCCATGCACCACGTCGTCGCCGTCGTCGCCGTACAGCGTGTCGTTGCCGCCGGCGCTGGCGATCGTGTCGTTGCCGCCGCCGCCGTGCAGGATGTCGTCGCCGGCCCCCAGATACATGTACTGCTSGTGGTCGTCGCCGTAGACGATCTGCTCGCCGTCGCCGCCGACCAGCGTGGCGGTGCCGACCACCGCGGCGAACTCGACGTTGTCGAGCTGGATGGTCACCGGACCGGCCACCGCCGAGGTGTTGAGCACCACCGCGGTCGGCGCCGTGCTGGCGGTGCCGGTGCCGCCCAGCGTGTTGCCGGTCACCCTGGTCCGCACCGCCTGGCCGGCGGCCACCCCCGGCGCGCTGAAGTCGATGGCGCGCACCAGAAGCTGGGCCTGGGTGGACAGCACCGAGAGGAAGCCGTCGCCGCCGCCGGTCAGGGTGCCGCGYGCGGCCGTGCCCTCGTCGGTGCGCGCCTCGATGGCGGCGATCAGGCCGGTCAGCCCGGTCTGGGCCTGCGCGGCGGTCTGCCGCTCGGCGCTGCCCGAGGTGGTCACCGCCACGCCATTGGAGACGCTGACCGTCAGGGTGGTGACGGTGGACACCGCCCCGGTCTGCCGGTCGACCACCTGCTCGCGCACCACCGGCACGTCGGCCAGATCGGCGTTGGCGGTGGYGCTGTCCTCAACCCGCTCCTCGTTGCTGGCCGCGATGGTCACCGTGGTGGTGCGGCTGCCGTCGCTGCCGGTGGTGACCGTCCCGTTGACGGTGGCGCCGTCCACGGTGGCGACCGGCGGCGGGGCGATGGGGGCGGGCTTGTCCACCGTCGCGGTCAGCTTCTGCGTCGTCGCGGTGAAGGGCACCGAGGCGTTGCCCGCCGGGTCGGTCAGGCCGAGCGTGAGGGTGAGGGTGCCGTCGCCCAGGCCGGAGAGATCCAGCCCGGTCACCCGCATGGTCGGGCCGCTCATCACGCCGGAGCCGGTGACCTSGCCGCCGCCGGCCGAGGTGATCGTCCAGGTGAAGCTGGTCCCGGCCTCGCCGCCGCCGATGGTGAAGGCGGCGCTGGACTGCTCGATGGCGTCGATGCTGTCGTCCTCGAACAGCACGGTGGCCGCGGGCGCGGTGGTGTCGATGGTCAGCGACTGCGTGCCGGGACCCGAGACGTTGCCCGCCGCGTCGGTCGCCGTGGCCGAGACCGGGTTGGCGCCGTTGGGGTTCAGGCTCGGCGTGCCGGTGACCGGGGTCGCCGTGGCGAGGTTGAGGCTCCAGGCGCCGCCGTTCGTCGCCGTGGTGGTGTAAGTGGCGCCGCCGATGGTGACGGTGACCGTGCTGCCGGCCTCCGCCGTGCCGGTCAGGGTCGGCATCGTGCTGTTGGTCAGCACCGCCGAGGTCACCGCCGGAGCGTCCGGAGCGGTTGTGTCGATGACCAGCGACTGGGTGCCCGGCGCCGAGACGTTGCCCGAGGCATCGGTGGCGGTGGCCGAGACCGGGTTGGCGCCGTTGGCGTTGAGGCTGAGCGAACCGGTCACCGGGGTCGCCGTCGCGAGATTGACGTTCCAGTTTCCACCGGTGGCGGTGGTGGTGTAGGTGGCTCCGCCCACCGTGACGGTGACCGTGCTGCCGGCCTCCGCCGTGCCGCCGATCACCGGGGTGGTGCTGTTGGTCAGCGCCGCGCTGGTCACCGCCGGGGCATCGGGCAGCGTGGTGTCGATGGTCAGCGATTGGGTGCCGGCCGAGGACGTGTTGCCCGCCGCATCGGTGGCGGTGGCCGAGACCGGGTTGGCGCCGTTGGCGTTCAGGTTCAGCGTGCCGGTCACCGGCGTCGCCGTCGCGAGATTGACGCTCCAGTTTCCACCGGTGGCGGTGGTGGTGTAGGTGGCGCCGCCGATGGTGACGGTGACCGTGCTGCCGGCCTCCGCCGTGCCGCCGATCATTGGAGTGGTGCTGTTGCTCAGCGCCGCCGAGGTCACCGCCGGAGCGTTCGGGACCGTGGTGTCGACGGTCAGCGATTGCGTGCCGGGACCCGACACATTGCCCGCCGCATCGGTGGCGGTGGCCGACACGCTGTTCGTGCCGTTCGGGTTCAGGCTCAGCGAACCGGTCACCGGGGTGGCCGTGGCGAGGTCGATGCTCCACGCCCCGCCGGTGGCGGTCGTGGTGTAGGTGGCGCCTCCCACCGTGACGGTSACCGTGCTGCCGGCCTCCGCYGTACCGGYGAGGGTCGGCATCGTGCTGTTGSTCAGCGCCGCGCTGGTCACCACCGGGGCGTTGGGCAGCGTCGTGTCGATGRYCAGCGACTGGGTGCCGGCCGAGGACGTGTTGCCCGCCGCGTCGGCCGCCGTGGCCGAGACCGGGTTGGCRCCGTTGGCGTTGAGGTTCAGCGAACCGGTCACCGGGGTCGCCGTGGCGAGGTCGACGGACCAGTTCCCGCCGGTGGCGATGGCGGTGTAGGTGGCKCCKCCCACCGTGACGGTSACSGTGCTGCCSGCYTCCGCCGTGCCGCCGATCACCGGGGTGGTGCTGTTGGTCAGCGCCGCSSTGGTCACCGCCGGGGCATCGGGCAGCGTGGTGTCGATGGTCAGCGATTGGGTGCCGGCCGAGGACGTGTTGCCCGCCGCGTCGGTGGCGGTGGCCGAGACCGGGTTGGCACCGTTGGCGTTCAGGCTCGGCACGCCGGAGGTGGGCGTCGCCGTCGCGAGATTGACGCTCCAGTTTCCACCGGTGGCGATGGTGGTGTAGGTCGCCCCGCCCACCGTGACGGTCACCGTGCTGCCGGCCTCCGCCGTGCCGGTCAGGGTCGGCGTCGTGCTGTTGCTCAGCGCCGTCGTGACGGTCGGGGCGTTCGGTGCCGTCGTGTCGATGGTCAGCGACTGGGTGCCCGGCGCCGAGACATTGCCCGCCGCGTCCTTGGCAGTGACGGACACCGGGTTGGCGCCGTTGGCGTCGAGGGTCAGCACGCCGGAGGTGGGCGTCGCCGTGGCGAGGTCGATSSWCCAGGTCCCGCCSGTSGCSGTGGTGCTGTAGGTCGCCCCWCCCASCGTGACGGTCACCGTGCTGCCGGCCTCRGCCGTGCCGGCGAGGGTCGGGGTGGCGTTCTTGGTCAGCGCCGCGCTGGTCACMGCCGGGGCGTCGGGCAGCGTCGTGTCGATGGTCAGCGTCTGGGTGCCGGGGTTGGACGTGTTGTTGGACGCGTCCTTGGCGGTCACGGAGACCGGGTTGGCGCCGTTGGCGTCGAGGGTCAGCACGCCGGMGGTGGGCGTCGCCGTGGCGAGGTCGAGGCTCCAGGTCCCGCCGGTGGCGGTGGTGGTGTAGGTGGCGCCGCCGATGGTGACGGTCACCGTGCTGCCGGCCTCGGCCGTGCCGGCCAGGGTCGGCGTCGCGCTGTTGCTCAGCGCCGCGCTGGTGACGACCGGAACCGCGGGGGGCGTCACGTCGGCCACGCCCACCACCGTGCTGACGCCGGAGATGGTCGCGCTGCCGGTGGCGCCGCCGCTGTCGGTCAGGCCGGCGATGGCCACCGTGCGGTTGCCCAGCGTCGCCGTCCCGCTGGTGTTCTTGTAGGTGACGCCGCCGAGCAGCGCGCTCATCTGCGCGTCGCTGCGCTCCAGCCCGCCGAGGGTCACCGTGGCGACGCCGCCGACCACCGACACGGWCACGCTGGCGTCGCCGCCCGCGGCCCCCAGCCCGGTCAGGGTGGCGGTGGCGCCGTTGGTCAGGGCGATGTCGACCCCGCCGATGGTCAGGACCTCGGTGGCGTCCACCACGCCGCCGACGGTGAACACCGCGCCGCGGAAGCTCTGCCCCGCCTCCACCGTGGAGGCCGTCACGCCGCTGAACAGGCTGGTGGTGGCGCTGTCCACCCCGACGCCGAAGGTCTTGGCTCCGCCGGTCGCGGTCAGGGTCGGCACGGCGTCGACGCGGATCGTCGCGGTGGCGCCGCCCGTGCTGTAGGCGTCCGCGCTGGTGTCGGCGGTGCCGCCCGCGGTGCCGCTGGTCAGGTCCCACGCCTTGAAGGTGAGGCCGCCGGTGTCGGTGTTGGTGAAGCCCGACCCGCTCGGCACGAAGCGCACGCGGTCCGACCCGGCGAGCAGCAACGCCGAGCCGTTGGACGATCCGGTGGGGATGTCCGTCCAGGCGCCGGTGCCGACCTTGTACTGCCAGGTGCCGTTGCTGTTGGTCACCCCGGTGACGGCGATGCCCAGCGGGACGACGGTGACCATCGGGACGGGGCTGTCGTACTCGGCGTCGGTGGCGGTGCCGGCGGAGGCCAGCAGGGCGGTGACGGTCATCCCGCCGTTCGCGGTGTCGGCGATGCCCTGGTCGATGACGGTCAGGCTGCGGACGTCGTTGGACAGGATCGGGCGGTCGTTGGCGCCGGTGAAGTTGAGGGTGAGTTCCTGCGAGACGCTCCGGTTGCCGTCGGAGACGGTGAAGGTGCTGGTCCCCTGCATCGGCCCGGCCGGCACGCCGTTGAGGAAGGCGGCGTCGAACACGTAGGCGTACTGGCCGGTCTGGCTGTTGACGTAGGAGGTGCCGCCCGGCCCGGTGGACCACGAGTCGTAGGTGACGCCGTTGCCGAGCGTGACGCTGCCGTACTGCACCGGGGAGGTCTGCGAGCCGGCGATGGAGTAGGTCAGCGTGTCGCCTTCCAGGTCCGTCGCGGAGAGCTGGCCGTCGATCAGCGGGAAGCTGTCGGCGGCGGCGGTGTCGACGAGGGTCGCCGGGGTGGTCGGGACGGCCAGGACCGGCGGGGCGTTGGTGTCGATGCGGTCGTTGGTCTGGCTGATCGCGGTGGTGTAGGGGGTGTTGGCGTTGCTGGCGCTGTCGACCAGGACGATGTTGACCGGGATGTCCTGGTTGGCGGCGCGGTCGCCGGTGCGCTGGCCGTCGGCGGTGACCGTGAAGGTGGCGGTGTAGGTGGTCGCGCCGACCTTGGTCAGGTTGCCCAGCGCGAAGCCGTCGACCGTACTGCCGCTGCCCAGCGTGTAGGTGTCGCTGTCCGACGCCACGGTGATCGTCACCGTCACCGTGTCGCCGACCTTGGCCGCCTGGTCGGGGATCGTCACGGTGGTGATCGACGGCGGCGTCGTGTCGGCCGTGTTGTTC
>NZ_JBFUHT010000097.1:0-5038 GCF_056402275.1 Azospirillum sp. P4_B5
ACTGCGCCCGTATAGCGCCAAAACCGCCGCATATTTCCGCCTTTTCAGCCAAAACCGAGAGTTCAGCCCCTAAAAAACGCCGCCTTTCAAGCCGCGTGCCCCCTCATCGGCATCAACACGCGCTTAGGGGCGGTTTATCGAGGTGTTCCGTCGCTAATAAGGCATCATCGATTTCTCCTGCCCCTTCCGCCGTGCCTGCAAAAAGAAGGGAAGCAAAGACCAATCCAGTGATCTCCTTCATGTATCCCCCAAAAGGAAGAGCGGGTTTACTCCGCGTGATACTGGGTATCCAAGGGAACAAAATGCCTCAGCGGCAATGTTTGACATTGCCGACAAAGAGGAATTTTTTCGTTACTCCTCAACAAAGGAGCAAGCCAAACTCCCAAATATTATTATGGCACAAAATAGGGAATTGGTGCAAAGATAATTCTTGGTATGCGAGCATTTTGTGAGCGTGAAACGCCTATAACGATAGAAATAGGAGAAAGGCATGCCCAAAAAATACCGCGCTTTGGTCTCGCTGCTTCCCGTTGCCTTAGCGGGATGCATCACGGCGTCTGCACATTCCCCGGCTCCTCAATTGAAACAGGAGGTGACTGCACCCGCGGCGCGGGTCATGATCGACGACGAATGCCCGGTGCCAGCGCCACAGACGCCGACTGGAGCGGTGGCTGCGGTACCCGCTCTTCTTATCGCTCTCGCTCCCGTCGCAGTCGATTTCAGCTTCAGTGTAATCAAGGATGTTCTTCAGCAGAAAAAAGACAACTTGAATGGCGAATTCGTGGCAACCGGTGCCAGTGCCCTCTGGAAAGATGGTCGGCTCAGAAAATGCTTGATCATTGCGCGCGGCCGGTTTGGCCCCGGCGGAATCGTCGAAAATGATGATGGCCAATTTGCTCCATTGACCAAGAGCAACATGAGATCCACCGGTTTAACCGAATTTCCGAACTTCTACCTGCAAATGACAATGGATTCGGCGGGTGAAGGCGGCATCACGCTTACGCCGAACCTCTTTGCTTATCGTGATACCGCGGCCGTGGATCGCGGATCAGGAACAAAATCGATCGCGGTGCTGCTCGCCATTGCCGAACAACCCTTCGTCAGCAAGGGTGGCGACACGGCGAAGAAGGACGAAGTGGTTGCCGGTGCCGCAGCGCGAGCGACCTTCACCTTTGCCGACCGAAAGATCGGCACCGTCTACAATGGATTGACCGCCACCGCACCGGCCGAAAACCTGTTCGCTGATCAAATTCGCCTCGTTTCACTGCGGCAGCCGGATAGGGCGGGCTCGACCGCTGTCGGTCACAACCTGATCGCCGTGGTCAGCGAGAGCGAAAGCAGCGGACGGATGTACGACATCGTACTGAAGACTCTGTCGGATAACGAAAAATCCATCGAGAAGGCTTTTTCCGACTTGCTTAGCGAAACGATCAAGGATGCATTCCCTGAAAAGAAGAATTGATGCGCGTTAGAAGGAGGCGGGGTGAGCTCTGCCTCCTTCCGGATCACATTCCCATTCGGTTCCCCAATACTGGGCAAAATAGTATCGCAACCATTTCTCATGCCGTTTCGAAACTCTTGCGGATCAATAACGCCGCCATGCCCCGCACCCAACGGTAAATCGTGTTCTTCGCCAAGCCCCAATGGGCGGCGACGTCGGTCGTAGCGTCGTGACCGCCATCATGCGCTTGAGCGCCACCGCGCCCGGACAATGTCTTCAGCCTGCTGGAAGCGTCAGATGTGCGGCGATGGTTTGCGTTCATCCACACCGCCACGCGCGTCTTCCCCATCGCTGTAAGCCCGTGCAAGGGCGACGTCCTGTGCCGGAGTGAGCACGGCATCGACGGCCCTGAGCAGTGCGGTCTCTTCCTTTTGAATATGCAGAACGAGGCCGTCGATCAACCGGTGTCCGAAATGGCGGAAGACCGGCCAGCTTTCCTCATCGAAGCCCTCACGCAGAGCCAGGGCACACAGCCGGGCGGTGCGGCGGACAAGCGGGCGCAGGGCTTCATGATCGGCCGACAGATCGGCCGTCATTTCGTAAGCGCCGGCGGCGGCGATCGGCGGGAAAAGGCTCTGTTCTTCCAAGGTGAAATGCCGTTCGAGGCCTTGGTCCAGTTCTTTGCCAAGGGTGGCGAGCAGAGCGCGGCCGTCCGCGTCCAGACGTGGGATGTCTTCCTCCGTGGTGCGTTCGAGGTAGGCTTCGAAAGCGTTCAGAAGGTCGATGGTCCGGTGATGATCGTCGTGCAGGAGTTGGCCGGTCTGGCTGTCTGTGTGCATATCCGAAGCCTTTTGAACGGAGGTCACGGGCCGGTGCCAACCCGTTCGGATTGGCGCCCGCGAAAGGGCAGCCGAAACGGTGAGCATCGCAAAGAGGAGTGGCATGCCGTTGCCGACATCCCATCGCCGCTCTCATCGATCGCTACACGCCGGATCGGCCACTCCAAGCGGTAAGGCTGACCAGTCGTGGGTCGTCGGCGTGGTCCACCAGCATGCGGCGGACACGCTCCTGCCATAGAGTGCGGAACTGCGCCGCTTCATCCGGTGAGGCCGCGCGGGACAGCACGCGCTGCAAAAGGTCGCGCATCGCTGGATCGGCCGGCACGACGCTGCCGTCAAGTGTCGCTTGCACGCCCATTCCCGTGTCGGTGCGGACGAAGGCCATCGCGCCTTGGATGCCGGCGCCGAAAGACAGGAGGTTCCGGCGGTCGAAGCGTCCACCGATGCCTTTGAAGCCCGTGTTCTCCGTCGCTCCGGTCAGCAGCGTGGCGACGCCAGCCATCACGCCGGCCACACCTTCGTCGGCGGCCTCACGAACTGATACCGCAACGGCCCCGCGTTCGGGCACCTCGTCGGGATACAGATGCTCCAGTGACCGCACGGTCATCAGGTAGGCGCCGGCGACGGTCGGGCAGGAATGGCCGGCCAGCCGCACGGCATCGGCATAGCCGTAATCAAGCAGGCCGCCCTCGGCCGCGCCGAGGAACGCGCTCAACGGATCGCGCACGACGAGCCGCGGCGCCGCATCATAAAAGGATGGAAAGGTCATGGGCGGATCATGCCACAACGATGACCGAGCCTCTTTGTCCTTGCGCAAACGGCACCTCGTTCGGCGTGGCCAAGAGCCGGCGGCAAGCACGGAATGCAAACAGGGGAAGGCAGGGTCTAACCCCCGCCTCCCCCTGCGCATCCCATCAGGGTGGGATCAATGCTTCATTTCGCCAAGCTGCTTACGGGAGTCGCCGCTCTTGTCGAGAATGATGCTGTCGTCCGCCTTGCCATCGACTTCCAGAATACCGATGAGCCCCTTGGTGGCACGGCTCAGAGCGTGGTCGACCAAGGCGTACTTGCCTGGGTAGTCGACCTTGAACTCCACCATCGTCGCTCCACCCGGCGCCACTGTGACCGTCTGCACGTTCTTCAGCGGCGGGGTGTCCAGGGCACCGAGGTTGTGGACGCGATCGAAGATCTCGCCAATGACATGGAACGACGAGGTGAAGTTCGGCCCGCCGACACCGAACCAGATGCGCACGGTTTCGCCCACACTGGCCTTCAACGGCTTGTCCTTCACCAGCCCACCCACGGCGCCGTTGAACACCAGATAGCCGGGCTTCTCGTTCACCAAGCCGTCGTAATCGTCCTCCGCGGCCGGCAGGTTCTTCGCCTTGGTGGCGTAGATTTCCTGCTGCATGACGTAGAACTCCTTGTCGACCTTCGGCAGGCCGCCTTCCGGTTCCACCACGATCAGGCCGAACATGCCCTTGGCGATGTGCTGAGCGACCATCGGGGTGGCGCAGTGATAGACGTAGACGCCCGGAGCCATCGCCTTGAACGAGAATTCCTTGGTCTGGCCCGGCTCCGCCTGGGTGATCTGTCCGCCGCCAAGGAAACCGGTGGCCGCGTGGAAATCAATGGAATGGTTCATGACCGACCCGGGTGCGTTCGTCATGGACACGTTCACCGTATCGCCGACACGGACGCGGACCATCGGGCCGGGGACCTTGTTGTTGAACGTCCAGTAAGTGTAGGTCGTGCCGTCATCCAGCTTGGCTTCGACCTCGGTCGTGGTCAGCACGACATTGTGGGTCTTGGGGGCGCGCTTGCCCGCCGCTTCCGGCGCCGGGACCGCCGCGGGGTCCTGGACGATGTCGACCGCCGGCTCCTTGACCTTCGGCTCGGCGTACAGCGTGGTGGCCGATGCAGCGCCAACCCCGGACAGGGCGATGAGGGCGGCGGCGCTGACGGTGGCGAGGAAGCTCTTGGTTTTCATGATGCGATCCAGGACGTTTGTTGCTTCTGAAGCCAACGTCCCAGATTTCAAGTTCCCGTTACTTGACGATCGTCAAGAATTTGAAGCCGGCGCAACGCCCCGATCCCTTCCAAGTTTTTGACCGCTTTTGTCACAATCTCAATAAATCGCCTGCCCGAGCGAGGGGGTCGAAGGGGTGAATGACCTGCAAAGGACTGAGAAACACCACAAATCACAAGGCGGACGCTGATGAGGCCACCAAGCGGCTCATTGTCCGTCCCGCTGGGAGCATGGCACCGGCCCGGCATCCCCTGCGACACCCCGCCACGGCCCAGGGTTGCATATTTCGGCTTCGAGAACCGCGTTCGGACGTCTCGAAAAACGGTAGCGCTGTTGGCGTTCCCGTGATTCCCTTGGTCTGAAGTGGGATGTGGGGGAGCATGGCCGGGCAACCTGGACTGTTCGATCTGCAGGATCGCTACACAGAGCTGAGCAAGAGCGGCGATCCGCTTGAGCGTCTGTTGTCGGTGGTGGATTTCGAGGCTCTCCGTCCGACGCTTGACGCGGCTCTGGGACGCAAGGATCGCTCGCGGGGCGGGCGGCCGCCGCTGGACGGGGTGATGATGTTCAAGATCCTGGGGCTCCAGGCGCTGTACGGCCTGTCGGACGAGCAGGCCGAGTATCAGGTGCGCGACCGGCTGTCGTTCATGCGGTTCCTCGGGCTGGGGTTGGGCGACCGGGTTCCGGACCGGACGACGATCTGGCTGTTCCGCGAGGCGCTGGTGACGG
>NZ_JBFUHT010000098.1:0-4980 GCF_056402275.1 Azospirillum sp. P4_B5
GGCGGGAGCAGGGACAGCAGAGATTTTGACAAGGAAATCAGAGCACTCAGGAAAGGGATGCCGTTCCCCCTATGTGCTCACTGTCGCCCGCAAGTGCACTCACGCTGCACCAAAAACGCGGAAGGACCAGTTCGGGATGTCGTTTGACAGTCGGCAGCCCCGGTTCGGTAAAGGGGCCCAACGGCAGGCCGCGCAGGGAGCCCCGGCGCGCGCGCCAGAAGGTCAATGGTTCTGCACAGCACAAATATGGCCAGTGGCTCGCCCGCGCCGATGATGCTGAGCGATCCGGCGATTCCGTCGAAACCGAAACCTGTCGTCAGCACGCGGAGCACTGGTTCCGTGTGGCCCACGGCCGCTACGATCCCTGAGGTTCTGCTGGTCCGCCGTTAGTGGTGTCCTCGAGTCGTGGCCGCTTGGCTTATGCCAAATGGCCTCCGGTAAGCCCGGCACGGTTCAAAGCTCTCTGGCCTGTCTCCTTTTTGGGGGGCCGGTCGCTTTGCGCGACSGGCCCGGTCATGCTTAGAACCAGAATCGAACACCGGCTACGAAGGCCAGGTCGCTCGGGTCCTCGCCGTGACCACGGGCAATGTTGGCGGTCTCGCCCAGCTTACGCTCCCAGCTTACACCAACATAGGGTGCGAACTCCTTGGCAAACTCATAGCGCAGCCGCAGGCCGAGTTCGACATTGTTGATGCCTTGGCCCACATGGATCTCCGAGACCCGCTGGGCCGAGGCGTTCACCTCAGCCACCGGCTGGAGGATGAGCTTCTGGGTGATGAGAAGATCGTACTCTGCTTCAAGGCGGGCGCTGAAATCACCATCCTCGCTGACGAACAGCTGAGCGGTCACGTCGAAAAAGTACGGTGCCAGCCCCTGAAACCCGAGCACGCCATAAGTCTTCTGCGGCTCGGGTCGCACGTCATGCCGCACGCCGATCTGTGCATCCCAGAACTCTGAGACCATGCGGCTGTAGAGAAGCTGGAACTCTGCTTTTTCCAACTTTCCGTCGACCACTTTGCTGCCCTTGGAATTGAACCAGAGCTTGTTGGTGTCACCGCCGATCCAGCCCTGCGCCTCCCAATCCAACGAGTTTTCACCGTCCCGCCAGCGATGCTCCAGACGGTCGACCAGAAAGGTCCCGATGATCGGCGGCTCCTCATGAAACCGTTCGGCCTGATGGTCGGGCCGGGGCTCTTCGGCGGCCCGTGCGACCGCTGTCGAAAGCGACAGGGCGATGGCTCCAGCCACGAGCACAGCCCTTCCCAGGCTCATCACTATCGTTCGCATGTTTTACTTCCCGCTCAGAGGCTCGCGGTCCTCGGCTCGACGATGAACCGCGTCATCATGCCGGAGGCCATGTGGTAGAGGAGGTGGCAGTGGAACGGCCATTCGCCGGGCTCGTCCGCCGACAGCTGGACTGAGGTGCTCTGACCAGGAGGCACGAGGACGACGTGCTTTTTTGGCATTCTGTCCGTTTGCCCGTTCTCAAGCTCTACGAACATGCCATGCAGATGCATGGGATGAGCCATCATGGTCGTGTTGACGAACTTGATGCGGACGCGGTCTCCGTAGGCCACCCGTATCGGGGCGCCCTCATCAAACTTCTTGCCATTCAGGGTCCAGATGTATCGGGACATCATACCATTCAGCTGGACCTCGATCTCGTGCGAGGGCTCGCGGAGATCCTTCCTCTTCGTGAGCGACTTCAAATCGGCGTAGGATAGCGCCTTCGCGCCGGGCGGCGTGCCCGCGTCGGCCCATCCGGTCGCCTGGTCCTTGCTCCCCATCGCCCCATGGTCCATGCCAGCCATCGATCCATGGTCCATGCCGGGCATGCTGCTGTGGTCCATGCCCTTCATCGCCCCATGGTCCATGCCCTTCATCGCTCCATGGTCCATGCCAGCCATCGAGCCATGATCCATGCCGCCATGCGACATCCCCATGTCGGCCATCGTCAAGACGGCACGCGGGCGCCGCTCCGGGATCTCGCCCTCCACGCCCTGGCTGGTTGCAATCGTGGCCCGGGCGAAGCCCGTGCGGTCGATCGGCTCGGCGAAGAAGGTAAAGGGCTTATCCTCTGTGGGCATGACGATGACGTCATAGGTCTCGCCGACGCCGAAGCGGAACTCGTCCACCTTCACCGGCACCACGTTCTGCCCATCAGCGGCCACGACCGTCATCGGGAGGCCGGGAATGCGGACGTCGAAGATCGTCATCGCGGAGCTGTTGATGATCCGCAACCGCACGCGCTCGCCTGGCTTGTGGAGCGCCGTCCAATTGTCCCGTGGCCCCTTACCGTTAACGAGGAACCGATAGCCGGTCACGTCGGCGAGATCGGTCGCGTCCATCCGCATCTCGCCCCAGTCGAGCCGGTCGCGCATGGTAGCTCCAAAGCCATCGCGGCTGGCGTCCCGAAAGAGGTCCACTAGGGTTCGCTTATTGTTGTTGTAGTACCCTTCGCTGACTTTGAGCTTGCGCAGCACCGCCTCCGGTGCTTCGGGGGTGTGGTCGGAGAGCAGGACGACGTAGTCGCGATCGGCCCGCACCGGGTCGCGGTCGGCGGGCTCGATCACGATGGCGCCGTACATGCCCTCCTGCTCCTGCGAGGCGGAATGGCTGTGGTACCAATAGGTCCCTGCCTGCCGGAGCTTGAAGCGGTAAGTGTAGGTCTGTCCCGGCATGATCGGCTGGTAGCCGTTGAAGCCCGGCGCCCCGTCCATGACGCCCTGAAGCAGCAGGCCGTGCCAGTGGATCGAGGTAGGCTCGTTCAGCCGGTTGGTCACATGAATGACCACCTCCTCCCCTTCGCGCCATCGGAGCGTCGGTGCCGGAATCGAACCGCCGATGGCAATGGCGTTGCTGGTCTCCCCGTCGATGGTGATGCGGGTTCGCTCGACCGCCAATTCAAGGGGCGGGCCGGAGGCCGCGAAGACATGGCGCCCAGGATAGACCGTGACGATGCCCGCCAAGCCCGCCGCTCCGGCGAGCTTCAGGGCATCCCGGCGGGAGAGGCCGCGAGGTGCAATGTGCATGTGGTCCTCCCTCAGCGCTGCATGTCGACCTTGCCGACCATCCCGGACTCGTAGTGGCCGGGTATGTTGCAAGCGAACTCAAGGACGGCGTTCTTGGTGAACTTCCAGGTGAGATCCTTGGTCTTGCCGGGCTCGACGAGGACGCTGTTCGGGTCGTCATGCTTCATGGACGTCCCTTCCATGCCCGGCATCTTGGAATGGTCCATGTTGGCCATCTCCTTGTTTATGCCGGTCGGGGTGAGCATCCCGTGCTCCATCATCATCGCCATCTCCTTCTGGTGGGCGGCGTGCATTGCGGCGGTGCCGATGTTGAACTCGTGCAGGAATTCGCCCTTGTTCGTGACGATGAAGCGGACCGTTTCGCCCGCCTTCACCTGGACGGTGTTCGGCTCGTAGTAGTTGTCGCCCATCGTGATCTGGACGGTCCGCGTTTTGGCGGTCGCCTTGGCAGGCTCACCAATGGCGGCGGTGTCATGCTTGTGTCCGGCCCCGCCGGGGGCGGCGAAAGTCGCAGCCGGAGCAGCGAGGAGGCTGGCACCGATCATCAGCGCGGCGGCGGTGGACAGGGTCCGGTTGTTCAGACGCATTTTGGGTGTCCTTCATCTGGTGACGATTCCAATGCGGAGTCGCCACAAGGGATTCGCCTTCCGGTGCCGGTGTCGGTTGGCCGACCAGCACTGGAAGTGCCGAAATTGGCAGCGATGGAATGGCAGTCAGCGAGCAAACCGACCACGGCTGGGCACGAGAATGAAGCCGGCGAGCCCAGGCGAGCATTCCAGGTGGCAGGTGCCACTGGGGCTTGCGAGGCGATCGTTCCCGCTTAGAAACCGTGATCTGGTTCGACGCTGGGGTCGGCTCGTTCCGCCGATGGGGACAAGCGCAGAAAGCCTCACTCCGCGTTGCTTACGCAGTGTGGCCTTAGGCAGCCGGTCTGGGCGGACGGCGCAAGGGGGAAACGGTCCGGTCGCGAAGCGTATCGTCGCCGAATAGAAGGCCGGCGGTTGTCCACTCTATGGGGATCATCTGCAGTTGGGTTGGGGCCAAGGCGGACATGCCACAGGCCATCGCGCAGCACCCGTCGTGGGTGAGCTTGGAATGGTCCGTGCCGTGATCCTGATGATCTCGGTGTTCAGCCTGCTGGTCACAGTCGACCGTAGCTTCGGCGCCCATCGCCATCGCCTGGTGTGGCATAGCGGCGACCGCGGCGTTGGGCATGGCGAAGGCTCCCCAGCCGACGAGGAGGACGCCGAACAACACTGCCGTCAGGAGACGAGTGAGACGCATGCCTGCCGTTGAACCCATGTCCGCGGACCGTGCCCGTGTTGTTTCAACATAGCTGCGCTGACACTGAGAGCGCAAGTGCCTGACGAAAACGCAGAGGTTCAGCTGAGGATGCCGTTAGAATGTTACCCCAATGCTCGTCGGGGCCACCCAAGAGTTGGAGACCTTGGATGCGCGACGATGCTCGGGCGGTTTCGGCCGCGGCAGTTTTACGCCGTCTCGCGAAGGTCGTGCTTGTTGGTGTCCTTGGCCGCCCAACGGACGGTGATTGCATCGACACCGTTTCCAACGTGCACTCTGCCAGCTTTCAGGTTTACAAGGGTGCATTCGCCCCTTGGTACCGTCTCGGCAGCCTTTGTGACAGCCTGAGCACTGGCACGACAGGTTTATCCCACCGATCTTGAGTTTCGACATCCCTTCCTCCTGGTTGGCCCCGTATTCACCGTGATGCTTCCAGCCGCTGGAAGGTCAAGTTTTTTCTTCGGCGGTCGTCCAGAGCACGTTCGTGGTGGGGAAGTTGTCAAACGACATCCCGAACTGGTCCTTCCGCGTTTTTGGTGCAGCGTGAGTGCACTTGCGGGCGACAGTGAGCACATAGGGGGAACGGCATCCCTTTCCTGAGTGCTCTGATTTCCTTGTCAAAATCTCTGCTGTCCCTGCTCCCGCC
>NZ_JBFUHT010000099.1:0-4527 GCF_056402275.1 Azospirillum sp. P4_B5
GTCACCGTGTCACCGTGCCCAAGGCCGTCGCACCCTCGTACAGCACGACCACGCCGGCCTCGCCCACCGTCCCGGTGATCACCGGAGCCGTCACGCTGGTCACCATGTCCGCCGTGGACCCGCTGTTGGACGAAGCCGCCAAAGCCAACCCGGTCGGGGCGGAGGCGCTGGTATCGACGGTCACGAGGAGAGGCCCCGAAGTCCCGCTTTCGACGCCGGACGCGATCACCTTGGCGGTCAGCGTCCAAACCCCTTCCGCAAGCGTCGTGCCGGGGACCACCGACCAAGTGCCGGATCCGTTGGCTGTCCCCGTCCCGATCTCGAGACCGTTTCCGTACAGATGCACGACGTTGCCGGTGTCGGCCGTCCCTACAAGCGTGGGCTGTGAGACATTCGTTACTGCGTCTCCGGACATGCCGCTGTCCGATGCCGGGCTGAGCGCCGGGGTGGACGGGCTCGCCGACAGCACGATCAGCGTGTCGGTACCGTTGAGCGTCAGCGTTTGGAACGGCGTGTAGACGGTTTCAACATTGGAAACGAAGAGCGTTCCCTGGTTGCCGGCCGGGGAGAAGGTCACCACGTCCGTACCGGTTCCACCGATCAGCGTCTCCAGCAGCGTCGCCGCCAGAGTGTTGCCGTCGCTGCCCAGCGTCACCACGTCCGTACCGGTTCCGCCGGTCAGCGTTTCGACGCCGCTCACCAGCAGCGTGTTGCCGGCGCTGCCCAGCGACACCACGTCGGTGCCGATACCACCGGCCAGCGTTTCGACGCCGCTCACCAGCAGCGTGTTGCCGGCGCTGCCCAGTTCCACCATGTCGATGCCGAGGCCGCCGGTCACCGTCTCGACACCGTCCACCAGCAGTGTGGCGCCGGCGCTGCCCAGGGTCACCACGTCGGTGCCGGACGTGCCGATCAGCGTCTCGATCCGCCACACGGTGAGCGTGTTGCCCGTGCTGTCGCCCAGCGTCACGATGTCGAGGCCGGAGCCACCGGTCAGCGTTTCGACGCCGCTCACCGTCATCATGTTGCTGCCGGTGCCCAGCGTCACCACGTCGGCGCCGGAACCGCCGGTCAGCGTCTCCAGCAGACGGACCAGGATGGTGTTGCCGCCGCTGCCCAGCGTCACCAGGTCAGTGCCGGAACCGCCGAACAGCGTCTCGACCCGCGACACCTCGATGGTGTTGCCGCCGCTGCCCAGCGTCACGATGTCGCTGACGTCGCTGCCGAACAGCGTCTCGAGGCCGCTCACCGTCACGGTGTTGTTGGTGGTGCCGCTCAGGGTCACCACGTCCGTACCGGCAGAGCCCGTCAGCACCTCCAACCGCGACACGGCCAGCGTGTTGCCCGGGCTGTCGCGGAGCGCGATGTTATCCACACCGGAGTTTCCGATCAGCGTCTCCAGGCCGCTCACCTCCATGGTGGCGCCGGTCGCGGAGATCGTCACCACCTCCTTTCCGGACCCGCCGATCAGCGTTTCCAGACGGCCAACCAATATGGTGGAGCCTTCATCGGCCAGCGTCACCACGTCGATGTCGGACCCGGTGGCGCCCAGCAGCGTTTCGAGGCCGCTCACCCAGATGGTGTTCCCGCCGGAGTCCAGCGTGATGTTGTCGGTGGCGGAGCTGCCGGTCAGCGACTCGATGCCGGACACCTTAATCGTGTTGCCGGCGGTGCCGGACCTCACCACGTCGGTGCCGGTGCCGCCGATCAGCGTCTCCACCCGCCACACAAACAGCGTGTTGCCGCCGTCACCCAGCCTCACCGTGTCGGTGCCGCTGCCGCCGATGATCGTTTCGAACCCGATCACCGTGGTCGAACTGCCCCCGGTACCGATCGTCACCATGTCATTGGCGGAGCCGCCGGTCAAGGTCTCCACCAGCCGGACCGTCAGCGTGCCGCCGTCGCTGCCCAGCGTCACCATGTCGGCGCCGGTGCCGCCGGTCAGCGTCTCGATCGCGTTCACCAGAACCGTGCCGCCGCCGGTGCCCAAAATCAGCGTGTCGACGCCGGCGGCGCCGGTCACGGTCTCCACCAACCGGACCGTCATGGTGCCGCCGCCGCTGCCGAACGTCACGAGATCGGTGCCGGAACCGCCGATCACGGTCTCCACCAGCCGGGCCGTCAGCGTGCCGCCACCGCTGCTCAGCGTCACCATGTCGGTGCCGGTGCCGCCGATCATCGTTTCAATGCCCTCCACCAGCGTGCTGTTGCCGCCGCTGGCCAAGGTCACTACATCGGTGCCCAGGGTGCCGGTCAGCGTTTCCAGCTTCGAAACCGTCAGCGTGCTGGCGCCGCCGCCCAGCGTCACCACGTCGGCGCCGATGCCGCCGGTCAGCGTTTCGATGCCCTCGACCAGCAGCGTGCTGCCGAGGCTGCCCAGGAGCACCACATCGGTGCCGATGCCGCCGGTCAGCGTTTCGAGACCGCTCACCTGCAGCGTGTTGCCAAGGCTGCCCAGCGTGACGACGTCGGTGCCCGAGCCGCCGTTCAGTTGTTCGACCCGGCTCACCTCGATCGTATTGCCGCCGCTGCCTAGAAACACCAGGTCGATCGCCGTGCTGCCGGTCAGCGTTTCGACCCCGGTGACGATGTAGGTCGCCCCGACGGTCAGCAGCGACACCACGTCGGTTCCGGTGCCGCCGGTCAGCGTGTTGATCTGCGACAGGGTGATCGTGTTGCCGCCATCACCCAGCGTCACGACGACCGGCGCGAGATTCCGCAAATACTCCAGTGTGCCGTCATCGACGCCGACCACCATGTCGCGGTCGCCGTCGCCGTCGAGATCGCCCAGGGCCGGCCGCGGGTACGCCCCCGGCCCCCTGCTCCCGTATGGGTTGCCGGCGAGCAGCGCGAAGGTCGGCGCCGCCGCCGTCCCGGTGTTGATGTGGATGGAACTCTTGCTGATGAGATCGACGAAGCCGTCCCCGTCGATGTCCACCAGCACGGGTGACGAATAGCCGTCGGCATCGCGGGTCACGCCGAAGGGGTTGGTGCCGGCGAGCACGAAGGTCGGCGACAGAGTCGTCCCGTCGTTGCGGAAATAGAGGAGGTCGCCGGCAATGTTGCCGATCAGCAGGTCGAGGTCGTCGTCGCCGTCCAGATCGGCGAAGCTCGGCGCCCCGTAACTGCCGGCGTTCTGGATACCGAACAGGCCGGTGCCTTCCAGGGAAAAGTTCGGCGCCTGCGGCGAGGTCCCATTGTTGCGGAAGAACAGGGTGGTGCCGGCGTGGTTGCCGATGAACAGGTCGAGATCACCGTCGCCGTCGATGTCCACGACGGTGGGAAGCGCGCCGCCCTGGCTGACGTTGGGGATGCCGAAAGGATTGGTGCTGTCCAGCGTGAAGGTTGGCGACAGCGTCGTTCCATTGTTGCGGAAGAAGACCGTGTTTCCGTCCGCGTTGCCGACCAGGAGATCGAGATCGCCGTCACCATCAAGGTCCGCCAGAACCGGAGCGGCCTCGCTTCCGATGTCGGAGAGGCCGAAACTGTTGGTGCCGATCATAGTGAAGGTTGGATTCGCCATGGTCTTTCGGCCCTCACGCCACGCAGCCGGCATCAACACCGGTCTAAGATGGATCAATGCACCATCAGGCCTAATTATCGGTATATAAGATGATTCCAAAACGCGTTACTGGTTTGAAACACTCCTCCCTGCTCGCACAAGTCCCTATTTTTACAACAGTTTCTTGCTTTTATTGAGAGCACGCATACGTAGGGCGGATTAGGATAGGCTGCACGGTAAGATGTCTCCATTTGATTGAGCTTGAAACCAAACGTTTGCAAAACGGCGGAGAAGGAGGCTCCCGCATGGAACCAAAGCCGAACAGCCCCGGTGGCTTGCCAGTCGAACGGCCGCCACGATCCGAGGCTCTGATCGGACACCGAACCGGCTTTCGAACCGCCCCCTGCCGATTGCGGAAGTGCGAATGGATGCCGTCGGACGACCGCAATGTCCGCGACTCGGCTTCCGCCGACGCTCGTTTGATGAGTGAACTCCGTTCCGATTGAGCAACATCCGCTTCCGTGACGGCCTGTCAGGGCAAAACCCACTTGTCAAACAGTGTCTTTCTGGATTAATGAAGAGAATCGAAATCACAATGAATTGATAACAACGAAACACACGCGATGACTTAGTACGCCCATACTTAGAATAATCCTGGGCCACTTTAGAGTCATTGCGCGAGCATCTGAACAACTCGATAGACTGACGTTCAGCGTCGGTTGATGGCGAGACTGAGGGCGTTCGGGCGAAAAGGCCCCGTCTTCCGAGTGCTGAAGCGCCATTTCTGGCCGAGAATGCGGAAATATGCAGCGGTTTCGGCGCTATACGGGCGCAGTTCGCCCCTCGAGCCAGATCAGGCGTCGGAAATTGTAGGCGAGGTTGGTGATCCCGATCTTCACCGTCGCGCGACCCAGGCCGATGGTGCGGATGAACAGCCCCATACGCGCCTTCTGGTCCGCGAACACATGCTCGACGGCCGAGCGCACCGCCGAGCGGGCACGGTTGGCACGCTGGTGGGGCTCCGG
>NZ_JBFUHT010000100.1:0-4098 GCF_056402275.1 Azospirillum sp. P4_B5
GGCCGGAGCCTCCGCGCTGCCGCCCGCCGCGGCGCGCCCCGCGCCGGCGTCGCGGTCGGCGTTCGGGGGTCCGTCCGGCGCGTCGATGTTCGGCGCGCCCGTCACGGCGGACCTGCCGCTGGGCGCCAGCGAGGCCGGGGCGAGCGCCCGCGCCCGCGCCGCCGAGGCGCGCAGCCTGGAGGAATTGGAAACGGCCTTGCGCGCCTTCGACGGTTGCCCGCTGAAGGCGACGGCGATGAACACGGTCTTCGCCGACGGCAACCCCGCCGCTGACATCATGCTGATCGGCGAGGCGCCGGGCGAGGACGAGGACCGGCAGGGCAAGCCCTTCGTCGGGGTCAGCGGCAAGCTGCTCGACCGCATGCTGGCCCAGGTGGGGCTCGATCGCAGCAAGGTCTACATCAGCAACATCCTGCCCTGGCGCCCGCCCGGCAACCGCTCACCGACCCAGGCGGAGATCGCCGCCTGCCTGCCCTTCCTGGAGCGGCACGTCGAGTTGATCGGGCCGAAGGTGCTCGTGCCGCTGGGCGGCACCTCCGCCAAGACGCTGCTCAACCGGGCGGAGGGCATCACCCGCCTGCGCGGCCGCTGGTTCGACTACGCCTCCCCCGGACTGCCCGGCCCGCTGCCGGTCCTGCCGATGCTGCACCCGGCCTATCTGCTGCGCAATCCGATCGCCAAGCGCGAGGCGTGGCGCGACCTGCTGACGCTGCGCCAGCGCTTTCCGGGCTGAGTCGCCGCAATCGTCGTTTTTCCCCACCCTAACCCTCCCCCGCTGCGCAGGGGAGGGAACCGCCGCCACTCTGCGTAAGGCACCCTCCCCTGCGCAGCGGGGGAGGGCCGGGGTGGGGGAAAACACCACAGCGATGGTTAACGCTGCTGATTTCTAAAATGTCCCGCTTATTGCGTTTATTCTTGCGCACTCCTTCGAACATTCGAGATCCATAGATATTCCAAACATTGCCCAAGTACTTCGAAAGATCGGAGTGGTTTACCAAGTCGCCACTATGCCGTTGCGCCAAACGGCACAGAAAGACCCATGACCTTGCGCCAAAAGGGTCTTCCCACTGGGCTAGAGCCATTTTTCCGCCCCCACTAAGTTGCTGAAAACCCTTGCGAACAGACGGCGTTGACCGCTGTTGGGGAATCATCTTCTTGCGATTCCCGTCCACTGCGGTTATTCGAATACCATGTTCCGGATATTGTGCAGCGCAGCAAACACCGTCTCGCTGCGGCGGAAGGTCCTGGGAATGGCGGGGGTGGCGCTGGCGCTGTGCGCAGCACCCGACCCGACGGGCGGTTATCGTCCGGCCCAGGCCGGCCTTGTGATCCACGCGCCGGATGGACGACCCGTCGTCCCGCCGGGATTCGATCGTGCCGAGCAGAACCTGCTTCTGGCGACGGACGCCGACGCGCGCGCCGTCCAGCTGACGGAAGAGGATGCCCGCCATTACCGGCGCATCTTCGCCCTCCAGGAACGGGGCGAGTGGGAAGGCGCCGATTGGGAGATCCGCCTGCTGCGCGACCGCCGCCTGATGGGCCATGTGCTGCGCCAGCGCTATCTGCACCCCGACCGCAAGGCCGGCTACGACGAGCTGGCCGGCTGGCTCCAGCGCTACGGCGACCTGCCGGGCGCGGAACGCATCCACGCGCTGGCCCAGCGCCGCGCCCCCGCCGGCCAGCAGCGCGCCCTGAAGCCGCCGCGCGGCAGCGACGGGGAGCGGCTGACCGGATCGCTGGAGCGGCTTGGCGGCCTGCGCCCCGAACCGCTGCCGGAAAGCGTCTCAGACGAGGAACAGGGCGATTCGGACAAGAGCGCCGAGGCGGACGGGGACAAGACCAGGATCTCCGTCGCCCCGCGCAGCCGAACCGCCAGCCGCACCAACCACCCCACCCCGTCCCGCGTGACCGACCTGCTGCGCGCCGGGAAGCCGGGGGCGGCGCTCGCCCTGCTCAACCAGGACGACTTCGGGCGCGGCCTCGACTCGGTGCAGTATGACCAGGCGCGGGCGCGGATCGCCGCCTCGCTCTATTACTCCGGCGACGTGACGCAGGCGCTGTCGCTGGCCTCGGCCAGTGCCGCCCGTTCCGGCCCGGCGCTGACGGAGGCGCATTGGATCGCCGGCCTCGCCGCCTGGCGGCTGAAGCAGTATGACCGCGCCGCCCGCCACTTCACCAATCTGGCCGAGGCCGGCCCGCAGTCGCCCTGGCTGGCCTCCGCCGCCGGCTTCTGGGCCGCCCGCGCCCACGCCCGCCGGGGCCGCGAGGACCAAGCCCGCGCCCATCTGGCCGCCGCGGCGCGCTACCCGCACACCTTCTATGGCCTGCTCGCCCACCGCAAGCTGGGCGGTTCGGGCGACCTGAACTGGCGCACGCCGGAGCTGACCGGGGACCATCTGAAGGCGCTGTCCGCCCTGCCCGGCGGCACCCGCGCCATCGCCCTGATCCAGGCCGGCCAGCGCGAGGCGGCGGAGCTGGAGCTGCGCCGCATCCACCCGCGCGGCGACGCGCTGGCCGAGCAGGCTCTCGTGGCGCTGGCCGACCGCGCCGGTTTGCCGGGGCTGGCTCTCCAGGTCGGCAACGCGGTGGCCGGTCCGGACGGCGCGCCCTACACGGCGGCCCTCTACCCGGTGCCGCACTGGAAGCCGCGCGACGGCTTCGCCGTGGACCGGGCGCTGGTCTTCGCGGTGATGCGGCAGGAATCGCGCTTCGACCCGCGGCTGGTCAGCTCCGCCGGGGCCACCGGCCTGATGCAGATCATGCCGGCCACCGCCCAGCATGTGCAGGAGCGCAACGCCGACATCGGCGAGGCCGACGCCGCCCGCACCGGCCTGTTCGACCCCTCCACCAACATGGAGCTTGGGCAGCGCTACATGGCGGAGCTTCTGAACAGCCAGGACATCGGCAACAACCTGTTCCTGCTGGCCGCCGCCTACAACGCCGGCCCCGGCACGCTGGCGCGCTGGCGCCGCGAGCTGTCGGACATCGGCAACGACCCGCTGCTCTTCATCGAGAGCCTGCCCTACGCCGAGACGCGGAACTACGTCGAGAAGGTCGTCGCCAACTTCTGGATCTACCGGCTGCGGCTGGGGCAGGAAATCGAATCGCTGGACGCCGTTGCGGCGGGCGGCTGGCCGGTCTATATGCCGGTGGATGTCTTCCCGGCGGCCCGGTCCACCCAGGTCGCGCAACACGCCGAATCCGCCGATGCCGAAAATTGACGAAACCCGCCCGTTCCTGCCCGTCAACATCGCCGTCATGACCGTGTCCGACACGCGCACGCTCGCCGACGACCGCTCGGGCGACGCGCTGGCGGAGCGGCTGGCCGGCGCCGGCCACCGGCTGGGCGCCCGCGCCATCGTGAAGGACGACATCGCCGCCATCCGCGCCCAGGTCCAGGCCTGGATCGCCGATCCGGAGATCGACGTGGTGCTGACCACCGGCGGCACCGGGGTGACCGGCCGCGACGTGACGCCGGAGGCGGTGGAGGCCCTGTTCGACAAGGCGATCCCCGGCTTCGGGGAGCTGTTCCGCCAGCTCAGCTACGCCAAGGTCGGCACCTCGACGATCCAGAGCCGGGCGACCGGCGGGGTCGCCAACGGCACCTACATCTTCGCCCTGCCGGGTTCGCCCAGCGCCTGCCGCGACGCCTGGGACGACATCCTGGTCTTCCAGCTCGACAACCGCCACCGCCCCTGCAACCTCGTCGAACTGATGCCGCGCCTGCGCGAGCATCAGGTGTGACCGGCACCGCCGGCCTGCACGGCGCCCTGACGCGGCTGCCGGCTTTCGCCGGTTTGCCGCAAGGCGCGCTGGAACCGATGCCGCGCCGGGGCGTGGCGCACGACCATGTGAGGCTGTCGGGAAAGGGCCTGGTCGCCCGCGTCCCGCGCTGGAGCCAGCTCGGGCTCGACCCCTTCGCCAATCTGGAGCAGCAGGCCACCGCTTTCCGCCGCGCCGCGCCCAGCGGCCACACGCCGGAACTGGCCGCCGTCCTGCCGCCGGGGCCGGAGCTGCCCATGGGCGCGCTGGTGGTGACGGAGATCGTCGGGCGCCCGCCGCGCCTGCCGGGCGACATGCCGGCCATCGCGCGGGCGC
>NZ_JBFUHT010000101.1:0-4098 GCF_056402275.1 Azospirillum sp. P4_B5
GCGGGAACGTGTGGTACAGCCAAACTGCGTGCGCGATCAGCTCGGCTGGGAAGCGGTGGCGGTAGTGGGGATCGGGCTCGCGTCTCATCCCGCTACCATGCCCGGCGCACCTCCGGCTCGCCAGCCCCGCAGTTTATGTGACGATGCCCCCGCACGTCACCCAGCAGCCAGCCGAGGCTGCCCCCGCGCGGAGTGGACGTCATCCGCCGGAACACCTGGACGCCATCGACCGGAATCGGTGGACGCTTTCGCGACGGAACCACCGCACGCAATCACCGGAATACGCATTTTGACGTGGGCAACCACCGTCCCTCCTGGCGTTCCGCCTCGAAAACGGACACAATTTACTGAGTGAAGAATAGCCACGCTACCGTGCCGACTGAAGCCAGCACGGCGAGCGCTGCGCTGCTTCGCGTCATGACACCCTGGCGATACATCAGCACAACCATGCCGATCAGCAGCGGCGAGACGATCAGCAGTCCGATTTGGGCTTTATTCATTGGCACTGTCGCTTCCGTCGTATCAGTTGGAGGTTCGGGCCCGATATGGATGCTGCGAGCGTGGAGAACGGGCAGCCTTGATCGTCGTCAATAGCAGCTGGACTTCATCGAATTCGGTCGCACATCGGGTAGTGGGCACGCGGGACCCCGGTATCGGCGCCGTCAGGTGATCGCGCCGAACAGGTCCTCATGAAGGCCGACGGGGCCGGAATGTTGTTGATGGGAGCGGCGGTTGTCAAACGACTTCAGGAACTGGACCGGGGACGACACGAGGAACTGGACCCTCGAACGTCATAGTGTGTTTTCGGTGACCGCCGGGGCCGGATTCGTCTTGAGCAGGCCGGCCCGCCGCTTCTCGCGCAGCCGGTAGCTGTCGCCGCGGATGGTGATGACGTGGCTGTGGTGAAGCAGCCGGTCGAGAATGGCGGTGGCCACCACCGGATCGCCGAACACCGTTCCCCACTCGCTGACCGAACGGTTGCTGGTCACCAGCATCGAACCGCGCTCATAGCGGCGCGACACCAGCTGGAAGAACAGGTGTGCGGCATTGGGCTCGAACGGCAGGTAGCCGATCTCATCGACGATCAGCAGCTTGGCTTTGGCGTAGTGGGCCAGCTTGTCCTCCAGCCGCCCCTCGATGTGCGCCCGGGCGAGCGCGGTGATCAGCTCGGTCGCCTGCACGAACAGCACCGAGTAGCCGTGCCGCACCGCCTCGCGGCCGAGCGCCACGGCCAAGTGCGATTTCCCCACCCCCGGCGGCCCGAGCAGCAGCAGGGCGTCGCCGTTGGCCACCCAGCGGCACGCCGCCAAGTCCCGGATCTGCTTGGGATCGAGCGACGGCTGGGCGTCGAAGTCGAAGCCCTCCAGCGTGCGCACGAAGGGAAACTTGGCGATGCCCAGGCCCATCTGGATGCGCCGCTCCTCCCGGTGCGCCACTTCCGCCTCGCACAGCAGGGCCAGGGTCTCGCGTAGGCTCAGCTCGCGCCGGGCGGCCTCGTCGAGCAGCGTGTCGAGGCGGTCGCGCAGCACCGTCAGCTTCAGGCGCGCCAGCATCTCGGGCAGATGGTCGGCGTCCATCACCAGCCTCCCCCGATCAGTTGCTCGTACTCGCTCAGCGGTCGCAGCAACTCGGCCGCCGCCGCCGCCGGGGGCGGCTTGGATGCGCCGAGCAGGCCAACGCGGTGATCGGCATCGATCACTCGTTCGCGGCGGCCATGCCGCTCGGCATGCCGGGCCACCTCCACCCCGGCCTGGAAGACATGAACCTGACTGTCGCTGACCCGCACCGTCACCGCCGTGCCGATCAGGCGCCACGGCACGCTGTAGCGGTTGGTATCCACGTCCACAAAGCCATCGGCGTGGACTTGCCGGGTCAGCTCGCGGATTTGCCGGAACGGCGGCCGCCCCTCCAGTGGGCGCAAGGCATGCGCCTCATCGCGCAGGAACCGCTCGACCGGCGGCTCGCCGGTGGTGCCGTGCACGCGCACGTCGGCGACCTCGCGCATCCACCACGCCAGATGTGCCTCCAGCGCCGCCCAGCCGGCGAAGCTGTGGCCGGCGATGGCGTTGCGCTTCACATAGCCGACGCCGCGCTCGTCCTTGCCCTTGGTGCGAGCCCGATACGGTGCGCAGGCCCGCGGCCGAAAGCCCCAGTAGCGGGCAAAGGCATGGAAGCGCTCGTTGAAGAGCACCTCGCGGGTTTCCGGATCGTGATGCGTGACCAGCGCCTTGGCGTTGTCCAGCAGGACCTCCTGAGGCAAACCGCCGAAGTGCCGGAAGGCGCCCTCCAGGCCATCGAGCCAGGCCGACTGCCGTTCATGGCGAAAGGGTCGGACGTAGAGCCGGCGCGAGTGCCCCAGCGTGGCGACGAACAGGTAGATTTTGCCCCGTGGTTCGCCGCCGACGGCGGCGCGCAACTCGCCGAAGTCGATCTGCAGCTGATGGCCCGGCGGCGTCTCGAAGCGGACCGTGGCCCGGGCCTCGGCCTCCAGCTCGCGCCGCCACGGTGCCACGGCGCGTTCGACGGTGCGCAGGCCGACGCGCAGGCCGTGCTCGCGCTGGAGGTCCTGGCGCACGACATCGGCGTTGCCGCGATGGCGCCGGAAGCGCTCGACCAGCCAGCTCTCCAGCCCATCCAGCGTCTTGGGCCGAGGCGGGACCTTCGCCGGCGTCCAGCCGCCCGCCTCCAGGTAGCGCCGCACCGTCATGTGACTGCACCCGAGTTCCGTGGCGATGCGCCGGACACCCCAGCCCAAGGCATGGAGCCGAAGCATGGCCGCAACCTCTTCCGGCGTCCTCATCACGTCTCTCCGCGGATCATTCCCCCGCGGCAAAACGCTCTCTTCAACAACCGACATGCTGGCCTCCCTCTTCAGAAGGAGGTCCAGTTCCTCATGTCGTTAAGGGTCCAGTTTGCCAAGACGCCCGACAGCGGTGACCTGACCGTAACGGACTATGGCGATGATCTGTTCGCCGGCGATGATCTGCCGAGCGGTGTGGAAGCTCTTGAATCCGAGTCCTGGCCGGACCACCGCTTGGTGTCTATGGTCTGATCATACGATGTTCTTTCGCTGGAGCCACCCGATGCGCCGGAGTTGAATGGGCGCCTCCACAGGCAGCTGCTCATGACGAGCGGTTCGCGGCGGGGCGATGGCCAACCTTGCAGCTCAAGAGGTAGCAATCATGGGGTCATTCATCTGATAACGCGAACCATGCAGAATCGTTCGCCACCGTCCTGGTTATCTTGCGCAAAATTTGTTCAACATTGCTTCTACGAGGCTCGGCACGATGGTCGATTTTCCGCCAAGTATAGCGCTCGATGGGTGCCGGACCGCTTACTTATGCCTCCGTCAGGCTCAGTATGCGTGCACCGACGAGGCTGCCCAAAAAGAAGGCATTCTGTGTTTTTCCTCTATGGCGAAGAATTACGCCGAGATGGTGCTGCGCCATGGAAATATAATCCAGCGCTGGAAAGCAAAGCAATTGCTTAAAAAAGTTTTGCGAGCTTCCGCGAGCGAAGATTGATTTTCATAGGGAGGCGTTCTTCCGGATGAGATGTGGGAAAGCGGTTGAGACGGTTTTTGATGGGACTGACAATTCTGCCTCAAGGCATATGCCGATGCCTATCCTTTGGAGCGGCGATATTTTTATCTAATCACATACCGGTGTATTTTTGTATAATGCTCCAGGGAAGAAAAGGGCGGCCCTTGGAGACAGGAATTGCTGAAGTCCTTATGGAAGCAAGCGCCTCGTAAAAAAGCCAACCGCCTGCTGTCATTCCTCCTGCTCATCGCTGCTCCGTTGCTGGCGTTCGAGCTCTTTCCGATAATGCAGCTTCATACGGCCCGTGAGGCCGAGCTTCGACAGGATGCCAGCCACTTTCTCGACCTTGTGGACGCGGAACTGTCAAACGACTTCAGTAACTGGTCCTTCCGCGTTTTTGGTGCAGTGTGAGTGCACTTGCGGGCGACAGTGAGCACATAGGGGGAACGGCATCCCTTTCCTGAGTGCTCTGATTTCCTTGTCAAAATCTCTGCTGTCCCTGCTCCCGCCCGGTCTCGCTGTTGATCACGTCACCGTCGCCCATGATCGCGTTGTT
>NZ_JBFUHT010000102.1:0-3877 GCF_056402275.1 Azospirillum sp. P4_B5
CGCACGCCGCACATCCATTACGCGGTGATCGTGCCCGGCACCGGGCGGTTCGTGACGCAGATGTACGTCGCGGGAGAACCGCTGAACGCCCGCGACGGCCTGCTGAACGCCATCCGCGACCCGCAGGCGCGCCGCAGCGTGATCATCCCGTTGACCGCGGCGGACGGCCTCGAGGCGGGCGCCGTCCAGGGCACCTTCGACATCGTCCTCGACCTCTGATCCTCCGTGGGGGATCGGTCTCCGCTCTCCACACCGGCGAGCGGTGCGATCCACCGAGCCGACACCGCGTCAGAGGACGTGTTCGCTCGGCAGATGCGGCGGTTCGGCGACCGGCGTGGGGCGCGGCACGGGCACATGCATCGGGGCGGGCCGTGTCGAGGCCTGCCACAGGTCGAGGAATGTTCCGAGATGTGGCCGGTCGGCGCGCTCGCGCACGAGGCACTCCACCAAGCTGTCGACGCTGGCGTTGTGCCCGGCCGGGTCGGTACGCCCGGTCAGCAGCACCCAGCGGACATAGGCGGCGTAGAGGGTCAGCACGTCCGACTCGCAGTAGGCCCGAACCTTCTCCAGCTCGCCGCGCGCCATCATGTCGGCCACCTCGCTGCCGTGGCCGCCGATCTTGCCGGGCAGGCCGATCAGGTCGGCGATGTCCTGCAGGCCGATGCGCTGTGAGGCGCCGTAGTCGGCGACCTGCTCCATGAGGTCGCAGTTGAAGTCCGGCTGGTAGCGCTGGGTGTAGCCGTTCCATTTGTCGCCGGTTTGGAACCATGCCGGCACCGGCACACCGTAGACCATCGCGCGCAGGCGCAGCACCGGCAGGTCGAAGCCGCGCCCGTTCCAGGTGACCACCCGCGGCAGCATCCGGGCGAAGTGCTTCCAGAAGCCGCGGATCAGCCGCTCCTCGTCGTAGTCGAGGTCACCGCCGGACCGGCACTCGGTCACACGGTAGCGCTCCACGCCGGAGGACCGGTCGATGGCCGCCTCGACGAAGCTGATCGCCACGATCTGATGGCAATGCGGCGGCGGGAACTTCTCCGCCGGCCAGTCCGCCGGAAGGATCTGGCGGTCCGGCATCGTCTCGATGTCGAGGCAGAGCAGCGTGTCGTGGTGCATGGGACCTCCGGGGTGCGGCGGCCTCATGCTCCTCAAACGATCGGAGAAGCACAACGGACAAATGACTGCTCCCTGGCACCGCGGGTATGGCGCTGCATGGACGGTACACTGCGACGTTCACCAGCGGAGCGGACCGCCCGATTGTGCCGCCGCCGAAGACCCCGATGCGGCGCTGCGTCGGTTGGGGCCGGGTCCGCGGTGCGGCCGTTGCGGAATGAAGGGCTTGGTGTCCTCATCGAACTCGACTGGACGGAGCCGCGTCCGCCGGCTCCGGATGCAAAACGCTGCCGTGTCAACGGGCACACCAATCGCGGCGCGGCGTGCCGTCCGCGGGCTGGGCCAACGCCGCATCGGCCAGAATGCGTTGCAGGTCGACGCCATCGATGAGCACGATGGCCTCAACGTCCTCGGGACCCACATCTCGTGGAGCGCAGAAGGCCACCAGCCGGGCGCTCCGAAGGGTGAGCACGATCGTGGTCTGAGTCAGGCGGGCAAGAAACTGTTCGGTGGAACAATGGCCATCGGGCCGGGGCCCTTCGACACCGCGCGGGTGAACGCTCACCCAGCCCCGGTCCGGAACGAAGGCGGGGATCCGGCTGTCGCTCGTGACGTCAATGGGCTGGTGCCGCCAGGACTGGCACGTGACGACCTCCTGGCCCGCCGCGGGAGCGGCGGTTGTGAGCCCCAGAACGGCAAGGCACAAAAGGCGGCGGTTCATCAGCGGCACCAATCACCATCAACGATGCGGAGCGGCATCCGCACGGTGGGGCTGGATGCATCCCCTTCTTCCCAATGTATGCCATACGGGGAAAAGCGTCCCCGCCGAATCCACCTATGGGCGCGCGGTGTGGCAACCAGCCTGCGACTGGAGCGTCTTTACCGGGCACCCCATCGGTCCATCACCCGTTCCAATCCTTGCCCGCCCTCGTCCTGTCGAACGGGACGTCCGTCCCCGGCGCTTCGGTGTCGAGGGGATCATCGTTGGCGGCCTCACGGAAATACTGCGCGATGAACAGCCGAACCGCAGCGCTGACCGACAAACCCGCCGGACGCTTGCGGGCGGCCTCGGTGCACAGGCTGTCGACGCATTGGCGCTCCCGTTTGGAGATTTCCCGCAGCGCATCCCAGAGCGCATCCTGAAGGCGGATGGTGGTTCGCCGACCGCCGATCCTGATGCTGCGGCCCGGCGTAATGGCAATGCCCCGGTTCACCTGCCCCAGCGCCGCCTTCATCATCGGCGACTGCGTCTTGCCGACCCGCTGGGACGGCTCGCTCCTCCGGCGGTTCGCTTTCTTCCCGGTCCCGTCCTGGTCGTCGTTGCCGGGTGCGGTCGACATCTCATCGTTCATGGCTCGGCCCTTGGTAGGCGAAGACGCGACAGGTCGGCACCGTGGCGGCTTGCGGCCGCTGCGGTGCCTGCCCCGTGTGGAGTCAGGGACCGGTCGGCGCATCGGCGCCGGCCGTCCGGGATGGACGGAAGATCCTTTTCGCGAGATAGGGGACGCTGAACACGATCACCGCGTAGACGAGCCCCCACCCGTAGGCCTTGGCGAACAGCAGGCATCCCATGACCGCCAGGCCACCGAAAATCCGGCTTGCGGCGGAGCGCCCCAGGGCCACGTAGACCGCACCGCTGGCGAGATAGAGCAGGAAGAAGTTCTGCCCCGCCGTCATCAGCAGCGTTTCGAGCGAGACGATCCCCACGGCCTGCGCGACCAGCACCGACCCGAAGATCAGCGCCATTCCGCCGACCGCGGCCCGCGGCGTCCCGCTCCCATTCACCGTGCCCAGGCGGAGCGAGGCCGGCGCCCATCCGCGGCGGCCGATGTCGAACAGCAGGCGCGACGCCGCCCAGCAGGCTCCGTTCAGGTTCACCACGATGATGCCGGTCACCAGAACCGCGACCGCCACGCCTGGCACTCGCCCGCCCGCGAGGTTCTCCACCACCGCGAGGAACGGCGCGCCGGCGAGTTGTGGGCTGTCGAGCGGCACGAGCGCCTGCACCGCCGCCGAGATGCCGAGGTAGAGCCCGGTCACCACCACGAAGCTGAGCACCACGGCGATGGGGAAGTCGCGCTTGGGGTTCTTGAACTCCTCCGCGGTGAAGGCGAGCATCTCCCAGCCTGTGAAGGCGAAGAAGGCCAGGGCCGCCCCGCCCCACAGACCGGACAGCGACGGCGAGCCCGCGCGGAAGTCGATGGCGCCCCAGTGCGGGACCGCGCCCAAGGCCACCGCGATCAGGCACCCGGCCAGCACCATGACCACGATGTCCTGAAGGCGGCCGGCGAACTTCGCGCCGGCCCAGGTGGCGAGGAGACCGGTGCCGAGCAGGACCGCTCCCGCCGCGGCGGTCAACGCCGGCGCGGTGGCGGAGTCAATCCCGAGGCCCTGGACGATGTAGGTGGCGCCGGTCAGCGCGATGGCCGGGATGCCCAGCGCGAAGGTGCCCAGGAGCAGGTAGGACGTGCCGATGGCCGCCCAGGGAAAGGCCTCCGCGACGAAACCCGACACGCCGCCGGCGGAGGGGAAGCGTCGGCCAAGGCTGGCGAAGACCACCAGGAGCGGGGCGACCACCACCGCGTCCAGGCACCACGACCAGAGGGCCCACCCTCCGGCCTGCTGATAGACCAGACCGGGGAGCGCCAGCATGCCGGCACCCACCACGATGCCGATCGCCAGCGTCACCGCACCGAAGAGGCTGATGGTCGGCCGCAGGGCGTTGGCGTCAGGAGCGCTCATTGGCGATGATCCTCTCGTGGTGGAA
>NZ_JBFUHT010000103.1:0-3811 GCF_056402275.1 Azospirillum sp. P4_B5
CCCGTCCCGTGGCGGGCGGCGTCCACGCGGCGATCGCCTCCGGCGTCACCCAGATCGTCAGGTCGCCCCGCCGGCGCAGCGCCGCATCGTAGGCCGCCCAGTTCTCCACACGGTACCGGGCCTCCGGGATCTTGTGGCGGCGCGGCTCGTTGGCCTTGTGGGGCATCGGGGTCTCGGCTTCAGCGGGCCGCTTCTATACCCGCTCGCCCTCCCGACCGCCACCAGCCCGGCCTTTCTGCACCAACGTCTGAGAACACCACAGCGGTCTGTACAACCACACCCTGCAATGTGGCGAGGGTGTAGGTCAACGCCTGAGTATCCCTCGTTCACGCGCCCGGATTGGTAGATTTCCAACTGATGGCGCGATGTAGAGTAACCAATACCAGAGCGAAGCCCACTGCGATTCATATTCCATAGTCGGATAGGCCGAGAACATCGCCGAAAAGAAGAAACACAAGAAAGGCGGCGGTCACACCGAACCGCGCCAGCAGCAGCCCCTTGCGCGACACCGACATGACAGTACGATCATGCAGCAATTCGGTAACTGCTCACGGGGCTGGCGAAATGGGTTGCACGCTCTCGCTGGATATGAGTCAACGTTGGGATGGAAAAGCCGCCGCGCCACCGCCTGAGTGATGCCGAGAAGGACGCCCTGCTTTTGGAGCAGGCGGCGCTGATCGAGCGGTTGGCGGCGCGGATCACGGAACTCGAGGCGCTGGTCGGCAAGCCGCGCAAGACGTCGTCGAATTCCCATACGCCGCCGTCGCAGGACGGCCCGGGTCGCCCCGGCTCGAAGGCGGCGGCCAAGCGCCGTCGCAAGCCGCGTCCCTCGCGTCCCGGCGTTTCGCGCCCACTGAGCGAGGATCCGGACAGGACGGAACGGCGTCTGGCCGAGAGCTGTCCCCATTGCGGGATGGCGGTATCGGGGATGCCTCAGCGCTGCCGTCACCGTTACGATCACATCGACCTTCCGGTCATCCGCCCGGTGGTGACGCGGGTGGAACTGTTCGGTGGCCGGTGCGGCGACTGCGGGCGGCGCTACCGGGCCGCGCCTCCGGCTTTGATGCCGCCGGGCACGCCGTTCGGTCCCGGCATCCGCTCGTTGCTGGCCTACCTGCACCACAGCCATCATGTCGGGTTCGAGCGCTTGTCGCGGATGCTCCGGGAACTGTTCGGGCTGGGCATCTCCGAAGACGCCATCGCCAACAGCTTCCGGCGGATGGGGACGGCGTTCGACACGGCCTGCGCGGCGATCAAGGCCAAGCTGCTGACCGCGCCGGTCATCGCGTCGGACGAAACCACCACGCGGGTGAACGGCGTCACCCACTGGCAGTGGGTCTTTCCTTCCGACAAGGCCGTATTGCACGACATCGTCCCCAGCCGGGCCCGCAGCGTGGCCGCCCAGGTGCTGGGCGAGCATCGGCCGGAGGTCTGGGTATCGGACCGCTACGCCGGACAGCAGGAACTGGGGGACGCCCACCAAGTCTGCCTTGCCCATGTCCTGCGCGACGTCCAGTACGCCATCGACTGCGGCGACACCGTCGTCGCTCCCAGAATCCGCGATCATCTGCGCTGGGCCATCCGCATCGGCAAGCGCCGCCCCACCTTGAAGGACAGCACGCTGGCCGCCTACGCCGCCAGGGCCGACCGCGGCCTTGATGCCCTGCTCGGCGTTCCAGCCGCCCATCCCGCCGGACGCGACCTGCAGCGCCAGATCAAGGCGTGGCGCGGCAAGTTCTTTGTCTTCCTCACCGACCGTCGCGTCCCGCCCACCAACAACGGCAGCGAGCGGGAAATCCGCCCCTCCGTCATCTTCCGCAAGGTCACCAACGGCTTCCGATCAACCTGGGGGCCGGGCATCCATGCCGGCTATCGATCCGTCACCGGAACCGCTCGCTTGCACGGTCAGTCCCCCTGGAACGCTATACGCGACCTCGTCAACGGCGCTTTCGCCGTCGCCTGAGCACCAGCGTTGCCAACCCCGTGAGCAGTTACCCTCATGGAGGCACCGCTCCAGCCAAACGGATGGATAACCTGCAGCATGACTTTCTAACAGAGGCGACAGGAAAATTGTGTGCATGTGATCTGCGCCCCCCACAATCGAGTAGAGGCATAAATATGCATAAATAATTAAGGAATAACAGCGCATTAAATAACTGAATTTACGCTTTTTTAGGTTACCGCATATCATTTAGGCGCTAGCAATAAGCTTAGGAGTTCTGGCAAATTCGGCAGTCACGCCAAACTTGGTATAACGTGCTCGCACCCCCGATAGGGGTTCACCGAGCGTTCGAAGATCACGTCGGGCGACGTGTTTTTCGACAGGACCGAACGGGCCGTGTCGTCGAAGACCTGGGTCGGGACGGTCTCCGTCAACGCTTCGTTCTCGCCCCAGCCGTCGTCGGCCAGCACCCGCGTCTCCCGCTCGTAACGGGAGGTCAGGTTGCTGATCGCCCCCCGTCCTTTCAGAGCCTGCCGCGGAATCTCGTCCATGGCAGAAGGATAGCGGCGCCAAAACAGAACGTAAAGGGAACAATCATCCTTCTTTTGGACGCGGGTGGGAACCGATCGCCCTTGACGGCCCGCCCCCGCGCGCCTAGCTTCCCGGTCATGACGACGCGCACGCACCACTTCAGCCGCTATTATACGCTGCTCCCATAGGGCGGCGCGTTCAGTCTTGACCATATGAACCATGCCGCCGCGGACCGGCGGCATGTGCTTCGACAGATGATCCCCGGGACGCGGCCCTTCCCGTCCGGAGATCAGCACCATGGCGACCCCCGCCGCTTCCAGCCCCTTCCAGTCCGACTTCCTGCGCGTGCTCGACGAGCGCGGATTCCTGCACCAGGGCAGCGACCTGTCGGGCCTCGACGCCCTGCTGCGCCAGGGGCCGGTCGGCGCCTACATCGGCTTCGACGCCACGGCGGACAGCCTGCATGTCGGGCATCTCGTGTCGATCATGGTGCTGCGCTGGTTCCAGAAGACCGGCAACCGGCCCGTCGTGCTGATCGGTGGCGGCACCACGCGCATCGGCGACCCCAGCTTCCGCGACACCAGCCGCCCCATGCTGGACGACGCGCAGATCGCCGCCAACATGGCCGGCATCGGCCGGGCCTTCGCCCAGTACCTGTCCTTCGGCAACGAGGCGAACGGCGCGGTGATGGTCGACAACGCCGACTGGCTGGACGAACTGCGCTACATCCCGATGCTGCGCGACATCGGGCGCCATTTCACCGTCAACCGGATGCTGAGCTTCGAGTCCGTCAAGCTGCGGCTGGACCGCGAGCAGCCGCTGACCTTCCTGGAGTTCAACTACATGATCCTCCAGGCCTTCGACTTCCTGGAGCTGTCGCGCCGCCACGGCTGCCGGCTGCAGATGGGCGGGTCGGACCAGTGGGGCAACATCGTGAACGGGATCGAGCTGGCCCGCCGCGTCGACGGGACGGAGCTGTTCGGCCTGACCACGCCGCTGCTGACCACCGCGTCGGGCGCCAAGATGGGCAAGACGGCGGCGGGCGCTGTGTGGCTGAACGCCGACCGGCGCAGCCCGCACGACTTCTGGCAGTTCTGGCGCAACACGGAAGACGCGGACGTCGGCCGCTTCCTGCGCCTGTTCACCGAGCTGCCGCTGGACGAGATCGCCCGGCTGGAGGCGCTCCGGGGATCGGAGATCAACGAGGCCAAGAAGATCCTTGCTCACGAGGCCACATCCCTCTGCCACGGCGCGGCGGCGGCGGCCGAGGCCTGGGAGACCGCCCGCCGGGTCTTCGAGGGGGCCGGGGCCGGCGGCGGCCTGCCGACGGTGGAGGCC
>NZ_JBFUHT010000104.1:0-3597 GCF_056402275.1 Azospirillum sp. P4_B5
AAGAAGCCGGTCGTCGGCTTCATCGCCGGGCGCACCGCGCCTCCGGGCCGCCGCATGGGCCACGCCGGCGCGGTGATCTCCGGCGGCAACGACACCGCCGACTTCAAGATCGACTTCATGAAGTCGGTCGGCATCGCCGTCGCCGACAGTCCCGCCAGCCTGGGCTCCACCATGCTCAAGGTCTTCAAGGGCTGATAAAGCGGTCGGCGGGACCCCATATTCCCGCCGACTGCCGAAGGACCGGCGGCCCCCGTGTCTCCTCCCGGAGATCCCGGGGGCCGTCCGGACCCCAGCGACAAGCAAAAAAACTCTCTGAGGGAACCGGGCAAACGCCCGAGGCAAACATATGTCCGCTAATCTGGAGAAGACCTCGTTCCTGTTCGGCTCGAACGCCGAATACGTCGCGGAGTTGTACGCGCGCTTCCTGAAGGACCCCTCCTCGGTGGATTCGAGCTGGAACGGCTTCTTCAGGGAGCTGGACGACGACTCCCGCGCCGTCCTGAACGAGCTGAACGGCCCGTCCTGGAGCCTGGAGGAGGGCACGCTCGCCAACGGCGCGCTCGACCCCGTCGCCGCCTCGCTGGAAAGCATCGGCGCCCCGGCGGCGACCAACGGCAACGGCGGCCTCGTCGCCCACGCCCAGCAGGTCTATGGCGGCATCAGCCACCAGCAGTTGCGCGCCGCGACGCTCGACAGCATCCGCGCGCTGATGCTCATCCGCGTCTACCGCGTGCGCGGCCACATGAACGCGCATTTCGACCCGCTGGGTCTCGAGAAGCGCGAGCCGCACCCGGAACTCGATCCGGCGACCTACGGCTTCGGCCCGGGCGACATGGACCGCCCGATCTTCCTGAACTACTCGCTGGGCCTGGAAACGGCGTCGCTGCGCCAGATCCTGGAGATCCTGCAGAAGACCTACTGCGGGAACATCGGCGTCGAGTTCATGCACATCCAGGACCCGGAAGAGAAGGCCTGGATCCAGGAGCGCATCGAAGGCGGGCGCAACCACACCGAGTTCACGGTGAACGGCAAGCGCGCCATCTACGAGCGCCTGATCGCCGCCGAGGGCTTCGAGAAGTTCCTCCAGCTGAAGTACACCGGCACCAAGCGCTTCGGCCTTGAGGGCGGCGAGTCGATGATCCCCGCGCTGGAGCAGATCCTGAAGCGCGGCGGCCAGCTCGGCCTCAAGGAAGTCGTCGTCGGCATGGCCCACCGCGGCCGGCTGAACATGCTGACCAACTTCATGGGCAAGCCCTTCGCCGCGGTCTTCTCGGAGTTCCAGGGCAACCCGTCCAGCCCGCAGGACGTGCAGGGCTCCGGCGACGTGAAGTACCATCTCGGCACCTCGTCGGACCGCGACTTCAACGGCAACATCGTCCACCTGTCGCTGACCGCCAACCCGTCCCACCTGGAATGGGTGAACCCGGTCGTGCTGGGCAAGGTGCGCGCCAAGCAGGCGCAGCGCAACGACCTGGACCGCGAGCAGGTCATGGGCGTGCTGATCCACGGCGACGCCGCCTTCGCCGGTCAGGGCATCGTGGCCGAGACGCTGGGCCTGTCGGAGCTGCGCGGCTACCGCACCGGCGGCACCGTGCACTTCATCATCAACAACCAGATCGGCTTCACCACGAACCCGACCTATTCGCGGTCCGGCGTCTACTGCTCGGACATGGCGAAGATGGTTCAGGCGCCGATCTTCCACGTCAACGGCGACGACCCCGAGTCCGTCGTCCACATCAGCCGCATCGCCGCCGAGTTCCGTCAGAAGTTCAAGCGGGACGTGGTGATCGACATGGTCTGCTACCGCCGCCACGGCCACAACGAGGGCGACGAGCCGGGCTTCACCCAGCCACTGATGTACAAGAAGATCCGCGCCCACGGCACCACGCGGGAGCTGTACGGCAAGCAGCTCGTCGAGGAGAACGTCCTCACCCAGGCCGAGTCCGATCAGATGATCCAGGACTTCATGAAGAAGCTGGAGGGTGAGTTCGAGGCCGCCAACTCCTTCAAGCCGAACAAGGCCGACTGGCTGGAAGGCAAGTGGTCGGGCCTGGAGGCCGCGAAGACCGACGACGAGCGCAAGGGCAACACCGGCGTGGCGATCGACGTGCTGCGCGAGGTCGGCAACAAGCTCTGCGAATATCCGAAGGACTTCGCGATCAACTCGAAGATCGCCCGCCAGCTCGAGGCCAAGAAGAAGTCGCTGGAGACCGGCGAGGGCATCGACTGGGCGACCGCGGAAGCGCTCGCCTACGGCACGCTGCTGGTCGAGGGCAACGGCGTCCGCCTGTCGGGCCAGGATTCCGGCCGCGGCACCTTCTCGCACCGCCACGCGGTGATGTACGACCAGAACACCGAGAACAAGTACATCCCGCTGAACCACCTCCGTCCCGACCAGGGCCCGTTCGAGGTTCATGACAGCCCGCTGTCCGAGGCCGCCGTGGTCGGCTTCGAATACGGCTATTCGCTGGCCGAGCCGCACAGCCTGACCCTGTGGGAAGCGCAGTTCGGCGACTTCGCCAACACCGCCCAGACCATCATCGACCAGTTCCTCTCGTCGGGCGAGTCGAAGTGGCTGCGCATGTCCGGCCTCGTGCTGCTGCTGCCGCACGGCTACGAGGGCCAGGGTCCGGAGCACTCCTCGGCCCGTCCGGAGCGCTTCCTCCAGATGTCCGCCGAGGACAACTGGCAGATCTGCAACCTGACGACCCCGGCGAACCTGTTCCACGCCTTCCGCCGCCAGATGCGCCGGCCCTTCCGCAAGCCGCTGGTGCTGTTCACGCCGAAGTCGCTGCTGCGCCACAAGCTGTGCGTCTCCAGCCTGTCGGAGCTGGCCGAGGGCACGAACTTCCGCCGCGTGCTCGGCGAGACGGCCACCGACCTGCTGCCGAACGAGCAGATCCGCCGCATCGTGGTCTGCACCGGCAAGGTCTATTACGACCTGCTGCAGGAGCGCACGGCGCGCGGCATCAAGGACGTGGCGCTGGTCCGGTTGGAGCAGCTCTACCCGTTCCCCCGCTCCGCCCTGACCGAGGAGTTCGCCCGCTACCCGAACGCCGAGGTCGTGTGGTGCCAGGAGGAGCCGGAGAACCAGGGCTACTGGGCCTTCGTCGACCGCCGTCTGGAAGGCGCCCTCACCTCGATCGAGCACAAGGCCTCGCGCCCCAGCTACGTCGGCCGTCCGGCCGCCGCGTCGCCGGCCACCGGCCTGCTCAAGCGTCACAACCAGGAGCAGGCGAAGCTTCTGGAAGACGCGCTCGTCATCCGCTGACTCGACGCCCAGGCGTAGAACAAGAAAGTACGAGAGGAACTTATGGCTACCGAAATCAAGGTCCCCACCCTGGGCGAGTCCGTCTCCGAGGCGACCGTCGCCCGCTGGCTGAAGAAGGTCGGCGACGCGGTCGCCGCCGACGAGGCGCTGGTCGAGCTGGAGACCGACAAGGTCACGCTTGAGGTGAACGCTCCGTCTGCCGGCACGCTGGCGGAAATCGTCGCCGCCGACGGCGCCAACGTCGGCGTCGGCGCCCTGCTGGGCGTTCTCGGCGAGGCCGGCGCCGCCGTGGCCGCCCCGGCCAAGGCCGCCGCTCCCGCCGCCGC
>NZ_JBFUHT010000105.1:0-3422 GCF_056402275.1 Azospirillum sp. P4_B5
AGGCGATCCCGCGATGACCGACCGCGTCTACAACGTCCTGTTCCTGTGCACCCACAACAGCGCCCGCAGCGTCATGGCCGAATGCCTGCTCAACCGCGAGGGCCGCGGCCGTTTCCGCGCCTACAGCGCCGGCAGCCAGCCGACCGGGCGCCTTAACCCGCACGTCCGCGACCTGCTGGAGCGCCTCGACTTTCCGACCGCCACGCTGCGCTCCAAGAGTTGGGACGAGTTCGCCCAGCCCGGGGCGCCGCATATGGACTTCATCTTCACCGTTTGCGACAGCGCCGCCGGCGAGGTCTGCCCGGTGTGGCCGGGCCAGCCGATGACGGCGCATTGGGGCTTCCCGGACCCGTCGAGCGCCCAGGGCTCGGACGCCGAGAAGGCCGCCTTCACTGCCACGGTTTTCCGACAGATCCAGCGCCGCATCCAGGCCTTCGCCAGCCTGCCCTTCGCCTCGCTCGACCGGCTGGCCCTGAAGCGCCGGCTCGACGACATGGCCGGGGGAGACGGCGCATGACCGGAAGCGTCACCCCGCTGGCCGACGTGGAGCGCCCAGCGCTCACCCGCCTGCTGGAGGCCAACGGCCTGCCGACCGACGATCTCGACGAGCCCGGCCGGCGCTTCTGGCGCGTTGCGGACGACCAGGGGACGCTCGGCTATGGCGGGCTGGAGGTCCATGGCGCCGATGCCCTGCTGCGTTCCGTGGTCATGCCGGCGGAGCGGCGCGGCGCCGGCGGTGGCCGCATCGTGGTGGCGGCCGTGCGCGCGCAGGCGGTGACGCTGGGGGTCGAACGGCTGTGGCTGCTCACCATCGGAGCGGCCGGCTTCTTCGAACGTCTCGGCTTCCAGCGGGTGGAGCGGGCCTCGGCTCCGCCGGCCATCCAGACCAGCGCGCAGTTCGCCGGCCTTTGCCCGGGCAGCGCCGTCTGCCTGCGCATCGACCTCGCGCGGCCGGCCGAGGAGCTGGTGGGCGGGGGCGCGGTGACCATCTATCACAACCCCGCCTGCGGAACGTCGCGCAACACGTTGGGGCTGATCCGCAACAGCGGCGTCGAGCCGATGGTGATTGAGTACCTGAAGACGCCGCCGAGCCGGGACGAACTGGTGGCGCTGATCCGCCGCATGGGAATTCCGGTGCGGGCCATGCTCCGGCAGACGGGCACCCCTTACGCCGAACTCGGGCTCGACGATCCCGCGCTGACGGACGAGGCGCTGCTGGACGCCATGCTGGCGCATCCGATCCTGATCAACCGGCCGATCGTGGTGACGCCGCTCGGCGTGCGCCTATGCCGGCCGTCGGAAGCGGTCCTTGATCTCCTCCCCGCTCCACAGCGCGGCGCCTTCGCCAAGGAAGACGGCGAGCCGGTCGTCGACTCCGCCGGGCGGCGCGTCGTCCCCGCCTCCTGACAGGACCACCGACATGACGGCTGACACCCACGCCGCCCCGGCGGAACGCCCCGCCATGGGCCTCTTCGAACGCTACCTCAGCGTTTGGGTGGCGCTGTGCATCGTCGCGGGCATCGCCTTCGGCCATCTGGCGCCCGGGCTGTTCCAGGCCATCGCCGCCGCCGAGCTGGCCCAGGTCAACCTGCCGGTGGCGGTGCTGATCTGGCTGATGATCGTGCCGATGCTGCTGAAAATCGACCTCGGTGCGCTGAGCCGGGTCAAGGAGCACTGGCGCGGCGTCGGCGTGACGCTGGTCATCAACTGGGCGGTCAAGCCCTTCTCGATGGCGCTGCTCGGCTCCCTGTTCATCGGCCACCTGTTCGCTCCGCTGCTGCCGGCGGAGCAGATTCCCTCCTACATCGGCGGGCTGATCCTGCTGGCGGCGGCCCCCTGCACGGCGATGGTGTTCGTCTGGTCGAACCTGTGCGAGGGCGAGCCGCAYTACACCCTGAGCCAGGTGGCGCTGAACGACCTGATCATGGTCTTCGCCTTCGCGCCGCTGGTCGGGCTGCTGCTCGGCGTCTCGTCGATCACCGTGCCCTGGGGGACGCTGCTGCTGTCGGTGGCGCTCTACATCGTGCTGCCGGTGGTCGCGGCCCAGCTCTGGCGCCGCGCGCTGCTGGCGTCGGGCGGCGAGCCGGCCCTGGCCCGCGCGCTGTCGGTGTTGCAGCCGGTGTCTCTGGTGGCGCTGCTGACCACGCTGGTGCTGCTGTTCGGCTTCCAGGGCGAGCAGATCCTGGCGCAGCCGCTGGTCATCCTGCTGCTTGCCGTACCGATCCTGATCCAGGTCTACCTCAACGCCGGGCTGGCCTACTGGCTGTCGCGCCGGTTCGGGGTGGCGTGGTGCGTGGCGGCGCCGGCGGCGCTGATCGGCGCCTCAAACTTCTTCGAGCTGGCGGTGGCGGCGGCCATCAGCCTGTTCGGCCTGGGCTCCGGGGCGGCGCTCGCCACCGTGGTCGGCGTGCTGGTCGAAGTGCCGGTGATGCTGTCGGTGGTGAAGATCGTCAAGGCGACCAGGCCCTGGTACGAGGGGCGGGCCGGCGCCTGATGGCTCGGCTCCGCCATGGGACCATCACCGGAGAGTGTCAGCATGTCTGAGCATGATAGCGAGAACGGCGCGGGCTTCCCAAGCCTGGATGAGCCCTACTTCGAGGCGCCGGACCCCGGCAAGCTGACGCCTGGGCATGTGTCCACCCACCCGCCACGCATCCTGCTGCTCTACGGCTCCCTGCGCGAGCGTTCGTACAGCCGCTTCCTCACCGAGGAGGCCGCGCGGCTGCTCCAGCGCATGGGGGCGGAGACGCGCGTCTTCGATCCCCGCGGCCTGCCGCTGCCGGACAGCGTGCCGGTTGACCACCCCAAGGTGGCCGAACTGCGCGCGCAGTCGCAATGGTCGGAGGGGCAGGTCTGGGTCAGCCCGGAGCGGCACGGCACCATCACCGGCATTCTGAAGTGCCAGATCGACTGGCTGCCATTGGAGAGCGGCGGCGTTCGGCCGACGCAGGGACGCACGCTGGCCGTGATGCAGGTGTCGGGCGGGTCGCAGTCGTTCAACGCGGTCAACGCGATGCGGGTGCTGGGGCGCTGGATGCGCATGGTGACCATCCCGAACCAGTCGTCGGTGGCCAAGGCGTTCCAGGAGTTTGACGAGGCCGGCCGGATGAAACCCTCGCCCTACTACGATCGCGTGGTGGACGTGATCGAGGAACTGGTGAAGTTCACCCTGCTGGTGCGCGACCGCAGGGACTATCTGACCGACCGCTACAGCGAGCGCCGGGAAACCGGCCGGACGGTAGCCGGCGAGGCGCAGATCCTCGCCGCTACCGCGGGAGCTATGCGGGAAAGTGGGTGATGACGGTCTGAAGAAGGCGGCGTATCGAGGCGGGTGACGAAGCCTGCCAGAACCTCCACGAGGGAGCGATACGCCATGGACGAGATTAGCAAGGTTGTCCGCTTACGTCAGCCGGAGGAGATCG
>NZ_JBFUHT010000106.1:0-3345 GCF_056402275.1 Azospirillum sp. P4_B5
AGGCCGGTCATCACGCCGCCGAAGGCGACGATGACGCGGGGGCCGTAACGGTCGATGAAGTAGCCTTCGATGGGGGTCAGCCAGGTCTGGACGACGACGAAGACGGTGAAGGCGGTCTGGATCGAGGCGCGGGTCCAGCCATGGGTGGCCTGGATTTCCGGCACGAACAGCGTCCAGGCATACTGGATGTTGGCCGCGGCCACCATGCAGACGATGCCGACGACGATCTGCATCCAGCGCGCGCCGTCGGAAATGGGCGCCTGCTTGCCGCCGGAACTGTTAAAAGCTGGCCTCTGGGATTCTGTCGATCCAACCATCATTCCCTCCCGTGGGATTGCGACGCTTTGATACCGGGCATGAGGGTCCCCTTGGGCGGGCGATGCGGAGTCCGAGCGAGCGTCCGCATCGCCGCGTCATGGGCGGCCTTGTTCCGTGCCGATGCGAGTCATGGTTCAATGGTGTGCTGGAGAGCCGGTCACGCTGTCCCTGCGTTCGTGGCGCTCCAGATACGGCATATGGTATGCCAGAGACACGATTGTTGGCAACACGAACTTTTGGTGCGTCGCGCTTTTCATCCGAAAATTTTTCCAGCTTCTGGAAACCGGACAGCCGGGAGGGTCAGCCCTGCCCGGAGGGCGGGACTTGATGGTGTTCTCGCAATCGAACGGACGAGGCGTCGACCGCTTTCAAGCGGTCGCGGACGTGGCGCGGGACGATGCCGTGAGGGCGAGCGCCGCGATGGCCGCCGCCAGCGGCACGAAGGACACCCAAAGCACCGTGTCCCAACCGAACGCCGCCAGCAGACCTCCGGACGCGAAAGACCCCAAGGCCATCGTACCGAACACGATGAAGTCGTTGAGCGACTGCACCTGCGTCTTCTCCTCCGGACGGTGGCACTCCAGGACGAGCGCGGATGCCCCGAGGAAGCCGAAGTTCCAGCCGACGCCCAGCAGGATCAGGCTCCCCCAGAAATGCGCCACGTCGATGCCTCCCAGCCCGACCATGGCGGAGGCGGCGATCAGCGCCAAGCCGGTGAACACGATGCGGGACGCGCCGAACCGCTCGACCAGCCGCCCGGTGACGAAGCTCGGGGCGTACATGGCGATCACATGCCATTGCAGGCCGAGGTTGGATACCTCCTGCGACAGGCCGCACAGCCGCATCGCCAGCGGGGCCGCCGTCATGATGAAGTTCATCAGCAGATAGGAGACGACCCCGCACAGCACGGCGGTGACGAATCGCGGCTGGCGCGCGATGACCCCGAGCGGGCGGCCCCCAGCGGCCTCCGCGGTGGTCGGCATCGGTAGCCGCACGCCGACCAGCACCAGGGCGGACAGCGCCGCAACGGCGGCCTGGGCGAAAAAGGTCGCCAGGAACAGGTGCGGCGGCCAGATATCCATGGTGACGGTGACGAGTTGCGGTCCGATGACTCCGGCAAACACCCCGCCCGCCATCACGGCCGACATCGCCCGCGGCCGCCGCTCTGGTTCGACGCAATCGGTCGCGGCGAAGCGGAAGGACAGAACCACGGCGGCGTAGGCACCCCCTGGGATCATCGCCGCGCAGAACAGCCAGAAGCTCCCCAGAATCACCGCCAGGACGGACAGCAGCCCGACGAGCACGCCGCACCCCGTCCCCGCCAGGAAGGCGGCGCGCCGCCCATGGCGCCGGGCGATGGCCCCGGCGGGAATCGTGCAGAGCGCCATGCCCACGACGAAGACGGAGAGCGGCAGCGTGGCCAGCGCCGGGCTCGACGCCAGCGTGTGCCCGACGATGCCCCCCGTCGCATAGACGACCACCGCGTTGGCGCCGGCCAGCGCCTGCGCGGTCGCCAAGCGCAGAACGTTTGCCGTTCCGTGAGCATAAAGGTTGGTAGCGGCTTGGCTCATGACGGTCCTCGGGACTGACTCTGTGGCGGTTGCCCCAGGCTTACCGACCCGCCATCATGAATAGAAGTGGTATGTTCTCATGATTGGATGAGCCGGAGTCATGGATGCTTGACCGCCAGATCCTCGCGATTCTGCGGGAGGTGGATCGGGCGGGCAGCGTCACCGCCGCCGCCGAACGCCTGAATCTCAGCCAATCGGCGCTGAGCCACACGATGCGCAAGTTCGAGGAACGCTGCGGCGTCGAAATCTGGACGAAGAAGGGGCGCAGCCTCCGCTTTACCCAGGCCGGCCGGCACCTCCTGTCCCTGGCGCAGCGCCTGCTGCCGCAGTTCGAGCACGCCGAACGGGTTCTGGCCGATTTCGCGTCGGGCCGCCGCGGGGCGTTCCGGGTGGGCATGGAATGCCATCCCTGCCAAGCCTGGCTGATGCGGATGACCGCCCGCTATCTCACCCAATGGCCGGACGTGGATTTCGAGGTCCGCACCGCCTTCCGCTTCGATGGCTTGGCGGCACTGCTCGACAACGAAATCGATCTGCTGATCACGCCCGACCCCATCGAGACCGCCGATGTCCTGTTCACGCCGGTCTTCGACTATGAACTCGTCCTCGTGGTGCATGAGGCGCATCCGCTCGCCGCGCGGGGCGTGGCGCAACCTGAAGACCTTCGCGCGGAGGAGTTGGTCACCGTCCCGGTCAGCTTGGAGCGGCTGGACATCTACACCCGCTTCCTCGTCCCGGCGCATTGCCGGCCGCTCCGCCACAAGACGGCGGAGACGACCGACCTGATGCTCCAGCTTGTCGCCGCGCGGCGCGGGGTCACCGTCCTGCCGGACTGGCTGGTGCGCGAGGATGGCGCCGGTCTGCCCGTCCGCTGCGTGCGGCTTGGGAGCGCGGGGATCGGCAAGAGCATTCACCTCGGTGTCCGCCGCGGCGAGGAGAGCGTGGACTACATCGCCAGCTTCCTCGCCCTCGCCCGGACGATCGATCGGTAGGAGCAAAAAAATGGCCGTGCTGTCTCCAGCACGGCCAGTGATTTCGAGAGGCTCGCATAAATGCAGAGCAACAACCCGCCCGATACAAAGGGTGAAGCACCCTGTGCAAGACCAAGATGACTGGTCAGACCACTCACCGCAACGCTTCGTTTTCAGCTTTCCACATCGCGGAAACAGCCCCTTCCCTGCCGAATACACAACAAAGAAGACCGCGCCGTTGCCGGCGCGGCCAGTCACTTCGGGGAAAACACCACAGCGACGAAAACGGATCAGCCCTTGAAGACCTTGAGCATGGTGGAACCCAGGCTGGCGGGGCTGTCGGCGACGGCGATGCCGACCGACTTCATGAAGTCGATCTTGAAGTCGGCGGTGTCGTTGCCGCCGGAGATCACCGCGCCGGCGTGGCCCATGCGGCGGCCCGGAGGCGCGGTGCGCCCGGCGATGAAGCCGACGACCGGCTTCTT
>NZ_JBFUHT010000107.1:0-3287 GCF_056402275.1 Azospirillum sp. P4_B5
AATTCCGCGGCCAACCTGGTCTCGGTGCAGGTGACCGACGCCAACACCTCGAACGATCTGACGGTGCAGCTCAACGAGCGCAACACCAACGCGATCACGGTGAAGTCGCAGAACCTGACCACCAGCGGCCAGGGCCTGCGTCTGGACTACGCGCAAAACGACTGGACCGACCGCGCCGACATCGACAAGGCGGTCGCCAGCATCGACTACGCGAAGCAGAGCCTGCGCTCGGCCTCGCAGACGCTGTCGACCAACCTGAACATCATCACGACCCGCGAAACCTTCACCAAGGAGTTCAGCGACGTGCTGGTCGAAGGCGCCAACAAGCTGACGCTGGCCGACCAGAACGAGGAAGGCGCCAGCCTGCTGATGCTGCAGACCCGTCAGCAGCTCGGCACCATCGCCCTCTCGCTGGCCAACCAGTCGCAGCAGTCGATCCTGCGYCTGTTCTAACCGGCAAGGTCCAGCCGGCGACCACAGGCCGAGGCAAAGCATTGCGCAGCAGGCGTCCCGACCGGGGCGCCTGTTTTTCTTTCGCCCGCTCGCCTCACCGCAGCGCGGCCTCGATCAGGGCCCGCGCGTCGGCGGCCAGCTTCGCGCGCTCCGGCGCGCGGGTGTACATCATGTGACCGCCCTCATGGACCGTCACGGCGACCCGGTCGGCCTGCCCGTCCGGCAGCTCCAGGCGGGACGCCACCCAGCGCGACGCCATGTAGGGCGTGATGAGGTCGGTGCGCCCATGGGCGATCATCACCCGCAGCGCGGGCTGCAGGGTCAGGGCGGCCTGGAGATCGTCCACCGCGCTGGGCTGGCCGGAGCGCGGCCATTCCCATCCCCGATTCACCCGGTCGCTGAGCAGGTCGAACGGCACCTCCGTCCGCACGCCCAGCCATTCGTGAGCGTAGGCGGCGAAGGCGGTGGTGTAGGTCGGCACCGTGCCCTTCAGGAAGGGATCGAAGGGAAGGCGCGCCGCCGACGGGTCGGGGTCCGCGGCGTTGAAGGTGCCGTCATAGACGCTGGCGACCCGCCCCCGCCCGCGCAGCAGCTCGCGGGCGAAGACGTCGGGGGGGATCTCGCCGCGGAAGCGGGTCACCAGCTCTTCCGGCAGGCCGGTGGTCCGCGCCACCTCGGCGAAGAAGCCCTGCGCCGCGCCGGGCCGACGGTAGTCCAGACCGGCCAGACCGGTGAGGTAGCCGTTGAAGGCGTAACGCTCCGCCGCCGCCGCCGCCTGCTCCGGCGTGCCGGGAACCAGCCCGTTGGCGGCGGCGGAGGCGGCGTAGGAGGGCAGCCGCAGCGCCGGCACCAGAAGCCCGCCACCGCCGCGGATGGTGGCGAAATCGACCACCGGCGACACCATGATCAGCCCGTTGACCGCGATGCCGGTGTCGTCGATCAGCCGGTTGGCCATCTTGGCGATGCGGAAGCCGCCGTAGCTCTCCCCCACCAGAAACTTCGGCGACTCCCAGCGGCCGTTGCGGGTGAGCCAGAGCCGGACGATTTCCGCCATGGCCCGGCTGTCGGCATCGACCGACCAGAAGCGTTTGCCGGGGTCCTCGTCCCGCCGCGCGCCCTCCTCTTTTCCACCGTCACGCCGTATGCCCCGGCTGTAGCCGGTGCCAACCGGATCGATGAAGACCAGATCGGTGAAGGCCAGCCAGCTGTCCGGGTTGTCCAGCAGCGGGGCCGGCGGGCGGGTCAGCGACCCGTCGTCGTTGAAGCCGACCACCTTCGGCCCCAAGGCCCCCAGATGCAGATAGGCCGAGGAGGCTCCCGGCCCGCCGTTGAACACGAAGGCGACCGGCCGCTGGCCACGCGGCGTCCCGTCCAGCGTGCCCCCATCCAGCGTATAGGTGACGGTGAAGACGCGGGCCGCCACCTCCTCGCGCGGGCCGTCGCGCAGGGGCAGGAACTCCGCCACCGCCGTGTAGGCGAGCGGCCCGGAGGGCAAAGACAGCTGGTGTCTGGTCTCGCTGCGCTGGGCATCGAAGCCGTTGCCGGTCCGCTCCGCCGGCTTCGCTGCGCTCTGGTTCGGCTCGTGTTGGGCCGGTGTGTTTTGAGCTGCCGCGTTTTGAGGTGCCTCCTGGGCGGTCGCGACCTGGAGCGGCGGCAGCACCAGCAGGGCGAGGAGCGGCAAAAGGCGGAGGCGGCGGTTCATCGCACGTCGCATGGCGCATCCCGTCGGCTGTGTCGTCACAGGCCCGCATATTGACCCGCGCCCGGCGTCCGGCAAGGACACACAACCCTCGGCTTGCGCCATAGCTCACCACCAAAACACCAAAGCCGCGACAATTTATCTCAATTCAAACCATTGATGCACATACGACCGTGTTTATGATGCCCACGCTGTCACCACTTTAAGCCGAGTCATCGTGATCATGGACATGCCCGCCGAGAATTTTCAGGATCTCGTCTGGAGCGACGATCTTGAGTTGGGCGTCGAGGAGATCGACGAGCAGCACAAGCATTGGATCGGGCTGGTCCAGGCGTTCCATGTCGCCGTCGCCGAAGGCCGTTCCCGCGGGGAAGTCTATCGCACCCTGGCCGATGCGGTGGTCTATACGGAGATTCACTTCGCGAGCGAGCAGAAGGTGATGGAAGAAGCCGGCTATCCCTTCCTGGCCGACCATCTCGTCCAGCATTCCCTGGCGTGGGAGCAGCTGCACGCCTTCACCACCGGCAACGTGCCGGAGGAGAACATCGCCGAGTATCTGGCGACTTTCCTGCCGCAATGGCTGATGCTGCACATCAACTCCGCGGACCGCCAGTTCGCCCGCTGGCTGAAGGAGCGTGACGCCGTCCCGGCAGAACTGGCCGACACCCAGCTTTCCGGCCGCGTCTTCCCCAACATCCCGGTCTGACCCCGTCCCGCTCGCGATGACCGCCGCCGGTGGGGCTCCCTGCCGGCGGCGAAAGCCATGCCCGCAGGGTTCAACCCACCGACGGCGGCGCCCCCGAAGCCAGCGCGCATGAAAAAAGGGGAGGTCCGAGGACCTCCCCTTTTCCACGCCATGCCGGGGATGGAACCGGCTGGCCTCAGCTGCAGCCCGTGGTGGAGCCGCAGGTGTCGCACTTCAGGCAGGTGCCGTTGCGGACAAGCGTCATGTTGCCGCACTCCCCGCACTGATCCCCCTCGTAGCCGCGGGCGCGGGCCTCGCGGATGCGGTCGTAGCGCTGGTCGCTGTTGCTGCCGCCGTAGGCCGTGCCGGTGGTGCCGCCGACCGGGGCCGTGCCGCCGGCATGGACCACCGCGGCGCCGACCGCCGGGCTGGAGGCCACCGCCGCGTGGG
>NZ_JBFUHT010000108.1:0-3260 GCF_056402275.1 Azospirillum sp. P4_B5
GGCCTCCGCCTCGGCCTCCGCCTCCGGCGGCTGCGGGCTTGACCGAGCCCGCCCCGCAGGAACTGCTGCTCACCATGGATTGCAAGCGGCAGTGACACTGGGCTCAACCGGGGGCCCTTTCCTCATGTCGCCAGGGGGCCGGTTCCTGATGTCGTTTGACAGCCGAGGCGGACGCCGCCCAGGCGCGGGCCGAACGGTCCGGCGACCAGGCGCTGATCGCCACCCTGAAGCTCCAGATCGAGAAGCTCCAGCGCGACCTCTACGGCCGTCGCTCCGAACGGAGCTCCCGACTGCTCGACCAACTCGAATTCCAGTTGGAGGAGGCGGAGGCCAGCGTCGGCGAGGACGATCTGGCGGCGGAACAGGCGACCGGCGCGGCCCGCATCACCCGCAGGGCGCCATCGCGCAAGCCGTTCCCGGCGCACCTGCCGCGCGAGCGCGTCGTGATCCCGGCGCCGGCGGCATGCCCGTGCTGCGGATCGACCCGGCTGTGCAAGCTGGGCGAGAGCATCACCGAGACGGCCGAGCGCATCCCCGCGCGGTGGACGATCATCCAGACGGTGCGCGAGAAATTCTCCTGCCGGGACTGCGAGACGATCAGCCAGCCGCCGGCACCGTTCCACACCACGCCGCGCGGCTGGGCGGGGCCGAACCTGCTGGCCACGCTGCTGTTCGAGAAGTTCGGCCAGCACCAGCCGCTGAACCGCCAGTGCGAACGCTTCGCCAAGGAGGGCATGGTGATCAGCCTGTCCACCGCGGCCGACCAGGTGGGCGCGGCATGCCGCGTGCTGAAGCCGCTGCTCGACCGGCTCGCCGCGCATGTGCTGGCGGCGAAGCGGTTGCACGGCGACGACACGACCGTGCCGGTGCTGGCGAAGGGCAAGACCGACACCGGCCGCATCTGGGTCTATGTGCGCGACGATCGCCCCTTCGCGGGCGCGGCGGCGCCGGCGGCGCTGTTCCACTACTCCCGCGACCGTGGCGGCGGGCATCCCGAGGCGCATCTGGCCAACTGGACCGGGGTGCTGCAGGCCGACGCCTATGCCGGGTACAACCGCCTCTACGACGCGAGCCGCCAGCCGGAGCCCGTGGCCGAGGCCCTGTGTTGGGCGCACGCGCGTCGGAAATTCTTCGAGCTGGCCGACATCGCCGCTAACAAGCGGCGCGGCAAGGGAGCACCGCCGATCTCCCCGCTGGCGCTGGAGGCGGTGCAGCGTATCGACCCGCTGTTCGACATCGAGCGCGAGGCGCTGGGGCGTTCGGCGGCCGACCGTCTGGCGCTGCGCACCGAGCTGTCCAAGCCCCGGATCGAGGAACTGGAGACCTGGATGCGGGCGGCCCGGGCCGGGATGTCGAAGCACGCGCCGGTGGCCAAGGCGATGGACTATATGCTGACCCGCTGGGAAGGCTTCACCCGCTTCCTGCGTGACGGACGGGTCTGCCTGACCAACAATGCCGCCGAACGAGCGTTGCGCGGCATCGCTCTGGGCAGACGGGCATGGCTATTCTGCGGCTCGGATCGAGGCGGGCAGCGCGCCGCCGCCATGTACAGCTTGATCGTGAGCGCCAAGATGAACGACATCGATCCCCAGGCGTGGCTGGCCGACGTCCTGGCCCGCATCAACGATCTGCCGCAGACCAAGTTGCACGAGTTGCTGCCCTGGGAATGGAAGCGGCTGCGCGAGACGACCACGGCGACCTGAGGAACCATGGCCAGAACCCGCAACCTCGTGACCATGGAGCGCGTCGCTGAGATCCTCGGCGAGGACGTCGAATGGCTGATCGACATCGCCATCGAGTTGGAGCCGGAGGACGGTTGCCTGACCGTGTTCGGCCCAGGCGAGCAGTGGTTCTATGCCCTGACCGAGGATGGCGTCGAGAACCTCAAGGAACTCATCCAAATCCACCGAACGGGACGCTGACCGCTTCGATCCGCACCTGCGTCACTCACCGGATGCGTACACCAAAGTGGCCAAGCTCGGCGGCTATCTCGCTCGCGGCTGCGATCCCCCGCCGGGAAACACCGTCATGTGGCGGGGGATGGCGCGCCTGACCGACATCACCTTGGGTTCGGAGATCGCGCCGCAGCTTGTGGGTAATTGAAAGGCTCACCGGAAGCGTACGGATTGGCAAACCCGCCACTCACTGAACGCCAAACGAACGGCAGGTCTCCGGCCTCGCAAGTTCCAGACCTGCCATTCGGCTCCCGGCCGATTTCGAACATTGGATTTCGGGAGATCGATTTCCGCTCCTGGCGCAAAGCGGACCATCAGGGGCTTCGAACTTGGTGCCCTCTTTAACCACACGGCGAATGGCTGGGGAAAGCTGCTGGTCCGAAGACCTACGGCTGTCGCCGCGGCGTGCCCCGTTACAGCGCTGTCGGGATTTCGACCGGGACGGGGCAAGCCCCTCTACCCGCACAGCCCCAGCACGCAAGATGATGACCCTGAACATGCGTGTTGGCAAGGGAGTGGCTTCTCGGAGCAGGTTCCCCTTTCACCACACCTCTCCAGCCCGCCGATCACCCGGACTGACGCAAACATGTTGGGCAGACTTCTTCACATGGGAAGGCTTCGGCTACTCCTTGTCGCTGCAGGTCAGAATGAACGGCAGCAGGTCCTCATGCGGACGGGCGTCCCCTTGGCTGGCCGCTGACAGGTTGTCGAGCGCCTTGGCGAGCGGGACGGAATCGAGCAGGCCGACGGCGGCGCCGAGCGTGCCAACCACCTGATAGGCCTCGGCGCAGTCCTGCCGGAGGCGCTGAAGCTCGCGCAGCAGCGCGTCTCGGTCATCACCGCGACCAGCGAACGGGTCCGGGTCTTCGGGACCTTCGTTCACACCTTCTACCTGTGCCAACATATCGAGAAGACTGCCACGCTCACTTGACGGCGTGGGCTGGTCGCGAACCGGGAACGCGATGCCGGGAGAGGCGAAAAATTCCGTCCAGCGATCAGGCTCCGCCGCGGCCCGATCTGTGGGGGCGTCGAGCGGCGGGCCGACCTCCACCGGGCGCATTCCCCGCGGATGCCCAAGGATCTCGTACCGGCCGTCCCCCAAATCGCGGCCGGGCTCCCATTCAGCCGTAGGAGACAGTCGTATCCATCGCATTGTGCTCATGCCAGATGGACACCTCGAAAAACCGTAGCGTTGCCGGCGTTCTGGTGATTCCCTTGGCTTGAGGGTGACGGAGGACGGGACATGGCCGGTCAAGCTGGGCTGTTCGATCTTCAGGACCGTTACGCGGAGCTGAGCAAGAGCGG
>NZ_JBFUHT010000109.1:0-3176 GCF_056402275.1 Azospirillum sp. P4_B5
GAATCCTACTGGAACGGCGCTGCTCTGACAATCAACATATTGATTCAACCTTATGTGGCTTTATCGCCTAGGCTGTTCCCGCGTATCGGGCAAGTGACTGATTTATATATAGAGCAATTTTATTACCTTTGCATTCCCGGTAGTGACGATGTGTAAATATTCGCTGTATATGACAGTACGCAAACAATGTTTGTGGTTTATTAAAGAAAATGAAATCTATTTTTCGCGTCTTGAGCATTCATATGCATTATTCACCGCGAATCGCGATTCAAATATTTTCTTAAGAGATAATTACATACATGAATACATCATCGACCGGATCGATGCATATTCCGGTGATTGCGCACGGTGGTTCCGGCGCGACGGCGTCCACCGCTTCCGGTCGATGGCGTCCAAGTGTTCCCCCGGCCTTGAGGTTGTCGCAGACCTCCTGGCGCGGCACGCCGCCGAAGAAGGAGAAGACGGCGGTGTGGGCGGCGAGGGCGGCTCGCAAGTCTCGCCTTCCCTTCTCGCCTGCCAGCGCTTTGCGTTGGATGCCTGCGGCACCGGCTCAAAGCCAGTCGGGCAGCCCCTGGCTCAACGTCGCCGTGTCGAAGGTGTAGTTCGACGCCCCCCAGCACGGCGATGAAGATCTGGGCGGTGTGGACCGCTCCCGTTCGGGGACCGAGGAGGTCGATGCTGTGGCCGGCGTGGTCCACGAACAGCCGCTCGCCGGCGGGATGGACCTGCCGCAGCGTCGGCGACACCCGCCCCGCCCAGGCGCGATAGCAGTCGCAGAACCAGGAATAGCTGAAGCCGTTGGGATGCTGGGCCCGCTACTCCTCCCAGAGCAACAGCAGGGTGGCAACAGCAGGGTGGCAACAGCAGGGTGACGCCCTGCCGCCGCAGCTCGCGGTGCAAGGCGGCCCAATCCGGCTGCGGCCGTTGGTCGGCCGGAACGTTGGGCAACGGCCATCCCTGGCCGGCCGGCCTGGCGCGGGTGACGTACTCGCGCACGGTGGTGGCGCTGACCCCGGCGATGGGCGCGACCTGACGCTTGGACAGGCCGCACGCGAATGTGAGCCTGGGGACCGCTCGGATCTTGCGCATGGACACTCGCTGCGCCGACGTCTCGCTTTCCTCGTCGCTGCCTGAAAAGGACCGCGAGAGTACCGAGGGCTGAACATCTCCAGAAGCAAGCCGAGCCCGTGCGGGTGGACGCCTTCGACGGGAATCCGTGGTCGGCTTCAACCGGAATGCCCCGGCCGCCTTCCCATGGAACCAGTGGCCGCTTTCAACCGGATTACGCGGCGCGACGGCGTGCCCCAGCCGGTGCAGGACACCGAGGCAGCTTCCGGCTGCGCACGCACGGTGATCCGATGGAAGCTCTGATCGATATGATCCAGAACTTGGAGATCGGGCAGAAAGCCGATCGACGACAGACAGATGTTCAAGGGCGCAACCATGGTGAAGGAGGTTTCCTTCCATATGGCGTTCCCTGATCTGCAAGGGATTGCGCCTCCCTCCGGCTGTTCAGCGCCGCCCCACTCAACTCTGCTTGGTCGCACGAAACTTGGAAGAGCCCCTTGTTCCATGCCGATTCACAATCACCGGCAACTGTCGGCCTCATTGCCGGTCATCTCACAAATCCAACCGCGATAGTCCGGTGCTGTGACATTAACGAAACGCATCACCGGCGCATTCATGCAGTAATGAGCGCTGGTGAGTGCGTCCACCGTGTCGCTCGACTGGCCGTAATAATAGCTGGTGACGCCGACCAGAGGACGCGGGCGTGGCGCCTCCACTTTTGCCGACCGTGTCTCGGCAGCGCACCCACGGTGTCGGCCGGCAAACGCCGGACCACCCGAATCGCCGCGGCAAAACGTGCTTACGAGCCCGCCGCCACTGAAAAGCAGTTCGAGCTGCCCGTGGGTGGACAGCACAGGTGGGGTCGGCCATGTCACCCAGAGTTGCCCTGCCGCACCGTTTTCCACGGTGGTGAACCCGTAACCCGCCGTCGTCACGAGACCGGAAAAATCCTCCTTCGGTATAAGGGCCGGAAGGGCGGCCTCCAGCGGGACGGCGTGTTCCCTGGTCAGACGAATCAACGCGAGATCAGCCCTGTACACGTAGTCGGCCACGCTGCCGCTCGGCAACAGCCCACCAGCGGCTACCTTGGCGGTTCTCGACCAGTTCCGATGGACAATCACGGATTCAACGTCGCGACGATCGCGCGTCAGCTTTGCGGCGTGTGGAAAATCCACGGCGAAGCTCCGCCCGACTTGCTCGGTTGTCAGCGTGAGGTCGCCTTTGCTGGTCAAGGCGCCACGCCCGTTCCGGGCGTTGTCGGCAGGCGAATCCGGCGTGATGCAGTGGGCCGCCGAGAGCACCCAACGCTCACCGATCAGCGTCCCCGAACACACGCCACCGCCGGACGTGGTGATCTTCGCGACCTCGCCGAACTGCGCGCGGGAAAATGTCTCGCAACGTTGCCCACCTTGAACGCCGCACGTCTGGGGAAGACTGCTGAACAGAGTATCGCATCGATCGAGCACCGCCGATTGCCGACCAGGATAGGTCTGCGAGCCGACGGGGCCGTCCCGCAAGTTTGCGGCGAGGCCCGCAGACGCGCCGGCCGCATCACTTCCCACACCGTCGCCCTCCACCGGAACGCCCGGACGGACTTGTTGGGTGTATGTGGTTCGCGCCAGGCGCTCCACCAGACCGTCCGGCAACGCCCGCCGCAGGCCGTCACGGTCGACAGACGGGCGCGGCGCGACGGCATCCGCGGCCAGGCGCGCCTGCCAAGCCGCAAGATTGTCCGCGGGCAGCCCGCCGCCGGGCAGCCGTCTCTTGCGGTCCGTCGTGTTGGCAAGGAGTTGAGGATCGGACGCTCCGCTTGCTGTCAGGTCAAGCCGGAAGCGGTTCCGGACGCTGTCAGCGGCCTGATCTGCCGGGAGCGTGCGGACGTCGTTCACAATGGGGCCGACCAGTCTGGCCGGTACCTCCATCCCTTTCAAAAAGCGGAGGGCTGCCGGGTTCCCCGTCGGACACCTCGAAAAACCGTAGCGTTGCCGGCGTTCTGGTGATTCCCTTGGCTTGAGGGTGACGGAGGACGGGACATGGCCGGTCAAGCTGGGCTGTTCGATCTTCAGGACCGTTACGCGGAGCTGAGCAAGAGCGGTGATCCGCTCGAG
>NZ_JBFUHT010000110.1:0-3072 GCF_056402275.1 Azospirillum sp. P4_B5
GCGGCCGCCATCGTCGCCTCCGCCAAGGAACGGGGCCTGCCGCTGCGGGACGTCGCCGACTTCGGCTCCGTCACCGGCAAGGGCGTCGTCGGGACGGTCGGCGGGCGCACAGTGTCCCTCGGCAACGCCGCGATGATGCGGGACCAGGGTGTCGCGCTGGGCGACCTGGAAACGCGCGCCGACGACCTCCGGCGCGAGGGCGCCACCGCTCTCTTCGCCGCCATCGACGGCCGGCCCGGTGGCGTGATTGCGGTCGCCGACCCGATCAAGGCAACCACGCCGCACGCGTTGGAGACGCTCAGGAACGACGGCGTGCGGATCGTCATGCTGACCGGCGACAACCGGACCACGGCCGAGGCGGTGGCACGCCGCCTGGGCATCGACGCGGTCGAGGCCGAGGTGCTGCCGGAGGACAAGAATCAGGTCGTGAAGCGGCTGAAGGCGCAGGGCCGGGTGGTGGCGATGGCCGGAGACGGCGTGAACGACGCCCCGGCGCTGGCCGAGGCCGACGTCGGCGTGGCGATGGGCACCGGCACCGAGGTCGCGATCCAGAGCGCTGGGGTGACGCTGGTGAAGGGGGATCTTGCGGGCATCGCACGGGCGCGGACGCTCAGCCGGGCAACGATGCGCAACATCCGGCAGAACTTGTTTCTGGCGTTCATCTACAACGCGCTCGGCGTGCCGGTCGCGGCGGGTGTCTTCTACCCGCTGTTCGGGTGGACGCTGTCGCCGATCATCGCCGCGGCTGCGATGGCCCTGAGTTCGGTGTCGGTGATTGGAAACGCTCTTCGTCTGCGCGGACTTAAGCTCTGATACCGTCTTGCAGAATCACTGACACATGTACGGTGGTCGCGGGGCATCGATCAGATGTGCGGCCTGGAAGAGGCTATGTGTCAGCCTTTATGCACGGCGGTATGATCCGGTGTGTTTGTCGGTCATGCGGCGACCTCGCTCCAGGATTTCTGAAGGTGAGGCTGGGGCGGGGCGTCGAAGCTATACGATCCGGAAACGGAGAGATCGAAAGGCAGTTCCGACTGCCGCCGGGGCTATCCTAACCAGGGGGTTGCACAATGTTGTCTTTGGATCGCCGTGTCTCTTCCTGTCTGCACTCCTTCAGGCGTCTGTGCACGCAATCGGCCGCTCGTGGCAGTTGCTGTTCCCCTTCTCTGTTCTCAGCGCTTCTGGTCACGCTGTTCGACCTGCTTTTCAAGGTCACGCGGAAAGAAAAGCCCCCACCGTCTGTGATTAGCGCCGGCACGGGATCGGATGCTGCCACGTGACGCAAATCCATTGCCGGCAGTCGGCCGGCTTCCTTTTGCAAGCCAACTCAACGGACGGTCCATCCGGGCCGGCCTTGCCGGTTCAGGTCAGAGTCCGCGATATGACGTGGATTGCCTTCATGCCTGATCCGAACCGGGCAATTGACTCGCGATGGTTTTCCAGCTCCCCGTACGGAAGATAGCGGACCTTAAGATCAGCGACGCGGGAGAAGGCTGGACGGGTCAACTGCGCCCGCACCTCCTGCTCGCGTCCGTTCGGCGCGACTAGGAACAGACCTTCCAGCGCATGGGCATCTGTCCCCAACGCCAGATCGAGCATGCGGACGATGCCCGAGTAGATCGAGGTGGAGTGCTCGACCTCGTAGGCGGCGACGATTTGGTTCTGCGCCTGGTCTAGCCACAGCACGTCAATCAGGCGGATGGCGTCGGCGCCGGACATCTGCTCAACAGTATCGGGAAGTTTGTCAAGGCAGCCATCGGCCAGCTTGCCTCCGTCGTAAGGGCGGCTGCTGTCGTTAGCGGCGATCCAGACGCCATAGCCCAACGCCTTGCCCAAGTCGCGCAGCCAGCCCTGGATTTCAGTGTGGGTCCGGTCACCTTCACGCCCAGCGGCCAAGGCCTTTGATGCGTTGGCGCTCTCCTCACGCACCTTGGCGAGATCCAGTTTCCACGCCGCTTGTGCCGAGGCATCGTCTTCTCGAGGTGGTGGAGCGTAGCGGCCGGAGCCAACGTCGAACAATAGCCCGCCGATGGCCCCGAGATCGTTCGACAACAGATCGCGATGCTCGGCATTCAGCGCCAGAATGCCCTGCCGCATAGCCAGAAACTCATCCCAGCGGCCGAGTTTTACCTTGGCACCGGTCATTGCATTGTAACCGTTGACGATGGCCGTGTTGAACGGCGGTATCAGGGTCGGATGCAGGAAATACAGCAGGTTGGCCACGGCAGGGCCAAGGCCCTTGATCTGCTTGGCGTCGATCTGCCGAATGGCGGTGAGGATCTGCGCCTCGGCTTTGCAACAGATGCAGGCGTCGAGCAGACGGCCGAAGGCGCGCTGATTATCGAAGTTTTCGTAAATGTCCGGGATGCGCAGCTTGGGTTTCCACAAAAAGGCGTGGTCCGCACCTTTGAAAATCTGGCGCTGCTCGGCGATGGAATGTACGACTGTCTCCAGCGACGAGCCGCGGTAGACATTTCCGAACGTGGCGGCTTCGATGTCGGCGACCACCTGCTGAATGCCACGGCGGATCGAGCGAAAGTTCTTTACACGCTCCTCCCAGAGAAACCAGGACCGGTAGGTGGCGCCAGGATCGTCTCGCCAACGCTGGACCAGGGTTCTCATAGGCTGGGACACCATGCGCTCCTTCTTTTTCTCCTGTCCAGACTATGACAGCGTCAGGCAGCTCTGCAACTGTTGCGGGCCTACCCATCTATCGGACTTGGACACCCCATGGCGCAAAAATAACTGGTTGCTATAGCCTAGATGTTTCTTTCTCCCAGGAAGAATACACACTCGAGCGGCTTCGGATCACCATGCTGCCGGCACCGCTGGCGGTGGTGGGACATACCCAACAGCCCGGCACGAGCACCGTAATGGGTGAGGCGTGAGCGTAACATCATCATACTTCTGTCAGGCGACACGTCAAACTGGTCCTTCCGCGTTTTTGGTGCAGCGGAATGACTGGAGCGCTTCCGTTCATGCGGCCTCCAGAACCCGATGACGCAGCAGGTCGAACTTGGCGCGGCCGCACATGGTTCGCTTGATGGTCTTCAAGCGGCTGATTTGTCCCTC
>NZ_JBFUHT010000111.1:0-3722 GCF_056402275.1 Azospirillum sp. P4_B5
CTCGGCGTGGTTCTGGAAAAGACCATGCTGTCGCGGCTCTACAAGCTCGACCATCTCTACGGCCTGCTGCTGACCTTCGGCCTCGCCCTGATCATGGAAGGCGCCTTCCGCCATTTCTACGGCGTGTCGGGCCAGCCCTATCCGATCCCGGACGCGCTCAAGGGCGGCCAGAACCTCGGCTTCATGTTCCTGCCCAACTACCGCGGCTGGGTCGTCGTCGCCTCCCTGATCGTCTGCTTCGGGACGTGGTTCGCCATCGAGCGGACGCGGCTCGGCGCCTACCTGCGCGCCGCCACTGAGAACCCGGTGCTGGTCCAGGCCTTCGGCATCAACGTGCCGGTGATGATCACCGCCACCTACGGCTTCGGGGTGGCTCTGGCCGGGCTGGCCGGGGTGCTGGCGGCACCCATTTATCAAGTGTCGCCGCTGATGGGCACCAACCTGATCATCGTCGTCTTCGCGGTGGTGGTGATCGGCGGCATGGGCTCGATCCTCGGCGCCATCGTCACCGGCCTGGGGCTGGGGCTGCTGGAGGGCCTGACCAAGGTCTTCTACCCCGAAGCCTCCAACATCGTGGTGTTCGTCGTGATGGCGATCGTTCTCCTCATCAAGCCCGCGGGCCTCTTCGGACGGGAGCGCTGAGCCATGGCCACCCAAAGCAAGACGACCAACCTCAAGGCGGCCAACCTCAAGGCGGCCGACAGCCAGACGACCACCATCGCGCTGCGCCGTCCGGGGCAGGACAGCACCCGCAACGCCATCATCCTCGGCATCGGCCTGCTGATCGCGCTGGCSGCRCCCTTCGTGCTGTACCCCGTCTTCGTGATGAAGAAGGTGCTGTGCTTCGCGCTGTTCGCCTGCGCCTTCAACCTGCTGATCGGCTTCGCCGGGCTGCTGAGCTTCGGCCACGCCGCCTTCTTCGGCGGGGCGGCCTACATCACCGCCCATTCCACCAAGGTCTGGGGGCTGGGGCCGGAGGTCAGCATTCTGCTCGGCATGGGCTTCTCCGCCCTGCTGGGCCTCGCCTTCGGCGCGCTGGCGATCCGCCGGCAGGGCATCTACTTCGCCATGATCACGCTGGCGCTGTCGCAGATGGTCTTCTTTATGGCCCTGCAGCTCAAGTTCACCGGCGGCGAGGACGGCATCCAGGCCGTGCCGCGCGGGCATTTGTTCGGCGTGATCGACCTCAACAACTTGATGTCCATGTACTACTTCGTGCTGGCGGTGTTCCTGGCCGGCTTCGCGGTGGTCTGGCGCACGGTCCATTCGCCCTTTGGTCAAGTTCTGAAGGCGATCCGTGAGAACGAGCCGCGCGCGGTGTCGCTGGGCTACCGGACGGAGCGTTACAAGCTGCTGGCCTTCGTGCTGTCGGCGAGCCTCGCCGGGCTGGCCGGCGGGACCAAGGCGCTGGTCTTCCAGCTCGCCTCGCTGACCGACGTGACGTGGCAGATGTCCGGCGAGGTGGTGCTGATGACGCTGCTCGGCGGCATGGGCACGCTGCTCGGCCCGGTGGTGGGGGCCGCCATCGTCGTCACTCTGGAAAGCTATCTGGCGGCCACCAGCATGCCGGTTCCGGTGGTGATCGGCGCCATCTTCGTGGTCTGCGTGCTGGTCTTCCGGCGCGGCGTCGTCGGCGAGTGTCTTGCCTGGATTGGCAGGCGCAGCCGCTGATCTTTCCTTGCCGTGCACCGGAGGTTTAGCCGTGTTCTTGACGTACAAAATTCCTGGCGCGTTGGTGACTTCGGCGGTGCTTGCTGCCGTGCTGCTCGGCAGTTTCGCCTATGATGCTGCGTCCAGGCGCTTGCGGGAGACGGCGCAGGACAAGCTGGTGGCGTTGGCCGATGCGCGCGAAGCCAGCGTGCGCGCCTATCTGGACAATTTGGAAAACGACATCGTGCTGACCGCCAGCACCCGGTCCATGCGTGACGCGGCGGTCGGGATGAGCAACGGCTGGCGCGTCGAGGCCGACCGCGGGGACGCTGGCACATCCCTGCGCAAGCGCTACGTGGACGACAACCCATACCCGGCTGGCGAGCGCCACAGGCTGGAGAAGGCGGATTCCGGCGCGATGTACGACATCGCGCACCTGCGGCTGCATGGCTGGATGCAGGATCTCATGCAGCGCCGGGGTCTCGCCGACGTGCTTTTGCTGAGCCCTGAGGGAATGGTGATTTACAGCGTGGCCAAGGGGGCCGACTTTGCCCGACCGGTCGCGTCACCCTCCCTGGCCAACCTTCAGGCCGCCGTCCGAAGCGATCCACGCCCCGGCACCCTGCAGATCGCTGACTTCACCGTCTATGGCGCGCCCGACGAGCCACCCTCGGCCTTCCTCGTTAGTCCCATCACCATGCCGCAGCCGGACGGCAGCAGCCAGTTGCTCGCCCTCCTCGCATTTCGGCTGGAGCCCGACGGCCTGAACCGCATCATGCGCGCGACCGATGGTATGGGTGAGACTGGAGACACCTACCTTCTCGGCGCCGATGGCCTTCTGCGCAGCACACCCCGCTTCGCTCACGGTCTGCCCGTCCTGTCCCGCCACGTCGGCGGATCCGTGACCATGGGCCCAGCTGGCGGATATGATGGTAACGCGCGCGTGGTCGAGACGATGAACGCGCTTGGCACGGCAGCGGCCCTGGCCGCGGCCCGTCCGCTGCGGCACGACAGGCTGGCCTGGACCGTTCTGGCGGAAGCCTCGGTGGCGGAGGTGCTGGCGCCGGTTTATGCCATGCGCAACCAGATGATGATCGCCGGTTGCCTGTTGCTGCTCATCATCTGCGTGGGCGGCGTCCTTTTTGCCCGTGGCATCACGACGTCGCTGAGCGCGATGAGCCACGCCATGCAACGCCTCGCCGAAGGAGACCTCAACATTACGATTCCGGCCCGGGATCGCCGTGATGAGATCGGCCGGATGGCTGGCGCAATGCAGGTGTTTCAGGAAGCACTGGGGCGTGCCGAGGTTCTAAAGGCAGAACAGGAGTGGGTGCGCGCACAGCGCGAAAAGCGGACGCGTGCGCTGGAGCAGGCAACCCAAGGCTTCGACTCCCGTGTCGGAGGCATCGTCCGCGCCGTGGCCTCTTCCGCAGACGGATTGGAAGCGACCGCCCAAACCATGAGCGACGGAGCCGACCGTACCCTGAACGAGGCCACCGGCGTCGCCGCTGCGGCCGAGCAGACTGCGGCGAGTGTCGGCACCGTGGCTTCGGCGGCCAACCAACTCCGCACTTCCATCAGCAACATCAGTCGCCACAACGAGGAATCCAGCCGCATCACCCAAGCTGCTATCGACGCCTCCGTGCAAGCCGACGATACCATGCGGGTGCTGGTGGAAACCTCCGGCCGCATTGGCGCCGTGGTGCAGCTCATCCACGATATCGCGGCGCAGACCAACCTGCTGGCCCTGAACGCGACCATCGAGGCGGCCCGCGCCGGAGAGGCCGGCAAGGGCTTCGCCGTCGTAGCGTCGGAGGTCAAAAGTCTGGCCGCTCAGACGGCCAGAGCGACCGAGGAGATCGGCGCCCAGATCGACACCATGCAGTCTGTAACCGACGGGGCAGCCGTTGCCATTGGCCAGATTGAACCGCCCCAGGTTTTCCGGAGGCCGATTTAGTTGAGTCACGCCGCCATGGCGATGTCCTCAGTTTGTGCATAATAGCGCGCTTCGGCCTCGGCGGGAGGGATGTTGCCGATGGGTTCGAGGAGGCGCCGGTTGTTGAACCAATCGA
>NZ_JBFUHT010000112.1:0-2862 GCF_056402275.1 Azospirillum sp. P4_B5
CGGACCACGAATCCCATTGAAAGCGTGTTTGCCACCGTCCGCCACCGGACTGTCCGCACCAAGGGGGCGCTCTCGCAGGAGACCGCCAAGCTGATGGTCTTCAAGCTGATCACCGCCGCCGCGAAGACTTGGCGTCGCCTGCAGGGGGAGAACCAGTTGCCCAAGGTCATCCAGGGCGTCACATTCCGCGATGGCATCGAGGTCACGGAAACCGCGTCACAGAGCGCCGCCTGACCAGACCATCACCCACTTTCCCGCATAGCTCCCCGACCCATTCGATGGTTGGCTGCGCGAGGCAGAGGTCAGCGCGCTGTCACCGTTCGCCGCCGGGATCCGCCGCGACGAGGACGCGGCGCGCGGCGCCCTGAGCGAGCCGTGGAGCAGCGGGCAGGTCGAGGGCCAGTCAACTGGCTGAAGGCGATCAAGCGCACAATGCATGGCCGGGCCGGCTTCGATCTGCTGCGCGCTCGGGTCCTCGGTCATGCCTGACGCGAACATCAAGCAGTGAAACACGCACCGATCATCCACACAAAACTTGGAAAAGCCCAGTGTTGCAAGACGATGCACAGGCACGGTTCACCGCTGAGCCGGAGCAAATCCACACACGCACCGCTGACAATGGCGGACGGACAACATGCAAGACAACGAACAGTGGTTTCCCGCATGACCGAACAGACATCCGGCTGGCGTCTCGCCGCCCGCCCCGTCATCGTAACAACCGCGGCAGGACATCGTCACATTAACTTGAGCGAGGCCAGGAAGGAGCCCGCCGCCACCCAACTACGCTTTACCGCCTTGCATTGGATACCCGTTGATACGCGGACATCGAGAGCTCGAGCCTCCTCACGGGGCGACCGGGTTTTCCGTTGGCCTCCTACTTCGCGACCGCCCTACCCTGCCTTGCCAAGTGGAGGAGCTGGGCGGTCAGGCCGACCACCAGGATAACCGCCAAGCCACCCTGGGCGCCAAGGAGCAGCGGCGACTTCAGGTCAGTCACCAAAGGATGGCCGTCCGGAAAACGGCGCAGGATTTCGCTGACGGTCGGCACCATCAGAAGAAACGCGCTCACGCTCAGACAAACGATCTCGATGTATCCGGCCGAGCGCCCCGCCCCAAGAATTCCCTTGACCCCATAGCCCGCAAGCAGGAGGAGGATCGTCACGGCGCCGATGACGTAGCTGACCGGCTGATGTGCCACGAGGAAGACCGTCGAAGCGCCGATCAGCATGGAAACGAGATAGGCGGCGCCCGCCTTGGACCGGGGAACGATCCGGCCATGGCGGGCAAACATATAGAAGGCCATGGGAATGGCCGGCAGGCTGCCGAGCGTATGAGCCCAGCCAAGCGGAGAAATTCCGAACATGGGGGATTTCCTTTCTTATCCAGTGGGGCAGAGCGGCAAAGCAGGCAACTCGGCAACGCCGTCATAGGCCGCCAAATCTACTTATCAGTCGGTAGGTGAAACTGGCATGCGTTCATTCACCTGGCCACGTGCCGGCTTCAAGCGACGATTCGCTGCAGCAAAGGACGGGCTATCGCTCCGAAGGTCGTGGCGTCGCCATAGGCGCGAGCGGATAGCATCGCGCCATGCACGCCGGCCATGAACAATTCGGCATCGCTCCTGGCGGTTCCGACCAGCCGGAGACGGCCTTGTGCGGCGCCTCGCTCAAAGACGGAGGTGAGCCAGTCTGCGAGCTTGCGGAAATGCGCCCGCACTTCGAAAGCGACCCCTTCGGGAAGTACCGGACTCTCGCCCGCCAGGAGCGCGCAGACGCAGAACGGGTCGGTCGTGTCGGCGAAGCACCCCTCCCAGTAGCCGAGATAGGCGCGAAGCTGTTCGAGCGGATCGGCGACGTTCCGCTCCAGCTCGGCAAGCCCGGCCTCGACCTCCTGCCGGTATTGCGCAACCAGCACGCGGACCAGATCCGCCTTACCAGGGAAATGGTGGTGGATGCTCGCGGTGCGGATGCCGACGACCTTGGAAATGTCGGCGTAGCTGAAGCTGTTGTAGCCGCCCCTGGCGATCAGGGAGCGCGCACAGCTTAGGATGTCGTCGGCTCTGGTCGATGCGTTCCTCATGTCTTTACCTACCAACTAGTAGGAAGCTCGTCAACGCAAACCTGACGTCCGCATACCAACGGGTATCGTCACCTAAACCGTGGGTGTGGCGAGCCGGAGGTGCACCAAGTATGGTAGCGGGACGAGACGCAAATCTGCTCCCCAGGTCGGGCTGTTGCACGGATAGTGCTGATGCCGTAGGCCATGGCCCCAGTGTTGGTGCACGGAGGCGAGCCGGACCGGTTGGTGGGGGCGAACGCGCCGTGTAGAAGGGCGGCCCCGTTGCCCTGACCACCACGCCCGCCATGCCTTTCAAGCACAATGCTGCCCGTCGCCACCGCATCCCCAAGATGCGGTTCACGGTGACGAATTGGTCCTCATCTGAAACGGGGCTGCGCCGGCGCGGCAGCCTGACCTTCTTGGTCGATGAGGACGCGACCGCCGGCTGGCGGGCCGCTCCACGAACGACACCGGGCGGTCAGGCGCGCTACGCGGACCTCGCGAGTGATGAGACCTGTGCGCGGCTGGGAGATGGCGGCGGAAAATCCAGGCTTTGAGCGCCAACGACCTGATCCGTCGGCGGCCGTGGGCGCTGAAGACAGCGCCAAGCGCGCCGCAGACACACTCCTCCCCTGATCATGCCGGAACGGGCTTCTGAACCGCCCCAGGTTTTCCGGAGGCCGATTTAGTTGAGTCACGCCGCCATGGCGATGTCCTCAGTTTGTGCATAATAGCGCGCTTCGGCCTCGGCGGGAGGGATGTTGCCGATGGGTTCGAGGAGGCGCCGGTTGTTGAACCAATCGA
>NZ_JBFUHT010000113.1:0-2749 GCF_056402275.1 Azospirillum sp. P4_B5
CGGTGACGGCGAGCGGTCGACCGGCTTGGCCTCGACCGCGGCCTTTTCCGGCACCGCCGGCGCCGACCGCCCTCCGAAGGACGGCGATGCCGCCGCCGGCGCGGCGGGAGGCAACGAGGCCATCTCGATGGCCGCCGGCGGTGTTGTCGGCGGAGCCGCGAGGCCGGGAAGCACGCTGCGACTGGCATCGCCCTCCCCTCCGGCGGACGACAACCCAAGCAGCATCGGCGCCTCCCGGCTGTCGGCTTCGCTCGGCGGGGCCGTGACACCGTTGCTTTGGGTCATGACGACGCCGAGGATGGCCATGGCCGCGGTGCTGGCCATGAGGACCATCGCGGCGTTCCTGGTGCCGCGCAGAACCGCCTTGCAGAAGCGGTCGACCCTGCCGCCCAGCTTCGACTGCGGAGAGGTCGGCGGCGTTACGGGCCGATCGGCGCGGACATCGGTGCCGGACCGGTCGGCGGCATCCGGAGTGGAAACCGTTCCCGGGATATCCCCGGCACCTCCAAGGCGGGCGCTCGGCGACCCATGAACCGGCGTCGCCGTCGTCCGCGCGGACGGATGTTCCGCCGCCATCCGCTCCGCCTGGAGCAGACTGTGCCGCGCCGCCTCCAGAACCCCCTCCAGCTCGGTGATCCGCGCGTGCGCCGCGCCGAGCGCCTGGTCGGCCACGGTCAGGCGGCGCTGCAGATCGCCGGCATGGGCGGCGTTCTCCTCGCCCCGGCGCCGGACGTCGGCGAGGGCCGCCGCCTTCTCCTCGCTCTGACGCCGGGCATCAGCGAGATCCGCCGCCATCTCGCCCAGGCGGCGCTCCAGCTCCTGCAGCGCGCCTGGCGGATGAAGTTCGACGTCGCCCGGCCCGTCCTTCAGCAGGGCCGTGACCAGCAATCGGACGCTCGTCGCCCCGTCGCGCACCAGATTGGCGGCGCGCACGCTCAGCGGGTCGCCGACGACGGCCAACCCCTGATCGGCGGCGAGCAAGTCCAGCAGACTGGCGGCGTCAGCCTCGCGGTTCTCCCGCGACAGGGTGGCGAGGCGCTGCGCCATCTCCTTCGCGGGAGCCGTTCCCTTGAAGTTCAGGCGGTGAATGCCGCTGTCGGCATCGTCGGGCGGTGGACGCGGCGCGTCCATGGCCTCCGGTGAACGTGATGATCGCTTTGCCATTCGGGGCTGTCTGAAGAACCGATGGCAGTATGGTAGCCGGGGTCGGCATGGGCGTTCGAGCACCCGCGGGAGGCTGGGCGCCCAATTTTTCGATTTGGGCGCCCAGCGAAACGCGTTGGGCGCCCAAGCATCCGGCCAAGATGGGAAAAGTCGTTTCCGATCATACGGTTACGTTTGGGTGCCCAGGTTTTCGAGCTGGGCGCCCAATGGGCGCCCAGAGATCGGGGCCGGATCGGAAAAACTGTTTCTGGTCAGTGGGTTGCTTTTGGGCGCCCAACATTCCGAAGCGGGCGCCCACTGGGCGCCCGTCGACTCAGTCCAGGCGCCCGCTGGGCGCCCAATTTTTCGATTTGGGCGCCCAGAGTTTGGACGTGGGCGCCCACTGGGCGCCCAACGAAACGCGTTAGGCGCCCAGCATCGATTACCGGGCGCCCGGCCTCCACGCACGGAAGGCTTTTTCAGGCTCTGCGACCAAGAGAAGGCGCCCGCCTTGGGGATGGATGGGAGAAACGGGCGCCCGCCTTGGCCACGCCGTCGGGTCGTGCAACGGAGAGCAGGTCGCCGGGGCGTCCCTGCGACAACCCGAGCGCGCACACGGGGTGGCGGAGGTGTCCCGTCGGCGCGGGCGGCGGAAGCGGAAGGCGCTGAGCGCGCTCCGGCGGACGGTGGAGGACGTCCTGCGGACGTCCGGCGGACGTCCACAGGAACGGACCAGGCTTTCCAACGAGCCACGTCGTGGAGCCGGTGGCGTGCCGGGCGGGCGGAAAAGCCGGGCACCAGGACGGCGGACCGGAGGGCAAGGCGATGCCGCACAGCCCAGGATAGCGGAAGTGGCCGAACGCCCGGGGCAGCCTGCGGCCCGGCCCGGGCAGTGCGGTAGCTCCATTTTCAGGTCTTCGGGGCGGACGGGGATGGAAGCGTTCAGGGCGAAAAGCACCCCTGGCGGCGTCGCGGAACGGCCGCGGGCGCCCGCCTCGCCCAGAGCCGACACAAGGGTGGAATGCAGGGCGCCCAGTGGGCGCCTGGACCTCCCGTCACGGGGCGGCGACGGAGCGTTTCTCCGCCTGCTGCCCCTCCCCCGCCCCGTCCCTCTTCGTAACCGGGCGCCCAACATTCCGACGTGGGCGCCCACTGGGCGCCCAACGAAACGCGTTGGGCGCCCAAGCATCCGGCCAAGATGGGAAAAGTCGTTTCCGATCATACGGTTACGTTTGGGCGCCCAGGTTTTCGAGCTGGGCGCCCAATGGGCGCCCAGAGATCGGGGCCGGATCGGAAAAACTGTTTCTGGTCAGTGGGTTGCTTTTGGGCGCCCAACATTCCGAAGCGGGCCCCAGTGTTCGGAACCGGGCATTTTTGCCGAGCGCCGCCCGGCGAGGCATCCAAGCCAACCGCTGGGGCTCGATTGGCGGCTGCAATGACGGGCATGGTCGACGAAGCCACCTCACCATCCCGGACCCCGACGTGTCATGGTGCCCTTGACCGCCGCCTGCATTGCCGCCGTTGCATTCACCTACGCGCCGCTGCTCGGCGATCCCCCTTCCCTGGTGGAGCAGGACCTCTACACGCTCTTTGGCGCCGAGCGCGG
>NZ_JBFUHT010000114.1:0-2521 GCF_056402275.1 Azospirillum sp. P4_B5
ATGGTGCCCTTGACCGCCGCCTGCATTGCCGCCGTTGCATTCACCTACGCGCCGCTGCTCGGCGATCCCCCTTCCCTGGTGGAGCAGGACCTCTACACGCTCTTTGGCGCCGAGCGCGGCCGCGTCGGCGAGTGCGTTCCCAACAAGGACCGGAAGACCGGGAAGATCACGTCGTGGGACTGTGGACCGTTCCAGATCAACACCGGGAACGGCCCAGCCCTCGCCAAGCTCTTCGGCACGACACCGGAGGAGGCCATGCGCCGGGTGACGAACGACGGGTGCCTGAACGCGCATGTCGCCGGCTGGCTGCTCGTCGAGAAGCGGCGGGCGGCCAAAGGCGACCGGCACGACGCCCTCGGCCGCTACAACAGCGCCACGCCAGGGATCAAGGAAGCCTATCAGGATCTGCTGGAGCGGAGACGCCGGCAGCTGTTCGGGGACGCGGCCGTTCCCGCAGCACGAGCCGACGGGACCACGTCCGGTGCGGCCCGTTAAGCGGGGCTTTCGAGCCGGCGATCCTCATTGACGGCGCTCCGCCGGGCTCGGCCCGACGCCCACCATTCCTCCGCGGTCAATTCGCAGGGGCGTGCGATACCGGGAAGATGAGCCACGAGCATGCCGCACTTCGGACAACGCTCACCCGGCAGAGGAGGCCAATCGACCGTGACGCCGGTCCGCCGGTAGCATGGCAGGCCGAATTGCTTTTCGAGCGCATCCGGTACCGAAGCGATCATCGCTCTACCATCGGCGGCTGGACGGGTGACGGATGGACACCGGTGCCGCAAGGGGCTGTGCCGTCGAGAGGTGACCGCCCAAGATTCATGAGCGAGCGGTTGGCCATCTCCAGCATTTCCAGCAGCGAACGGACACGGCCGTTGATCTTGAACAGCCCAGGACCGGCGCCGACGATGGTGTGATCGCGGCTCATCAAGTGGCGGCGCGCCTGATCGACGATTCCATCAGACACCGGTGCCTTGACGGACGCGGCACGACGCATCCGCCCGCCACTCCATGCGGTCCAGCAAGCGTCGATGCGCAAGCGGCGCCTCCCGCCTGTTCGGCGTTCGACCTTAATGGTGCCGTCGTCTTCGAGGCTTTGCAGGAAACGCACGACCGGGGTTTCGCCGCAACCGACGACGTCCGCAAGCGTCGCCACACCGGGACAGGGTCGCTCGTCCCGGGCGACGGACCGTAGATAGTCCAGCAGCAGCGCCTTGTCGGCGGCGGACAGCACCCTGATCCTCGGTGTCGAGTGCCGTGCCGGTTGATCGTCCATGGTACGCCTCGCTTCTCATTCGTGGCTTGTCTTCGGTGGCGCGCCCCTGCGGCAGGGAAATCAGGCATCCGGCCTCGGCGTGGGCTCGCCATGACGTGCGGCAAGCCGGGCCAGGGCGCCAAGACAGATGGTCACCGCCGCGGCATGCGCCGCCTGCGCGACGGCATGCTCCGCGTCCGTGAACGCCTCTTCCGGTGCTGATCCGAAGTGGACGCGCGCCGCCTCGATGTCTGGACGCGGAGCTGCGCGCAATGCGGCGAATAGCGAGCGGACGGACTGGAGCATCTGCGCGCGGGTCATCCAGACGCCGGCCGAAGGCGTCGCGCGCAACGTCGCGGAGAAGGCCTGGGCTGATTCCATGATCGCTTGAAGGAGCGCACCGTCGCCGGCGTCCGGAGCCCGCCCCATGCCGAGTTCGTCGGCCGCCGCCTGGATCTCGGCAGGCATGGCCCGACCCATTTGAAGTAGGAAGCTGAGGATTTCGGCCACCACGGGGTTGGCGTCCGGTGGATGACCCGCGCCAGGGTCCGGCGCGTGCTCGTAAGGGACCTGGAAGGCGTTCGGGGATGCGTTCATCGGCATGGTGCCCACTCCTTCGCTTCCCGTTTCATGCTGCGCCGTTTCTTTCATCCACCTGACGGACCAGCATAGGGAATGGCATTCGTCACCTTCGAGCACCTGTCATCCGCATCGATCACGCAGGACCGGTGCCGGGAGCTACGAGGGCGCGTGGAAAGGCGTCATTCAGGGCATGGTCAACAAGATCGTGCCCCTGCCCTTCGACCAGCGCTGGATCGCGCGCTGCTTGTCGAAAGTAGGTGACGACAAAGGCGCGGATCACCGAGGCCACTGGGTTCTTCCGAAAACCCTTGCCCCCCGCTGACCGGCTGAGACAGCGCCGCTCGATGCAGTCCACCAAATCGCGGAGGGAAACGCCTTCGCGATCCGCAATATCCTTCATGGATATCTGAAAGTACGGCTCCATAGATGATAAGACAGGCTCGACCGTCTTGGTCGATTGAACATTTTCTTGCAGACAATGCATAGCGCTCTCCTCTTCATACCTGCTCACCGTCTTCGACGATCCAAAACCCAGCGTCACTACCGGGAATGCAAAGGTAATAAAATTGCTCTATATATAAATCAGTCACTTGCCCGATACGCGGGAACAGCCTAGGCGATAAAGCCACATAAGGTTGAATCAATATGTTGATTGTCAGAGCAGCGCCGTTCCAGTAGGATTCC
>NZ_JBFUHT010000115.1:0-3631 GCF_056402275.1 Azospirillum sp. P4_B5
TGTCAAACGACATCAGGAACCGGCCCCCTGGCGACATGAGGAAAGGGCCCCCGGTTGAGCCCAGTGTCACTGCCGCTTGCAATCCATGGTGAGCAGCAGTTCCTGCGGGGCGGGCTCGGTCAAGCCCGCAGCCGCCGGAGGCGGAGGCCCACAGGGCTTGGCTTGAGGGAGGCCGATCCGTAGGAGATCATCCAGCCTGGATGCAGGCGGCGTTGGGCGGCCGGACAGGGGACGGGTCATCGGCGTGGTCATGCGGAGCCCGGCGCCTCGGCGGCAAACGGTGTTGGCTTGATCAGGCCGGAGCGACGCTTCTCGCGCAGCCGGTAACTGTCGCCGCGGATGGTGATCACGTGGCTGTGGTGAAGCAAGCGGTCCAGGATCGCCGTCGCCGCCACGGCATCCCCGAAGACGCTCCCCCACTCGCTCACGTTGCGGTTGCTGGTCACCAGGATGCTGCCGCGTTCATAGCGGCGGCTCACCAGCATGAAGAACAGATGCGCCGCGTTGGTTTCCAGAGGCAGATAGCCGAGTTCATCGACGATGAGCAGCTTGGGCTTGGCGAAATGCCCCAGCCGCTCCTCCAACCGGCCATCGGCCTGTGCCTTGGTCAGCATCGTCAGCAGCGTCGCCGCCGCGACGAACAGCACTGAGTAGCCACAGCGGATCACCTCGCGGCCGAGCCCGACGGCGAGATGGGTTTTGCCGACGCCCGGCGGCCCGAGCAGCAGCAGCGCGTCGCCGTTGGCCACCCAGCGGCCGGTCGCCAGATCGCGGATCTGCTTGGGGTCGAGCGAGGGCTGGGCGTCGTACTCGAACGCCTCCAGCGTGCGCACGAAGGGGAACTTGGCGATGCTCATCGCCATCTGGATGCGCCGCTCGTCCTTGCGCGCCACCTCGGCTTCGCACAGGAAGGCCAAGGCTTCGCGCAGGCTCAACTCGCGCCGCGCCGCCTCGTCGAGCAGGGTATCGAGCTGGTCGCGTAGCGCGGTCAGCTTCAGGCGCGTCAGCATCCGCGCCAGATCGTCGGGTTCGGCGCTCACCATCCACCTCCGATCACCGCTTCGTACTCCGCCAGCGGCCGCAGCAGCTCAGGGGCACACGGTGGCTCCATCGGTTCATCGGGACCGGAGGCTCCCAAGGGGCTGGAGCGGCTGGGCCGCACACCGACCACGCCATCAAGGTGATGGGCGTCGATAACCCGCTGGCGGCGACCATGGACCTGGGCGTGGCGCGCCACTTCGGTTCCTGCCAGCAGGATCCGCACCGCCCCGTCGCTGACCTCCACCGTGACGCTCTGCCCGATCAGGCGCCAGGGCACACTGTAGTGATTGGTGTCGATGCCGACGGTGCCGTCGCTCTGTACCTTGCGGTGCAGCTCACGCACCTGAAGGTAGGGTGGGCGCCCGTTCAGCCCGCGCAAGCTGGCCGCCTCGGCGGCCTGGAAGCGGTCAATCGGCCGCTCGCCCGTGGTGCCGTGGACGCGGACATCGGCGATGGTGCGCATCCAATGCGCCAAGTGCCCTTCGAACGCCTCCCAGCTGGCGAAGCGCCGCCCGGCGACGGCGTTCTTCTTGACGTAGCCGACGCCGTTCTCGTCCTTGCCCTTGGTGCGTGCCCGATACGGCGCACAGGCCCGCGGGTGGAAGCCCCAGTAGCGGGCAAAGGCATGGAAGCGCTCGTTGAACGTCACTTCCCGCGTCTCCCGGTCGTGATGGGTGACCAGGGTCTTGGGATTGTCGATCAGCACCTCCCGCGGCACGCCGCCGAAGTGCCGGAAGGCCGCCTCCACCCCGGTGATCCAGGCGGACTGCCGTTCGTGGCGGAACGCCGCGACGAAGTTGCGGCGCGAGTAGCCCAGCGTCGCCACGAACAGGTGAACCCGCACCCGCTCGCCACCGATCTCCACTGCGGTGGCGCCGAAGTCGATCTGCAACTGCTGGCCCGGCGCCGTCTCGAAGCGTACCGTGGCTTTGCTTTCCGCCTGCAGCTCCTGGCGCAGTCCCTGGACGGCGCGTTCCACCGTGCGCAACGACACCTGGACGCCGTGCTCGTCGGCCAACTCCTGGCGTACGACGTCAGCGTTGCCCCGGTGCCGTCGGAGGCGTTCGGCCAGCCAGTCCGTCAACCCGTCCAGTCGACCAGTGCGGTGCGGCAGCCGGTAGGGTTGCCAGCCTCCGCAGCGCAGATAGCGCTTCACCGTCTTCCGATCGCATCCCAACTCCCGGGCGATCCGCTTCGAGCCCCAGCCCAGGGCCTGCAACCGGATCATTGCCGTCACCTCGTCCGGGGCCAGCATCACGTCCCTCCGCTCCGTGCCCACGGAGGAACTCAACGGTGTCGTGCCCTCGACCATTCTTCACCTCTCAGTGTCGATGGGGGGCCCTTTCCTCATGTCGCCCGGGGGGGAGTTTCTCATGTCGCCTGACAAGTATGCGCAATGTGTGCCTTTCAGTACCTGCTGGGACGCCAAGAAGCAATCAGGGCCGGTCTGCTTGAACCTTCCAAGTGCCGGGGGTGCAGCTCATCCCGTCGCAGGTAGCATCTCTACGATCGCGTTCCGCAACTCGTTCGCGGCCACCGGCTTATGAAGCAGCACATGGCCACCCACACGTACCTCGACCAGGCGCTCCGGAGCGGTGTCGCCGGTGATGATGGCGGCCGGGACTGGCGCGTCGAGGCGTTCGTACACGGCACGGATCGCATCCAGGCCCGTCTCGCCGCCGCGCAGCCGGTAATCGGCCAGGATGACACTGGGCCATTCCCCGCGCTCAATGTGGCTCGCCGCCTCTGCAACGGATCCGGCTGTCAGCACCCGGTAGCCCCAGCCCTCCAGCATGGCCTGGAGTTGCCCCGGCTCGGTGGACACCATCTGACTTGCGCAGGAGGTGTCGACCAATGCCGAAAACCCGCCCCCCTTATCCGCCGGAATTCCAGCAGCATATGGTCGAGCTGGTCCGCTCTGGACGCGATCCGGCCGACCTTGCCCGCGAGTTCGAGCCGTCGGCCCAGGCGATCCGCAACTGGGTGGCGCAAGCCGATCGCGATAACGGTCACCGCAGCGACGGCCTGATCAGTTCCGAGAAGGAGGAACTGGCTCGCCTGCGTCGCGAGAACCGCCAACTGCGCCAGGAGCGCGACATCCTGGCAAAGGCGGCGGCCTGGTTTGCACGGGAGACCGGCACGATCCCGTCCGGGTCTTCCAGTTCATGAGCGCGAACCAGGCCTCCTTCCCGATCCGCACCATGGCCCGGGTGTTCGGCGTGTCGCCGGCCGGTTACTACGCTTGGCGTCGGCGTCAACCGTCCCGGCGCGCTCAGGTCGATGCCGACCTGCTGCGCCGGATCCGCACGGCGCACGCCGCCTCCCATGGCACGTACGGTGCTCCACGGATCCGGGCCGAATTACAGGCCGAGGGGATCACGGTCAGTCGCAAGCGGGTGGCCCGGCTGATGCGCGGCGCCGGCTTGGTCGGCGTGTGCCGCCGCAAGGGCACGGTGACGACCCGGCGAGATGTCAACTCCCGACCAGCACCGGACCTGGTAGAGCGGAACTTCACCGCGGATCAGCCTGATCAGCTATGGGTCGCGGATATCACCTACCTGCCCACTTGGGCCGGCTTCTTGTATTTGGC
>NZ_JBFUHT010000116.1:0-2192 GCF_056402275.1 Azospirillum sp. P4_B5
TGCTTTCTCCTGGAATGCGGCGCCGGGCCGTGGCGGCGGTCGGGCGGGATGCCCGTCCTCTTCAATGGCCTCGTCCGTTGCGCCATGCCTCCGTTCTACGCCCCGCCGTGTTTCGAAGATGGGCATGAAGTGTAACGAAGTGTTGCAGAACAAAGCCGGTGCGCATCCCAAGGCACAGTGCAGGCAGCAATCATCCAGCGCAGCGATGTCGGCGGAGTCGCCGTCGCCCATGGCGAGCGGGGGGTGGCGAACTGGACCGACCATATCAAGCGTCAGATATCGATCAGAGCCAGGGTAACGTCCACCCTATGACGATAGGGTGGACGTTATGTTGGATGCCTCTTGGTTCATCGGTGTCAATGGACCCGCAACAGAACCTGTGCCGCCGACCGGGGTGCCCAACGTACTCGACGAAGGGAGCTCGGCCTGGTCCCCCAAAAAGCGGCGAATGTCCTCATATCTTACCCGGACGTCATCCAAGGTTTGATAATAGTTAAGGAGTTCGCGAAGCGGTCCCGACATATCCTTGTGAGCGGCCAGAACCGCCACGAGAGCTCCCAGAGAAAGGCGCCCCTCGATGACCAAGTAGCCGCCGATGGTGTAAAAGAAAAATGGCGTAAGATGAGCAAGGAAGTTGTTTAGTCCCTTGATGAAGAACTTTCGCCGATAGATGTCGAGCCGGATCGCCTGCACGCGCTTAAGTGATTGCGCTACGGCCAGCACCGGGAGTGACCGGTTGCTTCGGTGGTGTGGGGACGCATCGGCCACTGCCGCACCGAACGAACGCAATTCTCGCGACCGTTGGCGCGCCAAGGCGCTCACCCGGCGTTGCAGGCGGGGTACGAGGGCGATCTGAAGCGGAACCAGTGTTAGGGCGGCTGCTCCTAACACTGGGTCCTGGGCGATCATAAAGGCGAGAATCGTCAGAAACGTCCCTCCCTGGAGCACAGGAACCTGGAAGATATCGCCGGTGAAGCCGGCGATCGGTTCAACCTCCTGCACCAGCATCGGTATGACCAACGCGTGGTCGCACGGCGTCTTGCCTCGAGACCATGCCCGGAAAGCGGCAAAGCGCATGCGGCGCATCATCCCTTCAGCCAGACCTCCCTGTAGCAAGCTGATGGTGTATTTTAGCGCCCCATTTGTCAGTACTGCGCCGAGGTAAAACATACAAAGAATGAATAGAAGCTCGTAGTTCGATATATTGAATCCGAATGCCGGCGAAGTATCTGATTCGGCATTCAATGCTTTATTTATTATTTGTTTAGGGAGCTCCAGTATTGCATAGAGAAGCGGCAAGGATAGTAGGGCGACTGCAAGAATGGCGGCTTGTTTCTTTTTGGTGTTTTTGAGGATGTACAGGAACAGGCTAGGTGGGAATGGCGATACAACTACCCGTGGGCTTTCCTTCTGAGAGCGGGGCTGGAGGCGCCGCACAGCACCGAGCCCCCAAGCCACCAACAAGGCAAGAAAGGCCAGCGGCGTTGCCACGAGGACGATATGGACAACGACGTGCATCCAAAGGTACGGACTGGGAAAGACAGCCGTGATGATCCAATGGCTCAGCTGGTGGAAGCGGTCCTGAAAGAGGAAATCGTTCATGTCATACCTAACGCAGCGTCCGCTGGCGCACTGACGAAAGGCGCCGGCGCACGATCCAGTCTGCCGGATCAGCGCTCGACGTCGATTTCGAGGGCTGGATCAAGCAGGCAAATCGATATGGTTTGGACGTGAACGCCGTACGTGGCGGGAGGACGCCACGTCGACATCAGCGGTGTCTTGTTCCCGTCTTCTCAAAGGTTCTGCCACGCCCTATTTCCCAAACGGGGTGCTCCATAGGTGCATGAAACCGACACTGGAGCATAGTTAATGCCCGGATCGTCCCTCGAAGACGGGCGTTATTCAGGCTTGCGACCGGTTTTCCAAGGCAGTCGGACTGTCTCGCCGCCAGCGTTCAAGCAGGATGTGGCGCCCATGCTCGATCAGATGCGCCATGGTCGGAAGGCGACGGCTGGGTCCCCGATGCAATCCACCGCGGATCCAGCGCACCGGCGCTGAGCGGTATCAGCTGTGATAGCCGAAAGCCGCTTGGCCGATGGCGAAGTCGAGATAGCTGTGCGCCTGCGCGTGGTTGCCCTGGTTGTGCAGGTAAGTGCCGTAGGCGGCGTTGCGCTCGGCAATGCTCCGGGTGA
>NZ_JBFUHT010000117.1:0-2164 GCF_056402275.1 Azospirillum sp. P4_B5
GCACCGGTCTGCGGGTTGCGGCCCGTGCGCTCGCCGCGCTCGGCGATCTCGAACTGGCCGAAGCCCGGCAGCTTGACCGTCTCCCCCTTGACCAGCGCGTCCTGCAGGCTTTCCAGAACCGCATCCAGCGCCTTGCCGGCGTCGGCCTTSGTGCCGCCCAGCTTGCCGGCGATCGCGTCGATGAGATCGGCCTTCGTCATTCCCTACTCCCCTTGTTCRTGGMGGAACCCCAGCATKYTCCAGGGCTCCAGGCGCYTCTGACCTACTCCGCCCCGCGTCCGCGCGCAAGCCAATCCCGTGGCGATTTTTTCCCCCGGAGCGGATTAAGCCACGGCATGATCCGTATGCCGAGTGTGAAGAACCAATCCGGGACGGTGATGAAAGACGAGCTGGGACAGCATCTGGACGTTCTGCGGCGCTACGCCCTGGTCCTGATGCGCGACCCCGACCAGGCGGAAGACCTCGTTCAGGAGGCGCTCGTCAAGGCCATCGAGGGGGCGTCGTCCTTCACGGACGGGCGCGACCTGCGCAAGTGGCTGCTCGCCATCGTCCACAACACCTTCGTGGACCGCTGGCGGCGCCAGCAGGCCGAACGCCAGGCGACCGGCGAGCTCAGCTCGATGGCGGAGGAAGGCTCCCCGCCCGCGCAGTTGAGCCATGTCCATCTCGGCCAGACCATCGCGGCCCTGATGACCCTGCCGGTCGAACAGCGGGAGGCCCTGGTGCTCGTGGCGCTTGACGGCATGTCCTACCGGGACGCTGCCGAATGCCTGGGCATCCCCGTGGGCACCCTGATGTCCCGCCTGGGCCGCGCGCGCGATGCGCTGCGGGCCAAGACGGGCGGCGGGCGCCAGCCGGCGTCAGACCAGTCCGACCGCAACCCATCAGACCGGGTCCAGCGCCCCCCGTTGCGCGTGGTGAAATGACGATGAACGAACCGATCAGCGACATCGACCTGAACGCCTATGTGGACGGCGAACTCGACGCGCAGCGCCGCATCGAGGTGGAAGCCTACCTGGAGGCCAATCCGGAGGAGGCCGCCCGCGTCATGCACGACATGCGGGTGCGCGACGAGATCCGCCTGTTCATAGCCGGCCCGGCCGTTGAGAAGGCTGCGGCCGAAATGGTCGCCCCCGAACCCGCCGCCGACCCCACCGCCGAACCGGCTTCCACCCCGGCCCAGCCGGCGGTCGGCGCCGGCGGGCCGCTGCCGCGGCGCAAGCAGTGGGGCGCCCTGTGGCGCCGCCCGGCGGCGGAGCTGATGAACCGGGCGCGGGCCCCCAAGGGCTCGGGCAAAGGCTCGGGCCGCGGGCGGCGGGCGGTGGCGGCGCTGTGCCTCGTCGGGCTCGGCTGGACGGCGCACAGTGCGGTGTCGTCGCTCTCGGTCAACCCCGTCGCCACGGCGCACGCGGCCACCCACTACATCACCATCGCGGCCCAGACCCACCAGCAGGCGCTGCACAGCGGGATCGACTTCAAGCCCTTCGCCGACGCCGCCAATTCCCTGATGAACCGTCTGGCCTCCGCCAATCCGGAGGTCGCGGTGCCGATCCCGCAGCTCGACATCGGGCAGGCGCCGGACGGGCTGCGCACGGTGGCCTGGGACGGCGGGGTGGCGGTGCAGGCGGCCTACCGCCACGGCGGGCCTGACCTGATCACGCTGTTCGCCAGCGAGGTCGACCGCTTCGCCGTCACCGAACCCCAGGCGGAGCGGATCGGCAACGTCTCGGTCGCCTATTGGCAGGTCGGGACGACGGTCTACGCGCTGTGCGGCGAACAGCCGGAAAAGGAAATCCTGGCCCACGCCCGCGACGCCCGCATGGCCTGGTTCTGAATCAAGCGCCAAACGACAAGCATCCGAACGATAAGCATCCGAAGGACATGGTGAGACAATGAGCGGACCCTTCTACGGCAACCAATTCGGCAGCGCGGCGCCGGCCTACGGCGCGGCGTTCGACGAGGGCCTGCGCAAGCACATGCTGCGGGTCTACAACTTCATGATGCTCGGTCTGGCTGTGACGGGCCTGGTGGCCCTGTTCGTGGCGAGCACGCCGGCGCTGTACGTGCCGATCTTCACGACCCCGCTGAAGTGGGTGGTGATGCTGGCGCCGCTGGCCTTCATCATGGTGCTGTCCTTCCGCTTCCACGCGATGTCGGCGAGCGC
>NZ_JBFUHT010000118.1:0-1893 GCF_056402275.1 Azospirillum sp. P4_B5
AGGCGATCCCGCGATGACCGACCGCGTCTACAACGTCCTGTTCCTGTGCACCCACAACAGCGCCCGCAGCGTCATGGCCGAATGCCTGCTCAACCGCGAGGGCCGCGGCCGTTTCCGCGCCTACAGCGCCGGCAGCCAGCCGACCGGGCACCTCAACCCGCACGTCCGCGATCTGCTGGAACGCCTCGACTTTCCGACCGCCACGCTGCGCTCCAAGAGTTGGGACGAGTTCGCCCAGCCCGGGGCGCCGCACATGGACTTCATCTTCACCGTCTGCGACAGCGCCGCCGGCGAGGTCTGCCCGGTGTGGCCGGGCCAGCCGATGACGGCGCACTGGGGCTTCCCGGACCCGTCGAGCGCCCAGGGCTCGGACGCCGAGAGGGCCGCCTTCACCGCCACGGTGTTCGGACAGATCCAGCGCCGCATCCAGGCCTTCGCCAGCCTGCCCTTCGCCTCGCTCGACCGGCTAGCCCTGAAGCGCAGGCTCGACGACATGGCCGCCGCGGGGAACGACGCATGACCGGGAGCGTCACCCCGCTGGCCGACGCGGAGCGCCCGGCGCTCGCCCGCCTGCTGGCGGCCAACGGATTGCCGACCGACGATCTCGACGAGCCCGGCCGGCGCTTCTGGCGCGTCGCGGATGACCAGGGGACGCTCGGCTATGGCGGGCTGGAGGTCCATGGCCCCGACGCCCTGCTGCGTTCCGTGGTCGTGCCGGCCGAGCGGCGCGGCGCCGGCGGTGGCCGGGCCGTGGTGGCGGCCGTGCACGCGCAGGCGGTCGCGCTGGGGGTCGAGCGGCTGTGGCTGCTCACCACCGGGGCCGCCGGCTTCTTCGAGCGTCTCGGCTTCCAGCGGGTGGAGCGGGCCTCGGCTCCGCCGGCCATCCAGTCCAGCGCGCAGTTCGCCGGCCTGTGCCCGGGCAGCGCCGTCTGCCTGCGCGCCGATCTCGCGCGGCCGGCCGAAGGGCTGGCGGCGGCCGGGGGCGCGGTGACCATCTATCACAACCCCACCTGCGGCACGTCGCGCAACACGCTGGGGCTGATCCGCAACAGCGGCGTCGAGCCGACGGTGATCGAGTACCTGAAGACGCCGCCGAGCCGGGCCGAACTGGTGGCGCTGATCCAGCGCATGGGGGTCCCGGTGCGCGCCGTGCTCCGGCAGACGGGCACGCCCTACGCCGAGCTCGGCCTCGACGATCCCGCGCTGACGGACGAGGCGCTGCTGGACGCCATGATGGCGCACCCGATCCTGATCAACCGGCCGATCGTGGTGACGCCGCTCGGCGTGCGCCTGTGCCGGCCGTCGGAAGCGGTGCTCGACCTTCTCCCTGATCCGCAACGCGGCGCCTTCACCAAGGAAGACGGCGAGCCCGTCGTCGACGCCGCCGGGCGGCGCGTTGCCCCAGCCTCCTGACAGGACCATCGACATGACGGCTGACATCCACGCCGCCCCGGCGGAACGCCCCGCCATGGGCCTCTTCGAGCGCTACCTCAGCGTCTGGGTGGGCTTGTGCATCGTCGCGGGCATCGCCTTCGGCCATCTGGCGCCCGGGCTGTTCCAGGCTATCGCCGCCGCCGAGCTGGCCCGGGTCAACCTGCCGGTGGCGGTGCTGATCTGGCTGATGATCGTGCCGATGCTGCTGAAGATCGACCTCGGCGCGCTGGGGCAGGTCAAGGAGCACTGGCGCGGCGTCGGCGTGACGCTGGTCATCAACTGGGCGGTCAAGCCCTTCTCGATGGCGCTGCTCGGCTCGCTGTTCATCGGCCATCTGTTCGCTCCGCTGCTGCCGCAGGAGCAGATTCCCTCCTACATCGGTGGGCTGATCCTGCTGGCGGCGGCCCCCTGCACGGCGATGGTGTTCGTCTGGTCGAACCTGTGCGAGGGCGAGCCGCA
>NZ_JBFUHT010000119.1:0-1860 GCF_056402275.1 Azospirillum sp. P4_B5
GGCCGCTTCAAGGACAACCCCGAGGGCAAGGGCGGCGTCCGCGTCGTCAAGTCCATCGAGGAGGTCGGCAAGAACGCCGGCGAGATGCTCAACCACGTGCTGGTCACCAAGCAGACCGGTCCGGAAGGCCGCGAGGTCAAGCGCCTCTATGTCGAGGAAGGCGCCGACATCAAGCGCGAGCTGTATCTCGGCATGCTGACCGACCGCGCCACCGGCCGCGTCACCATCATGGCGTCCACCGAAGGCGGCATGGAGATCGAGGAGGTCGCCCACAACACGCCGGAGAAGATCGTCAAGGTCGCCATCGACCCGGCCACCGGCATCCAGGGCTACCACACCCGCAAGGTCGCCTTCGCGCTCGGCCTCGAAGGCAAGCAGGTCTCCGCCGCCGCCAAGTTCATCGTCGCCGCCTACCAGGCCTTCGTGGACCTGGACTGCGCGATCGTCGAGATCAACCCGCTGATCGTCACCGGCTCGGGTGAGATCCTGGCGCTCGACGCCAAGATGAGCTTCGACGACAACGCCCTGTTCCGCCACAAGGACGTCGAGGAGCTGCGCGACGAGGCCGAGGAAGACCCGGCCGAGATCGAGGCCGCCAAGCACAGCCTCAACTACGTCAAGCTGGACGGCAACATCGGCTGCATGGTCAACGGCGCCGGCCTGGCGATGGCGACCATGGACATCATCAAGCTGTACGGCGGCGAGCCGGCCAACTTCCTCGATGTCGGCGGCGGCGCCACCAAGGAGCGCGTCACCGCGGCCTTCAAGCTGATCCTCTCCGATCCGAACGTCGAAGGCATCCTGGTCAACATCTTCGGCGGCATCATGCGCTGCGACGTCATCGCCGAAGGCGTCGTCGCGGCGGCCCGCGAGGTGCACCTGCACGTTCCGCTGGTCGTCCGTCTGGAAGGCACCAACGTCGAGCTGGGCAAGAAGATCCTGGCCGAGTCCGGTCTGCCGATCCTGTCGGCCGACAACCTCGCCGACGCCGCCGAGAAGGTGGTCAAGGCCGTGAAGGAGGCCGCGTAAGATGGCTGTTCTCGTCGATAAGAACACGAAGGTGATCTGCCAGGGCTTYACCGGAGCCCAGGGCACCTTCCATTCCGAGCAGGCGATCGCCTACGGCACCAAGATGGTCGGCGGCGTCACCCCGGGCAAGGGCGGCACCAAGCACCTCGACCTGCCGGTCTTCGACACGGTGGCCGACGCGGTCGAGAAGACCGGCGCCAACGCCAGCGTCATCTACGTGCCGCCGCCCTTCGCGGCGGATGCCATCCTGGAGGCGATCGACGCCGAGATCCCGCTGGTGGTGTGCATCACCGAGGGCATCCCGGTGCTCGACATGGTGCGCGTCAAGCGSGCGCTGGGCAACTCCAAGACCCGGCTGATCGGGCCGAACTGCCCGGGCATCATCACGCCCGACGAGTGCAAGATCGGCATCATGCCCGGCCACATCCACAAGCGTGGCAAGATCGGCATCGTCTCGCGCTCGGGCACGCTGACCTACGAGGCGGTGGCGCAGACCACCGCGGCGGGSYTGGGCCAGACGACCTGCATCGGCATCGGCGGCGACCCGGTGAACGGGACGAACTTCGTGGACAGCCTGGAGCTGTTCCTGAAGGACCCGGAGACCGAGGGCATCATCATGATCGGCGAGATCGGCGGCGACGCCGAGGTCAAGGGCGCGGAGTTCATCCGCGACTCCGGGACCAAGAAGCCGGTCGTCGGCTTCATCGCCGGGCGCACCGCGCCTCCGGGCCGCCGCATGGGCCACGCCGGCGCGGTGATCTCCGGCGGCAACGACACCGCCGACTTCAAGATCGACTTCATGAAGTCGGTCGGCATCGCCGTCGCCGACAG
>NZ_JBFUHT010000120.1:0-1785 GCF_056402275.1 Azospirillum sp. P4_B5
TTCCCGGCAAAAGCGGTGCGATCCGCTCCCATTGATCATCCTGCAGCACCAATCGGTCCAAGGCCACCTCCTGCTCGGCAGCCTTGAATCAGGTTTCGCAAGCCGCGGGAACCCCCCTTCGCCACATGAATGTCAACAGACCCTAGTTCCGGAGAACGCGTCGATCCTCGAGATCGGCTGCGGCACGGGCGACACGCTGGCCTTCCTGCAGCCGTCGCGCGGGGTCGGCATCGACCTCAGCCCGGCGATGGTCGAGCGGGCGCGGCAGCGTCATCCGGAGCTGGAGTTCCGCACCGGCAACGCGGAGGACCAGTATCCAATTGGCACTGACACCAAGGGAGCGCTCCCGCAGGACACCGCCAAGCTGATGGTGTTCAAGCTGGTCACCGACACCGCGTCACAGCACGCCGCCTGATCCGCCCGTCACCCATTTTCCCTCATAGCTCCGCGGTAAGCATCGGAGGCTGGATAATCAGCGTGCAACTCGCGCACTGAGGTCTCAAGCCGGGCTTGGTCCACGCCGGCGACCCACTTCTCGCCGTTGACGTTGACGACCAGTGCGTCGGTGTCTCCGTCCGCTTTGCCCATCCGCAAAGGCAGATCGGACAGGCGCCCCGCACCGGCGGGCAGCACCTGCGTGACGGCCGGCTTGGGTGTCCCGCTGTCCGGCACCTCTCCGTAAGCCAGCTTTAGATTGGAATAGCCAATATCAAGACCGATGGCGAACATGGTGACGCAATCCTGCTGGTTGCTCTGGCAGTCCACTGTGTGAACCGGGAGAGACACGTTACCAATCTCGACAGGGGCACCGCGCCACCGAAAGGCGATGATTTTCGTCGTCTTTCGCATGTATCAGGAAGCCAATGTCACTGGCGGGCGACTGGCGGTACACACAGCATCGGAGGCTGCTGCCTGCCGTCATGGGTATCAGGCATCCAATGTCACTGGCGGACGACTGGCGGTGCACACTCAGCATCGGAGGCTGCTGCCTGCCGTCATGGGCTTCCGTAGCGGCTGCTCGGCAGGCCCGCTCACTCTCCGGCGGGGCCACAAGGGAGGCAAGAGGACCTCATTCCATCAACTTCACCATGGCCCTGACGGGGGTGGTCGGGGCCATCTTCATATGCCCCGACCACCCACTTTATTTGCCCCACCCCCCTTTACAAGGCCAGGAATCGCTTCGATAGAAGCACTATCATGGCCCTGACGGGAGGGGTCGGGGCCATTCCTATATGCCCCGACCCCGCTAAGAAGATCCTTCAAGTCACGGCGGAAAGCCTGGATTTCTTCTATGGCACAGGGGGGTGGTCGGGGCATATGGTTAGATATATGCCCTGACGGGGGGTGAAAATGGAGCTTCACGAAGAGATGGACGCACTGAGAGAGCGTTCCGGAGCATCGTTTCGTGACCTGTTGAGTGCGGTAATCGCATCGGAAGCAAAGCGGGTGGAAGCTGAAGCCCAAGCCCTGGCGGAAGAGTTCTACAAGGAGAGTGCCGACGTCCGGGCGACCATGCCGCCATCGCAGCACGCTCGCTACAGCGTGCGCGTGGAGCGGCGGGCGGCGGGAGTTTCGATCAGATGGATACTGATCCGATTTTTCGGGCCAAAGACGGATCGCAAGCGATTTTTTCGACGGCCGTGTCCCGCCGAGTGGTGTCTGAGACGTGAGGCTGGCCCGCCGGAGCGCTCCCCATAGCTGGCGCAGGCGGGCCAGCCGTCCGGGAGCGGGCGGTCACCGTGCTCTTCGGCTAAGTTGAGGTTGCTTGACGACCATCAACCGAGA
>NZ_JBFUHT010000121.1:0-1772 GCF_056402275.1 Azospirillum sp. P4_B5
GCCCCCCACCCCGCCACAGACGGACGCGCACATGATCCGGGAAGAAGTCCAGTCGCTGCTCGCGCGCATCAACACGGCCCCCGGGGACGCCGAGGTCGCCCGCACCGAGACCCGTCAGGCGGGCATGCTCAACGAACATCTGGCATTGGAGCTGGGGTCCTCCTTCGGCACCGTGGTGCCGCTGCAGAACGGCTACGTCCTCTACCGCGACCCGACTCTGGACGGCCGCTACCGCGGCGCGCCGATCGCCAACTTCCTCCAGACCGCGGGGCCGGACGGGGCACTGGCCGGCATCGTTCCGCCCTCCGCCCTCGATCTGCTCGCCGACTACACCGGCGAGCACGTCCGCGGCATGGACGAAACCTTCCCCGCCGCCCTGCGCCAGGTCCGGGCGGAGCTGGTGCAGATCGCCCGGCAGGTCAACCCGCACGCGGAAATCCGCGTCGTCGACCGGCTGTACGGCTCCGACGACGTGTCGATCGGGGGCATCGCCGACGCCGGACGGCGGCCCCTCCTCGGCCTGTGGTTCGAGACCCACAAGGTCTGCGCCATCAGCCAGGACATCCGGCTCGGCGACCCCGTCGAGACCGGCTACCACGAGATCTACCATTCCATCGAAGGTCTGCTGAAGCCGGAGGAGAAGCGGGTGGTCGAGGCCGCCTTCGGTCGCCCGCAGGAGCACGGCTACAACGACCGGGCGGCCGAGGCCTTCGCCAAATGGGCGGCCAAACGGTACTTCGCCGGAAAGGCCGGCCAGAAGCCGCCCGCCGGCATGAGCGGGCTTGCCCGCTTCGCCGACCGCATGCGCAACGCCTTCGAGGGCAACGGCTTCCAGAGCTGGGAGGACATCTACAAGCGGACCGTGGAGGGCCGCGTCGCCGAGCGGGCGCGCGTCTTCGACGTGACGGCGAAGATCCCCGTCCGCGAGGCGGCGAAGATCGCCCGCAGCGCCGGGCTGGAGAAGCTGGCCGATACCTACGAGGCCTACGCGACCTTCACCGGCCGCTGGCAGAACGGCCTCGCGAACGCCGCCCGCTCGGCGATGAACACGGTGCTCGGCCGCCGGCGCAAGGAGGCGCGGGACGACGGTCCGCCGCTGACCGGCGAACAGCTCTACCGGGCTCTGCGGCGCTACGCCTCGGACCGTGACATCCGCGCGGCGGTGGAAGGCGCGGGGTATCACTCCATCCGCGACGGCGCCCGCCTCACCGGGTTGCTCGTCGACCGCGACCGCCAGCTCCAGGCGGATCTGACCACCGCCTCCCAGGCCACGCCGGTGGCCGTCGAAGGCACGCAGCCGGCGGTGGCGCGCGGCGCCGACGGACCGGTGCGCCTCGGTGTCGGCGGGCGGACCGGGGAGCGCCCGGCTTGGGAAAAGACCCTCGTCGAGTTCTGCGCGAGCGAACCGCTCGCCCGCTACGCCCGCGCCGACACCAACCGTCATGGGTACCAGAACCAGATCGAGGTGTTCGGCTGGCCGGCGGACGCGCCGCAATGGGAGGTCCGGGTTGACGACACCGCGGTGCGTGGCGACGCGTCCGCCGCGGCGCGGGTGCTGCACCACCAGGTGCTCCGCCAGGCCCTGGACGCCGGCCACGCCGTTCCGCCCCGCGTCGCCGAGGCGCACCCGGACCTGCTACCGCGGGCGCTCGCCGCGGCGGACGCGGCCATCGACACGGCCTCCCGCCTCGGCGCTCCGGAGCCCTACAGTCCGGCGGTGCCCGGCGCGGCCCGGCGCCCCGGCGGCGACCGCGTGGCCGCACGCACGCCGG
>NZ_JBFUHT010000122.1:0-1738 GCF_056402275.1 Azospirillum sp. P4_B5
GTGAGTGCACTTGCGGGCGACAGTGAGCACATAGGGGGAACGGCATCCCTTTCCTGAGTGCTCTGATTTCCTTGTCAAAATCTCTGCTGTCCCTGCTCCCGCCCGGTCTCGCTGTTGATCACGTCACCGTCGCCCATGATCGCGTTGTTGTGGCCGTGCGCGCTCGCGCCACCACGGCGGCCTGCCCCATGTGTCGGCATCCCTCGCGCCGCGTTCACAGTCGGTACAGTCGCCGCCTCGGCGACCTGCCTTGGCAGGGCCGGGTCGGCCAACTCGACCTCCAGGTTCGACGGTTTCGCTGCGCCGCTGTCGAGTGCCCGCGCCGCATCTTCGCCGAACGTCTGCCGGCCGTCGCCTTGCCGAAGGTTCGGCGGACCGTCCGGCTGTCGGAGGCGCAACGGCGCATCGCCCTCAGCGCCGGCGGCGAGGCTGGTGCCCGCTTGGCGGCTTGCYTGGCCATGCCGGTCAGCGGCGACACGTTGTTGCGCCTGATCCGGGCGGCTCYCCTGCCGGCGGTGCCGACACCRCGCGTCATCGGCATCGACGACTGGTCCTGGCGGCGCGGTCAGCGCTACGGCACGATCGTCGTCGATCTGGAACGCAACCGTCCCATCGACYTGCTGCCCGACCGCCACGCGGAGACGGTGGCGGCGTGGTTGAAARCCCATCCCGGGGTGGAGGTCGTYGCCCGCGACCGCGCCGGCGCTTACGCCGACGGCATTCGGGCCGGCGCTCCGAACGCCGTCCAGGTCTCGGATCGCTGGCACCTTCTGCGCAATCTCGGGGATGCTCTGGCYGGGGTTCTCGACCGCCATCATYATGACCTGYGCGCGGCAARCAAAGCGGCAGCGGGAGCCACCATGGAAATCAGCACGGCCCCCGCGCCGTCCCCGRCGCCCCCACCGCTCCCGGCACCAGCGGCCGAGTTGCCAAYGRCGGATCGCCACGGCGTYCGGMAGGCCCGGTTTGACGAGGTGATGGCGTTGCACRGCCAAGGCTGGCCGATGAAGCGGATCGCCCGCACGCTCGGCGTCAATCGCAAGACCGTCCGYGCGTGGGTGCGGGCCGGCGAACTTCCAGTCTGGTCGCAACGGGATCGCGGCAGCGCGGTCGATCKCCACGCCGTGTACCTCCGGCAGCGCTGGGGCGAGGGCTGCCACAACGCCGTCCGGCTGTGGCAGGARATCCAGGAGCGTGGGTTTCGCGGGCAACTCCGCACCGTGCAGCGCTGGGTACGCCGCCTGCGCGATGCAAGCCCGACCTCAGYTGGCGCGGTGGGCTTGATGGGACCGTGGAAGATGCCCTCGAAACGCCGGGCGGCGTGGCTGGTGGTGGCCGATCCGGAGACGATCGATGCCACCGAGCAACGGTTCGTCGATGCCTTGCTCGYCMGTTCCGAGGGACTCACCACGGTCATCGAGTTGGCGCGYGCGTTCAGCAYCATGRTGCGTCGTCAGCAGGCAGACCGGTTGGATGGATGGTTGGCCGCGGCGAGGGAAACCGCCCTGGCCARGTTCGCCGATGGGCTCGTGCGTGATCTCGCRGCGATCCGCACGGCGCTATCGCTGCCGTGGAGCACCGGGCCGGTGGAGGGACAAATCAGCCGCTTGAAGACCATCAAGCGAACCATGTGCGGCCGCGCCAAGTTCGACCTGCTGCGTCATCGGGTTCTGGAGGCCGCATGAACGGAAGCGCTCCAGTCATTCCGCTGCACCAAAAACGCGGAAGGACCAGTTTG
>NZ_JBFUHT010000123.1:0-2837 GCF_056402275.1 Azospirillum sp. P4_B5
GTAAGTAACTGCTCACCCGGCTGGCGGCAGCTGAGCCGTTAAGCGACGACGAAAGTGCCGTCGATCAGGTGGCGGATGGCGGTCCAGGCGGACTGGCCTTGGCGGCGCGCGGTTCCGGTGACGGAGCGATAGCCAGCGTGGATGTCCGGCCCCCACTCGGAACGGAAGCCGTTGGTCACTTTGCGGAAGATCACCGACGGGCGGATCTCCTGCTCGCTGCCGTTGTTGGTGGGCGGCACGCGGCGGTCGCTGAGAAAGACGAAGAACTTGCCACGCCACGCCTTGACCTGGCGCTGCAACTCGCGCCCGGCCGGATGGGCGGCGGGGACACCGAGCAGTGCATCGAGGCGGCGCTCGGCTTTGGCGGCGTAAGCAGCGAGCGTGCTGTCCTTCAGCTCCGGTCTTCGCTTGCCGACGCGGATTGCCCAGCGCAGGTGATCGCGGATCTTCGGCACGACCACCGTGTCGCCGCAGTCGATGGCGTACTGCACGTCGCGTAAGACGTGGGCCAGGCACACTTGGTGAACCCGCCCCAACTCCTGTTGTCCGGCGTAGCGGTCGGAGATCCACACCTCGGGCTGATGGCCGCCCAGCACCGCGGCGGCCACCGCCCGGCCCCGGCTCGGCGCGATGGTGTGCAGCACGACCGCATCGGAATGGAACACCCACTGCCAGTGCGTCACGCCGTTGACCCGCGTCGTGGTCTCGTCCGAGGCGATGATGGAAGCGCGCAACAGCTTGGCCGTGATCGCCGCGCAGGCCGTGTCGAACGCTGTGCCCATGCGGCGGAACGCGTTGGCGATGGCGCCCTCGGAGATGCTCAATCCGAACAGCTCCTTGAGCATCCGCGTCAAGCGCTCAAAGCTGACGTGATGGCTGTGATGCAGGTAGGCCAGCAAAGAGCGGATGCCGGGTCCGAACGGCGTGCCCGGCAGCATGGTCGCGGGCGGCTCGGCCCGGTAGCGCCGTCCGCACGCACCGCAGCGCCCGCCGAACAGCTCGACCCGCGTCACCACCGGGCGGACTTCGGGCAGGTCGATGTGGTCGTAGCGATGACGGCAGCGCTGTCCCGCCGCCGACAGCGCCGTTTGGCAATGCGGGCATTCCGCGGCGAGACGGCGCTCCGTGCGATCGGGATCGGGCGCGAGCGGCCGCGCGACACCGGGACGCGATGGCCGCGGTTTGCGGTGTCGCTTCGCCTTGCCGGCCTTGCCTCCGGGGCCATCCTGGGACGGCGGGAGGTGGGAGTTCGCCGAGGTCTTCTTCGGCTTGGCGAGCAACGCCTCCAGTTCGGCCACCCGCGCCGCCAAGCGCTCGATCAGCGCCGCCTGCTCAAAGAGCAGGGCGTCCTTCTCGGCGTCGCTCAGGCAATAGCGCGGCGGAACCGTCATAGAGACGTTGACTCATATCCCGAGTCGCCGCGCAACACCCGATCGCCAGCCACCCCCAATGCGCGGCCGCCCCGGCCGGCAGCGTGCGCTCAGCCACCCCCGTGAGCAATCACCCGACCATGCCTGTTGAAGCGCCCCGACTGCTTCGGTCGCGGGTTGGATAGGAAAGGCCGCCAGCCAATCGGTGGGCGCGGTCATAAGGGCACCGCAGATTGGGTCGGCGATGCCGCACGAGACTGAACTGTTCGAACAATGTGCTCGGCGTCCCGTAGCGCTTGGCGGACAGTCCAACTGCGTTGAGTGAGTGGCCGGACCAAGTAAAGAGCGCCGTCATGCCAGAGATGGGTATCGGGGACAAGTGTGAGCGAGTCGCCCGACGGAACCGCACGAAGCCCGGCGTCGCGAAGTTTGGCCAAAGTCTGAAGCACCAGATCGTCGCTTACGTCCGTCGTGACGACGGGAGCTTCCGTAGATCCCTCCGCGTAGGTCACGCGCACGACGCCGGAAGGTCCGGCCCGCTCGGGGTCACTGGCCACCACATCGACATGGAAGCGTCCGCGTCCGCGGGTTCGGGTTCGCCATGTGGTTAGCGACTCAGCGAGTGCATGTGCGTAGGCGTCGAAATCCTCCGTTTCTGCAGGGTGCTGAGCCGGAGTGTCCAGACTCTTGAAGCTTCGGGGCCGGATGGACGGCATTAGGATGTCGACCGTCTCGCGCACGAGCGTCTGCTCCTCATCGGTCAAACCGAAATAGGCGAAAACCGCCCGGTCGAGAGCTGGCCGAAGCTTGTCATAGCGGTGGCGCTGCTCCAACTCGGTCAACGCTCCAAGTTCCGTCATGTGGCTGGCAACGGTTGAGAGTGCAGCAGCAGCAGCCTGCGGGTCTGGAGCGTCCTTGTGGTCGAAGAACGGGAACGTCTCGACATCCGAGAGGTGAACGCCATTGCGCTCGCAAAGCATTTTCCAGCCCCGCATCATTAAGAAGTACCGCGCAAGACTTGATCGCAGGTAGACTGCAGCGAACTGAAGGAGCGGCGCATCCTCTTCCTTGCCGGAGATCACGCCGACGCTGTGGGTAAACGTTGCCGGTTTATCATAGTAAGCTGCGCGAACATTTTGTTCTTCTTTGGAAAAGCCGTCCGGAAACAGAACACGTGGACCGTCGAACACCGCCTGCACAGCATCGTTCAAGCCAACAACGGTCTTTTGATCCTTGGGCCAGGAGGTGAGCAGGTCCGGGTGCAGGACGGGCGAACCGGCGCTCAGCGCCGCAATGGGCACGAACTGCTTGCCGCGCAATGGTGGAGTTGCCCCGGCTCGGTGGACACCATCTGACTTGCGCAGGAGGTGTTGACCAATGCCGAAAACCCGCCCGCCTTATCCGCCGGAATTCCGGCAGCATATGGTCGAGTTGGTCCGCTCTGGACGCGATCCCACCGACCTCGCC
>NZ_JBFUHT010000124.1:0-1609 GCF_056402275.1 Azospirillum sp. P4_B5
TCCTCGACGTCGAGAAGGCCAAGACGGTGTTCTTCATCAAGCGCGGCATGGCCGCCGGCTACGCCGGTGTGGAGAACGAGCTGTTCTTCCGCCCCAACACCATGATGCTGTTCGGCGACGCCAAGAAGGTCACCGAAGAGGTCGTGAAGGCCACCGAATAAACGTCTGTCGAAAGGAAAAGCCCCCTCCCGGACGAACTGGGAAGGGGCTTTTTGTTACCGTATCGGCGACCGGATCAGAAGCCGACGGCGCCCTCGGCGACATGATCCACGATGATCAGGTGGTTTTCCACGCGGGTGACGCCGGAGGTATTCTCCGCGGCGACGCGAATGGCGTCACGCTGCGCTTCGGTGCGGACGCTGCCCCAGAGATGCACGACGCCGTTGCGCACCACGATGTTTTCGCTGATCTCCGGCGCCCAGGGTTGGGCCCGCAGGGTCTCCAGAAGCCGGTCGCGCACGACACGGTCGTCCGCGGCGGCGGGGGAGACGTCTGGCGCGATGCTGGCGAGGACGTGCAGCAGGTTGGCGCGGCTGACGATGCCGACCAACTTGCCGTTGCTCAGCACCGGAACGCGCTTGATGCGGTTGCTTTCCATCAGGCGGACCACCTCGTCGAGCGGGGTCTCCTCCGTGACGGCGATCAGAGACTCCGTCATCGCGTCGCGCACGTGGCGGCCGTGGGACTTGGTGTAGTCGGCGGCCTGGTTCGGTGCGCCCGCGAACATGGCGAGCCACCAGGAGGCCCGGCGCACCGTGCCGGTCTCCGCCCGGCGCAGCAGGTCGCCCTCGCTGATGACGCCGAGCAGGCGCCCATTCGAATCGCAGACGGGCAGGCCGCTGATCCGGTTCTCCAGCATGCGCTTCGCGGCTTCGGTCACCGTGGCGTCGGGACCGATGGTGATCACCTGACGGGTCATGATGTCCGCTGCTTTCATGGCTTTCCTCCGTTTGCCTGATTCGTTGACCCAGCAGACTTACACATACGCGGAGTAAGGTGAACCTGTCTGGTGTACGGTATACCAATTTGCCGCAGGGCGATTTGGCCGGCGGAAAAAAGAAGGCTCCGCTGGCAGGAAGCAGCGGAGCCGTCAGGTGGGGGAATCTACAGGGAGGAATGCGTGTAGTTCCAAGGACGTTTGTACCCCCAGCGGTCCGTCCGGGCTATAATGGATTCGGTATACCAGTTATGCGGCAGTTGGATACCGTATACGATATGCCAGGAAGCGACAAAGGACGCGGAATTGCCGCGCCGTCGCAGGCAAAGCGCGAGGGCGACGTTCATCGAAGAAACAGTCCGCGATCCGAACATATCCGCTTGTCATGAACTGGCATCTGGTATACCGTATCACCAATCCAAGCCGCTTCCCTCTCCGGGGCAATGAAAGCGCGGCCCAAACCCCGTCAACCGGGGGGAACTCCGGGGCAACCGGGGGCGGAGAGAGAGGGACGGGAACGCCAATGCAGACGATGAGTTTCTCGGTCGCACCCCTGGATCAGGGGATGAGCTTCAAGGCCAAGGCCTACCAGTCGCTGCGCCAAGCCATCACCCAGATGGACATCTACGGCGGGCCGAGCGAGATCCGCCTCGACGAGCGCCAGCTCTGCGA
>NZ_JBFUHT010000125.1:0-2330 GCF_056402275.1 Azospirillum sp. P4_B5
GCCACCCATGGCTGGACCCGCGCCTCGATCCAGACCGCCTTCACCGTCTTCGTCGTCGTCCAGACCTGGCTGACCCCCATCGAAGGCTACTTCATCGACCGTTACGGCCCCCGCGTCATCGTCGCCTTCGGCGGCGTGATGACCGGCCTCTCCTGGATCGTCGACAGCTACGCCGGCTCGCTCGGCATGCTCTATGTCGGCTCGGCCATCGGCGGCATCGGCGTCGGCTGCGTCTACGCCACCTGCGTCAACAGCGCCATCAAGTGGTTCCCGGACAAGCGCGGCCTCGCCGTYGGCCTGACCGCGGGCGGYTACGGCGCCGGCTCGGCCCTGACCATCCTGCCGATCGCCAACATGATCCACTCGTCGGGCTATCAGGCGACCTTCTTCTGGTTCGGCCTGCTGCAGGGTGCGATCATCATCGCCGCCGCCTTCTTCCTGCGCGCTCCGCAGAAGGAACAGGTCAAGGCCTCGACCAAGGTCCTGCAGTCGCGCCGCGACTACACGCTGAAGGAAGCCCTGCAGACGCCGGTCTTCTGGGTCATGATGGTCATGTTCATCTGCACCGTCTCGGGCGGTCTGATGGCGGTGGCCCAGCTCGGCGTGATCGCCCACGATCTGGGCGTCAAGGAAGCCCCGATCAGCCTGTTCGGCATCACCATGGCGGCACTGCCCTTCGCGCTGATGCTCGACCGCGTGATGAACGGCATCTCCCGTCCGCTGTTCGGCTTCATCTCCGACCACATCGGCCGTGAAGCGACGATGTTCATCGCCTTCACCTTCGAAGGCATCGGCATCCTGATGCTCAGCCGCTTCGGCCACGACCCGATCATGTTCCTGATCCTGTCGGGCATGGTGTTCCTGGCCTGGGGCGAAGTGTACAGCCTGTTCAGCGCCACCTCGGCGGACACCTTCGGCACCAAGCACGCGGCGAAGATCTACGGCGTGCTGTACTGCGCCAAGGGCGTCGCGGCSCTGCTGGTCCCGCTGGGCAACCTGCTGATGGAAGCCACCGGCACCTGGGCGACCGTGCTCTACATCTGCGCCACCATGGATCTCATCGCGGCCTTCTGCGCCATCGCGGTCCTGCGGCCAATGTTGCGCGCGGAACGGGACAGGAGGGTGGAGCATGTCGGCGGGGGGCATGGGCAATCGACGGCGGAGGCAGGGCATGGCAAAGGACGACGGCAGTTTCCGGCTGGTGCTCGCCTGCTCGTTGGGCGGGGTGGCGGTCAGCTTGGCCCTCGGCTCGCTGCTGCTGTCGCGATGGGCGCCCCGGACGGAAAACACGGTGGTCGAACGGGCGATCCACAACATGGACCGGCAGACCTGCGAGCGGGTGCTGCATTCCTTCACGCAGCCGCAGCCGGTGGGCACCCGCGTGCTGTGGCTGTGGGCGGAGGAATCGACGCCGGGCGTCTTCACCGGAGCGCCCTGGACGTCGCGGGTGACCGGGCCGGGTGTCCAGACGGTCACAGCCGGGGCCGGGGCTGGGGCCGGGGCGGTGGCCGGCCGCTCCCCCCGTCCCTACGCCTTCGATCCGGCCTCCCAGGCGGCGCCGGAGGCGGCTTGCTCCTTCCCGAACAACTCCCTGCACATCGTGTCGGTGGAGTATCCGCCCAAGCCGGACGCCGCTCCGGCAACCGGCAAGCCGTAGAAAAAGAAAAGGGCCGACCGCAGGAAGCGGCCGGCCCTTTCTGGCAGGCGTTGCGCCGGATGGAAGCGCCGCCTTACTCCTCGCGCTGTCCCATGAGCTGCATCAGCATCTGGAAGAGGTTGATGAAGTTGAGGTAGAGCGAGAGGGCGCCCATAACGGCGAGCTTGGTGTTGCCCTCGTGCCCGTAGCCCTCGGCGTACTCCTCCTTGATGCGCTGGGTGTCGTAGGCGGTCAGGCCGGTGAAGATGACCACGCCGATCACCGAGATGGCGAACTGCAGCGCGCTGGAGCCGACGAAGATGTTSACGAGGCTGGCGATGACGATGCCGATCAGGCCCATCATCAGGAACGAGCCCATCTTCGACAGGTCGGCCTTGGTGGTGTAGCCCCACAGGCTCATCGCCGCGAACATCGCCGCGGTGATGAAGAACACCCGCGCCACGCTGGCCCCGGTGAAGACCAGGAAGATCGACGCCATCGACACGCCCATCACCGCGCAGAAGGCCCAGAACAGCCCCTGCAGCGCGCTCGCCGACATCGCGTGGAAGCGGAAGGACAGCACCATGATGAAGGCCAGCGGCGCCAGCATCACCACCCACTTCAGCGGGGTCGTGAAGATCGGCACGTACAGCGCCGGCGTGCTCGCCACGAACAGGGCCACCAGGCCCGTCAC
>NZ_JBFUHT010000126.1:0-1496 GCF_056402275.1 Azospirillum sp. P4_B5
CGTCACTACCGGGAATGCAAAGGTAATGAAGTTGCGTGAAGCCGCCCATCTATATGTAGTGGGTCGCCGTTTCGGTTGATGACGCCAGAACGACACGCTTTTCTGGCCTGAACAGCGATTGCTGAGGCGGGATCCGAAGCGAGAACCGGAAACAGAGCGGGAAGGAGCGACGCCCGTCAGGCGGCCGTGCCCTTCGGCAGGCGCACGGGAGCCGCCGGGTAGCCAGGCGCGATTGGGTCGGGCCAGACCAGCCCGGAACCGCGCTTCAGCCGGACCTGTCGGCCAACGGCATGACGCAGAAGATCGGCCATCTGCTGCACGACCGGGTCGATGACGACGGCGGTCCGCGGGAGGCCGTCCTTGCCGACGTAGGCCCGGTGGCGCCGATGGTTCCAGCGGAAGGCGATCTCGTCGACGTAGCGCTGGAGATGCCAGTCGCCGAAGCGGTGGTAGACCCCGACCTTGGCCCGCTCCAGCTGGCCGCCGAAGGCATCGGCGGTGTTCGAGTGGACCTTGACGGTCGTCTTGCCGCGCCGTTCCTTGCGGACGAACTCCTTCGCCGAGTGGTTGACGGCGTCGTGCCGGGCGAAGCCCTTGGCGGCCGCGGCGATCGCCCGGTCCTGGTCGCTCATGATGTTGGCGGACGAGTCGATGGTGGCCGTCATCAACGGCTCGATGTCGGCTTGGCTCTCGCCCTGGACTACGGCCGCACGCACCTCGCCTTGCCGTTCGGTGGCGATGGCCACGATTGGCTTGGCCGATCCCTTGCCCGGCGGATGGTACACGTGCTTCTGCTGGCGCGGCGCGCCGCCAATGCGCTTGGTATCGACCTCGACGACGCCGGAAAGCGCAGGTTCGGCTTCGTGGCGCAGGTCCATGAGCTCGCGCAAGGCGTGCCCCATCTTCCACGCTGTCTCCTGGTCGACGCCGAGCCATCGGGCGTTGATGACCGAGGCAATGCCCTTGCTCGAGGTGACGACGAGGTAGAGCGCGACAATCCACTTGCCCAGCGGCAGCTTGGTCGCGTGCATCGGGGTGCGGGTCGTGACCGTGAACTGACGGAAGCAGTCGGCGCACTCGTGCACGCCCTCGCGCCGCTTGCGCTCGGTCTTCTTCTTCAGCGGCGCCTTGCGCTGGTAGGCGACGGCCTTCTTGTGCCGCCAGATATGGATGCTGCCGCAGTGCGGGCAGAACGCCCCGGTCGGCCAGACGAGGGCTTCGAGGAACTCCCGGGCAACGGCGTCATCGGCGAAGATCCGGCTGACCTCCATCACGTCGGGGACGTCGCCCAACCCGAAGCGTTTCGAGAGTTCCGCCAGATCCGTCATGCCGACCTCCGCCGAGGCCGGAATCCTACTGGAACGGCGCTGCTCTGACAATCAACATATTGATTCAACCTTATGTGGCTTTATCGCCTAGGCTGTTCCCGCGTATCGGGCAAGTGACTGATTTATATATAGAGCAATTTTATTACCTTTGCATTCCCGGTAGTGACG
>NZ_JBFUHT010000127.1:0-1412 GCF_056402275.1 Azospirillum sp. P4_B5
GGCCTCCGCCTCCGGCGGCTGCGGGCTTGACCGAGCCCGCCCCGCAGGAACTGCTGCTCACCATGGATTGCAAGCGGCAGTGACACTGGGCTCAACCGGGGGCCCTTTCCTCATGTCGCCAGGGGGCCGGTTCCTGATGTCGTTTGACATTCCCAATGGGTAGGTACCATGTCCGACCTGCACAGGCAGCCTTTCACTTCATCCTCTCGGGCCGAATAGAGTTCTGCGGCGACAGCTCGCACGCGCTCGCCGGTCAGACGGTGGGCCTGCCGGACATCCCGGCGGACGAACTGGAGTGACCGCCGATCCGCCTGTCCGCACTCAATCCAACAGCGCGTTCCAGGCATCCCAGCCGTCCCGACTGAGGCGCCACCGGCCCGGCCCGTCGCCGGGCGTGATCAGCCCGAGGTCCTGGCATTCCTCGATCAGCCACTCCAGCGACCAGCCCGGCTTCATCGCACAGACCTCGCCGGTATCCGGGTCAGCCGTCAACAGGAGCAGGATCTGGTCCTGAGATAGGTGGCTTCGGATGTCGGACAGACTGCTATACCGGAGCCTAGGCATGAGGCCGCCTTCCGGAGTGGCGCGAAGATGCTGCACCGTCAACTCTCGTCAAGGTGTCTGCGTCCATGTTGGCCCTCAAGTAGTAGAGAACATGAGAATGGAAGATCGCAGTGGGTCGGTTTGGAATTCAGTGAATTCTCCACTCAGATAATGCCATTATTGTTTGGAATAATGTCTTTGCTGAGAATGGCTTAAGAAGTAATGACCATGCTAGTTTTCTTGAGCCGATATGGAAATCATCGCTGCTGTTTCCCGTCATGATTATCACCGGAGCATGTGGGCAAAAGTGCTTTATGAAATTAATAAAATCATAAGTTAACTGGTTATGGTGTGTGGATTGCGTAATAGGGGCGTCGAAAAGCACTAAATCAGGAGAAAAGCCACGGCATGATATGTGATGCTCTGCCTCCTCTATCGAAGAAAGTGCAAGCACTCGAAATCCCCAGCTTTCAAGAGTCAAGGAAAGGGCTTCGCATACTTGTGTATGTGGATCGACTGCAATTATGAAAAAATCATTAGGCGTCGTAAAAATAGTCATGCCGCCATTTCCTTTGGAATGATATGAAAGCTTACATTATCTCAGGAGCATTTACTTACAGTTAAACAGGTTGATTTTTGGCCGGAATGTGAGAGAAAGTACCTATCGCTTTGAAAGTCCGAAGAAAGTCTTCCCGTATTTTCTCACCAGCCGCCCGGCCCGTAACTGCTCACCCGGCTGGCGGCAGCTGAGCCGTTAAGCGACGACGAAAGTGCCGTCGATCAGGTGGCGGATGGCGGTCCAGGCGGACTGGCCTTGGCGGCGCGCGGTTCCGGTGACGGAGCGATAGCCAGCGTGGATGTCCGGCCCC
>NZ_JBFUHT010000128.1:0-1412 GCF_056402275.1 Azospirillum sp. P4_B5
TGGGGCGCGGCACGGTTCGATGAGACACCCGGCTGCGGTAGATTGAACCGCAACCGGAGGTCTTTGAAATGGACAAGGAACAGGGGCGTAAGCGCGAGGGGGCGCCGGAGCGCGCCCACAACGCTGGCGCAGGCGCCCCCTCGGGCGCGGACGCCAGCACGCCCCAACGCTTCTCTGCTGCGCGCAAGGTGGCGGCGGTGACGCGGCTGCTGCGTGGTGAGCCGCTGGAGGTCGTCGCCCGCGAGCTGAACGTCACCGTGGCCCGGCTGTCGGAGTGGCGCGAGCGCGCTTTGGCGGCCGCCGCGTCCGCCATGAAGGAACGGGAACGCGACGAGCGCGATGAGGAKATCGCGCGCCTCAAGGCCAAGGTGGGCGAGATCACCATGGCCAACGAGCTGCTGGAGGAGAAGATCGCCGCGCTGGAGGGCAAACACCCTTTGGCCCGGCGGAGGTCGAGACGATGAGCCAGATCACCTCGCCCTCCACCGGCCGCCCCTATGGTCTGGCCCGGGTTGCCCGGATCTGGCGGGTGTCGCGCGCTACCGTCTATCGGCACCGGACGGACCGCCCGACACCGACGCCCCGGCGCCGAGGCCCGCAGGGTCCGTGCCCGGATGCTGAGCTGATCGAGCACATCCGCCAGCAGATCCTCGCCTCACGCTTTCACGGTGAGGGCTACCGCAAGATCTGGGCGCGTCTGCGGCAGGCGGGCATTCACACCTCGGCCCGCCGGGTGCGGCGGCTGATGGGCGCGCACGGGCTGCTGGCGCCGCATCGAGTGGGGCGGCCGCGTACACGGGCGCACGACGGCACCATCGACACCGAGACGGTGAACGTCATGTGGGGGACCGACATGACCGAGACGATCACCGTGGCCGAGGGCGTGGCGCGCGTCTTCCTCGCGGTCGATCACGCCAACTCCGAGGTGGTGGGCATCCACGCCTCGAAGAGCGGCAACCGCTTCGAAGCCCTGGAACCGGTCCGCCAAGGCGTGCTGCGCCACTTCGGCAGCATCGGCCCGGGCGTCGCGGCTGGACTGAAGCTGCGCCACGATCACGGCTCCAACTACATGTCCGGCGACTTCCAGGCCGAGATCAAGTGCTTGGGCATCGCCAGCTCGCCGTCCTTCGTGCGCGAGCCGGAGGGCAACGGCGTCGCTGAGCGCTTCATCCGGACGCTCAAGGAGAACTTCCTCTGGGTCCACACCTTCGACACCGTCGAGGAGCTGCGCCGCGCTCTGGTCGGGTTCGCTCACCACTACAACGAAACCTGGCTCGTCGCCCGGCATGGACACCGCACCCCAGCCCAGGTGCGCGCCGACCAACTCCGGGTTGATCAGATGCCCATCGCCGAGCTACCCTTGGTCGCCTGAACAAGCCCAGCCGGGTGTCTCAAATCCGGGCCGCGGTACA
>NZ_JBFUHT010000129.1:0-1369 GCF_056402275.1 Azospirillum sp. P4_B5
TGATCTCGCGGCGATCCGCACGGCGCTATCGCTGCCGTGGAGCACCGGGCCGGTGGAGGGACAAATCAGCCGCTTGAAGACCATCAAGCGAACCATGTGCGGCCGCGCCAAGTTCGACCTGCTGCGTCATCGGGTTCTGGAGGCCGCATGAACGGCAGCGCTCCAGTCATTCCGCTGCACCAAAAACGCGGAAGGACCAGTTCGGGATGTCGTTTGACAGGGCATGGCGGGAGAGCCGGGCGCGCTCCGTCCGCATCCAGTTCTCCAGTTCGGCTACCAGGGCAACGCCGTGCTCCTGGCGTGCCGCCAGCCGCTCGGCCACCGGCTTGCCGTTCAAGGCACGCTCGAGATCGAAGAGGACGTCGATGCGCTTCACGGCCTCCAGCGCCAGCGGTGAGATTGGTGGGGCGTCCTTGCCGCGTCTGGTGTTCGCGGCGATGTCGGCCAGCTTGAAGAAGCCGCGCCGTGCATGCGCCCAGCATAACACGTCGCTGATCGGCCCCGGCCGGCGGCCGGGTTCGTACAGCCGGTTGTAGCCGGCGAACGCATCGGCCTGCAGCCAGCCCGTGAAGCCGGCCAAGTGCCGTTCGGGATGCTCGCCCTTGCGGTCGCGCGAATAGTGGAACAGCGCTGCCGGTGGGGCTTGGCCGGCGAACGGCCGGTCATCACGCACATACACCCACAGCCGCCCGGTATCGGTCTTGCCCTTGGCCAGCACGGGCACCGGCGTGTCGTCTCCATGCAGCCGCCCGGCCGCCATCACATGCGCGGCGATCAGGTCGTGCAGCGGCTTCAGCACCACGGCGGCGGTGCCCACCTGGTCGGCCAGGGTGGACAGGCTGAGCGGCACCCCCTCGCGCGCAAAGCGTTCGGCCTGCCGGTTCAGCGGCTGATGCTGGCCGAACTTCTCGAACAGGAGGGTGGCCAGCAGGTTGGGGCCGGCCCAGCCGCGCGGGGTGGCGTGGAACGGCGCCGGCGGCTGGCTGATCGTCTCGCAGGCCCGGCAGGAGAACCGCTCCCGCACCGTCTGGATCACCGTCCACCGGCGCGGGATCACCTCCAGCGTCTCGGTGAACCGGCTGCGTCTCATCTGTCCGTCTCCCCTCGATGACGGACTCTACCCATTCCTGGAGGAATTTTCCGGTCTCAGGTCAACGCTGCAGGAGGAGTTGCACGGTGCGTTGGCTAGCATCCTGTGTCGGGGTCCAAAAACAGCGAAAGCCGGCCCCGTTTCCGGAGCCGGCCTTGCCGAGCAGATAAAGTTGGTTGCGGGGGCAGGATTTGAACCTGCGACCTTCAGGTTATGAGCCTGACGAGCTACCGGGCTGCTCCACCCCGCGGATGTTCCTTGGGAAGAGAACCGTGTGCG
>NZ_JBFUHT010000130.1:0-1793 GCF_056402275.1 Azospirillum sp. P4_B5
TGAACCTGAACCGCCCCAGGTTTTCCGGAGGCCGATTTAGTTGAGTCACGCCGCCATGGCGATGTCCTCAGTTTGTGCATAATAGCGCGCTTCGGCCTCGGCGGGAGGGATGTTGCCGATGGGTTCGAGGAGGCGCCGGTTGTTGAACCAATCGACCCATTCCAGGGTGGCGAACTCGACGGCCTCCAGGGTGCGCCATGGCCCACGGCGCCGGATCACCTCGGTCTTGTAGAGGCCGTTGATCGTCTCGGCCAAGGCGTTGTCATAGGAATCGCCGACGCTGCCGACGGAGGGCTCGACACCGGCGTCGGTCAGACGCTCGGTGTAGCGAATGGCAACGTATTGCGACCCGCGGTCGCTATGGTGAATGAGGCCGCTGCCCTTGGCCGGTCGGCGGTCGTGAAGCGCTTGCTCCAGAGCATCCAGCACGAAGCCTGCGTGGGCTGTGCTGGATACCCGCCAGCCGACGATCCTGCGGGCGAAGGCGTCGATGACGAAAGCCACGTAGACGAAGCCCCGCCATGTCGAGACGTAGGTGAAATCGGCCAACCACAAGGCGTTCGGGCGTGGTGCCTGGAACTGGCGGTTCACCTGGTCCTGCGGACAGGGCGCCGCCCGGTCGCTGATCGTGGTGCGCACCACCTTGCCCCGTGTTGCTCCCTTCAAACCCATGCGCTTCATCAGCCGAGCCACCGTGCAGCGTGCCACGGCGATGCCCTCCCGCCCCAACTGTCGCCACACTTTGCGCACCCCATAGACCTGGAAGTTCGCCTCCCAGACCCGCCGGATAGCCTCCCTCAGCTCGGCGTCGCTCCGCGAACGGGCCGACGCCCTGGACGGATTGACCTGCCGGGCGGCGTGAGCGCGGTAGGTCGACGGGGCGATCGGCAGTACTTGGCAGATCGGCTCGACCCCGTGAACGGTGCGATGCGCGTCGATGAAGGCGATCATTTCCGAAACGGGCGGTCGAGCTCCGCCTGGGCGAAATACGCCGACGCCTTGCGCAGGATCTCGTTCGCCTGACGCAGCTCGCGGTTCTCTCGCTCCAGCGCCTTGATCCGTTCCTGCTCGTCCGTTGTCGGGCCGGGCCGCGTGCCCTGGTCGCGCTCGGCCTGCCGGACCCACCCCCGCAGCGTCTCCGCCGTACAGCCGATCTTCGCCGCGATCGAGCTGATCGCCGCCCACTGCGAGGCGTGATCCCCCGCGTGCTCGAACACCATCCGCACCGCGCGTTCGCGGACTTCAGGAGTGTATTTGCGTGATGCCGGTTTCGTCATGATGACCCCATCTTCTCAAGAAACGGGGCCTCCGGGAAACCCGGGGCGGTTCAGCGGCAACGGCAACTCAGTCCGTGACCGCAATCATCGACGGCGTGGCGCGCTCCGCCAACAGCACCAAGACGGCGGCGGGGGATGTGTTGAGCGCCTCCGGCGACCTTACCCGGCAAGCCGCCAGCCTACGCACAGAAATCGAACGATTCCTGTCCGACATTCGAACCACGGAAGAAGCAACGCAGACATGAAGGTCCTCGTCCCGGTCAAGCGGGTGGTCGATTACAACGTCAAGATCCGCGTCAAGGCGGACGGTTCCGGCGTTGAGACCGCCAACGTGAATATGAGCATGAACCCCTTCGACGAGATCGCCGTCGAGGAGGCCGTCCGCCTCAAGGAAGCCGGCAAGGCGACCGAGGTCATCGTGGTCACCGTCGGCCCGACGGCGGCGCAGGAGACGCTGCGCACCGCGCTCGCCATGGGCGCCGACCGCGGCATCCTGGTGCAGACCGACGCCGAGAC
>NZ_JBFUHT010000131.1:0-1296 GCF_056402275.1 Azospirillum sp. P4_B5
GAACACCTCGATAAACCGCCCCTAAGCGCGTGTTGATGCCGATGAGGGGGCACGCGGCTTGAAAGGCGGCGTTTTTTAGGGGCTGAACTCTCGGTTTTGGCTGAAAAGGCGGAAATATGCGGCGGTTTTGGCGCTATACGGGCGCAGTTCGCCCCTCGAGCCAGATCAGGCGTCGGAAATTGTAGGCGAGATTGGCGATCCCGATCTTCACCGTCGCACGAGCGAGGCCGATGGTGCGGATGAACAGCCCCATGCGCGCCTTCTGGTCGGCGAACACATGCTCGACGGCGGACCGCACCGCCGAGCGGGCACGGTTGGCACGCTGGTGGGGCTCCGGCATCGGCCGCCCCTTCGGCTTGCGGAAATGCACCATGCTGCGGCGCCCCGCCGCCGCGATGGCCGCCTCGTTTGCCTTCGAGCGGTAGGCGCTGTCCGCCCACACCCGGCTGTCGAAGGCGTCGGGGTTGAGCAGGCCCGGCAACTGCGCGCCGTCGTGCCGGGCCGCGTCGGTGACGATGAAGCGTCGGATCAGGCGGAACCGGCGGTCGATGGTGATGTGCGACTTGTAGCCAAAGGCCGGGATCAGCAGGCCTTCCACAGTGCGAGCCTCGGACCCGTCGAGCGTCGGTCCCGGCTTCGCCTTGACCCGCCCCCGCTTCACCGTCCAGCGCGCCTGCCTATCCTTCTGGCGCGCCTTGGCCGGCGGCCAGGGCGGGTCTTCGCCGTCACGGATCTGGCGCTTCTCCTCCCGGGTCAGCCGCTGCCGGGGCGCCTCCACGATGGAGGCGTCGATGATCTGGCCGCCCAGGGCGAAGTAGCCACGCTCCTTCAATTCCGTGTCGAAGCGGGCGAACAGCCCCTCCATCGCTCCCGCCGTCACCAGCGCCTCGCGGAACAGCCAGATCGTCGTCCGGTCCGCAACCCGGTCGCCCAACCCCAGCCCGAGGAACCGCATGAACGACAGCCGGTCGCGCACCTGATACTCGGCCTGCTCGTCCGACAGACCGTACAACGCCTGCAGCACCAGGATCTTGAACATCATCACCGCGTCCAGCGGCGGCCGGCCGCCCCGGGAGCGATCCTTGCGTCCCAGGGCCGCGTCAAGCGTCGGGCGGAACACTTCGAAGTCCACCACCGACAACAGCCGCTCGAGCGGATCACCGCTCTTGCTCAGCTCCGCGTAACGGTCCTGAAGATCGAACAGCCCAGCTTGACCGGCCATGTCCCGTCCTCCGTCACCCTCAAGCCAAGGGAATCACCAGAACGCCGGCAACGCTACGGTTTTTCGAGGTGTCC
>NZ_JBFUHT010000132.1:0-1265 GCF_056402275.1 Azospirillum sp. P4_B5
CCCTCGGGGACGACCCAGTTGATGTTCTGGGTGGGGTCCTTGATGTCGCAGGTCTTGCAGTGCACGCAGTTCTGCGCGTTGATCTGCAGGCGCGGGTCGCTGCCGTCCTCCGCCCGCACGATCTCGTACACCCCGGCCGGACAGTAGCGTGTCTCCGGCGCGTCGTAGAGCGCCAGATTGACCGCGATCGGCACCGACGCGTCCTTCAGCGTCAGGTGCGCCGGCTGGTCCTCCTCGTGGTTGGTGTTCGACAGGTACACCGACGACAACCGGTCGAACGACACCACCCCGTCCGGCTTGGGATAGGTAATCTTCGGCATTTCCGACGCCTTCTTCAGCGTCTCGTGGTCGCCGTGCCGGTGGTGCAGCGTCCACGGCGACTTGCCYTTGGTCGCCGTCTCRTAGGCCGCGTTGGCCAGACCCGCCCACAGGCCCTTCTGGAAGCCGGGGCGGATGTTGCGCACCGCGTGCAGTTCCGACCACACCCAGGACGCCTTCAGCTTCTCCGGGTAGGCCACCGCCTCGCCGGCCGCGGCGGCGCCGGACAGMAGCTCATGCACCGCYTCGGCCGCCAGCATGCCCGACTTCATCGCGGTGTGGTTGCCCTTGATCTTGGGCACGTTGAGGAARCCCGCCGCRTCGCCGACGATCAGACCGCCGGGRAAGGTCAGCTTGGGGATCGACTGGAAGCCGCCCTCCGACAGGGCGCGCGCGCCGTAGGCRATGCGCCGCCCGCCYTCGAAGGTCGGGCGGATCGCCGGGTGGGTCTTGTAGCGCTGGAACTCCTCGAAGGGCGACAGGTGCGGGTTCKCGTAGTCGAGTCCGACCACGAARCCGACCGACACCAGGTTGCCCTCCATGTGGTAGAGCCAGGAGCCGCCGTAGGTCTTGGGGTCCATCGGCCAGCCGATGGTGTGGACGATCAAGCCGGGCTGCGACTTGGCGGGGTCGACCTCCCACAGCTCCTTGATGCCGATGCCGTAGGTCTGGGGATCGGCGTCGCGGCGCAGGTCGAAGCGCTCGAACAGCGTCTTGGTCAGCGAGCCGCGGCAGCCCTCGGCGAAGATGGTCTGCTTGGCGTGCAGCTCCATGCCCGGCGTGTAGTTGGCGGTCTTCTCGCCGTCCTTGCCGATGCCCATGTCGCCGGTGGCGACCCCCTTGACCGCACCGCTGTCGTCGTAGAGCACCTCCGCCGCGGCGAAGCCGGGGTAGATCTCCACACCCAGCTCCTCGGCCTGCCCGGCCATCCAGCGGGCGAGGTTGCC
>NZ_JBFUHT010000133.1:0-1094 GCF_056402275.1 Azospirillum sp. P4_B5
GCGCCGCTGTCGCGGACCTCGGAGATGCGCCGCTCGTCGAAGCCGAGCACCTCGCGCAGGATCTCGTCGGTGTGCTCGCCCAGCAGCGGCGACCGCGTGACCTCGGTCGGGCTGTCCGACAGCTTGATCGGGTTGCCGACCGTCAGGTACTTGCCGCGCGTCGGGTGATCGACCTCGACGATGGTGCCGGTCTCGCGCAGCGACTGATCCTCCGCCAGYTCCTTCATCGACAGGATGGGGCCGCAGGGGATGTCATATTTGTTCAGGATCTCCATGACCTCGAACTTCGTCTTGGTCATGGTCCATTCCTCGACGGTCGCGAAGATGTCCTTCAGGCGCGGCAGGCGCGCGGCGGGCGTCGCGTAATCCGGATCGGTGATCCATTCCGGCTTGCCGATGACGTCGCAGATCTTCGCCCARACCGGCGCCTGGGTGATGAAGTAGATGTAGGCGTTGGGATCGSTCTCCCAGCCCTTGCATTTCAGGATCCAGCCCGGCTGGCCGCCGCCCGAGGCGTTGCCGGCGCGCGGCACGCTGTCGCCGAACGTGCCGTTCGGGTATTGCGGGTACTCTTTCAGCGGGCCGCGCTCCAGCCGCTGCTGGTCGCGCAGCTTGACGCGGCAGAGGTTCAGCACGGCGTCCTGCATGGCCGCCAGCACCTTCTGGCCGCGCCCGGTCTGGGTGCGCTGGTAGAGCGCCGTCACGATGCCCAGCGCCAGATGCAGGCCGGTGCCGCTGTCGCCGATCTGGGCGCCGGTGACCATCGGCGGRCCGTCGTCGAAGCCGGTCGTCGAGGCCGAGCCGCCGGCGCACTGCGCGACGTTCTCATAGACCTTGCAGTCCTCGTAGGGACCGGGGCCGAAGCCCTTGACCGAGGCGACGATGATGCGGGGGTTCAGCTCCTGGATGCGCTCCCAGGTCAGGCCCATGCGGTCGAGCACGCCGGGGGCGAAATTCTCGACCATCACGTCGCAGATGCGCACCAGATCCTCCAGGACGCGCTTGCCGTCCGGGTTCTTGGTGTCCAGCGTGATGGACCGCTTGTTGTGGTTCAGCATGGTGAAGTAGAGGCTGTCGGCCTCGGGCACGTCGCG
>NZ_JBFUHT010000134.1:0-1040 GCF_056402275.1 Azospirillum sp. P4_B5
TACGCCATCAACGGCGGCCGCGACGAGGTGTCGGGCGAGCAGGTCGGCCCGGCCTTCGCGCCGATCACCGGCGACGTGCTCGACCACGACACGGTGGTCGCCCGCCTGCTGCCGATGATGGAATGGCTGGCGCGCGCCTACATGAACACGCTCAACGCCATCCACTTCATGCACGACAAGTACATGTACGAGCGGCTGGARATGGCGCTCCACGACCGCGACGTGCTGCGCACCATGGCCTGCGGCATCGCCGGCCTGAGCGTGGTCGCGGACAGCCTGTCGGCGATCAAGCACGCCACGGTSAAGGTGGTSCGCGACGAGCGCGGCYTSGCCACCGACTTCGTSATCGAGGGCGACTATCCGGCCTTCGGCAACAACGACGACCGGGTGGACGGGATCGCGGTGTGGCTGGTCGAGACCTTCATGGGTCTGCTGCGCAAGCAGAAGGCCTACCGCGACGCGGTGCCGACGCAGTCGGTGCTGACGATCACCTCGAACGTGGTCTACGGCAAGAAGACGGGCAACACGCCGGACGGGCGCAAGGCCGGCCAGCCCTTCGCGCCGGGGGCCAACCCGATGCACGGGCGCGACCGCAAGGGGGCGGTGGCCTCGATGGCGTCGGTGGCCAAGCTGCCCTAYGCCCACGCCCAGGACGGCATCAGCTACACCTTCACCATCGTGCCCGGCGCGCTGGGGCCGACCGAGGGTGAGCGGGTGGACAATCTGGTGGGSATGCTSGACGGCTATTTCGGCCAGGGCGGCCACCACATCAACGTGAACGTCTTCGACCGCGAGACGCTGCTGCACGCCATGGACCATCCGGAGCTGTACCCGCAGCTGACCATCCGGGTGTCGGGCTACGCGGTGAACTTCATCAAGCTGACCCGCGAGCAGCAGATGGACGTCATCAGCCGCACCTTCCATGGGGCGCATTGAGAAGAGTCTGAGTCGCGACGCCTTGCCCCCTCCCTGACCCTCCCCCGCTGACGCAGGGGAGGGGATAATTCCCTCCCTTGCGAAGCGGGGGAGGGAAGGGGCCC
>NZ_JBFUHT010000135.1:0-1032 GCF_056402275.1 Azospirillum sp. P4_B5
GGCCGCTTCAAGGACAACCCCGAGGGCAAGGGCGGCGTCCGCGTCGTCAAGTCCATCGAGGAGGTCGGCAAGAACGCCGGCGAGATGCTCAACCACGTGCTGGTCACCAAGCAGACCGGTCCGGAAGGCCGCGAGGTCAAGCGCCTCTACGTCGAGGAAGGCGCCGACATCAAGCGCGAGCTGTATCTCGGCATGCTGGTCGACCGCGCCACCGGTCGCGTCACCATCATGGCGTCCACCGAAGGCGGCATGGAGATCGAGGAGGTCGCCCACAACACGCCGGAGAAGATCGTCAAGGTCGCCGTCGATCCGGCCACCGGCATCCAGGGCTACCACACCCGCAAGGTCGCCTTCGCGCTCGGCCTCGAAGGCAAGCAGGTCGGGGCGGCGGCGAAGTTCCTGACCGCCATGTACCGCGCCTTCACCGAGCTGGACTGCGCGATCGTCGAGATCAACCCGCTGATCGTCACCGGCTCGGGCGAGATCCTGGCACTCGACGCCAAGATGGCCTTCGACGACAACGCCCTGTTCCGCCACAAGAATGTGGCCGAGCTGCGCGACGTCGCCGAGGAGGACCCGGCCGAGGTTGAGGCCGCCAAGCACGACCTGAACTACGTCAAGCTGGACGGCAACATCGGCTGCATGGTCAACGGCGCCGGCTTGGCGATGGGCACCATGGACATCATCAAGCTCTACGGCGGCGAGCCGGCCAACTTCCTCGACGTCGGCGGCGGCGCCACCAAGGAGCGCGTCACCGCGGCCTTCAAGCTGATCCTCTCCGATCCCAATGTGAGCGGAATCCTGGTCAACATCTTCGGCGGCATCATGCGCTGCGACGTCATCGCCGAAGGCGTCGTCACGGCGGCCCGCGACGTGAAGCTGCATGTGCCTCTGGTCGTCCGTCTGGAAGGTACCAACGTCGAGCTGGGCAAGAAGATCCTGGCCGAGTCCGGTCTGCCGATCCTGTCGGCCGACAACCTCGCCGACGCCGCCGAGAAGGTGGTCAAGGCCGTGAAGGAGGCCGCGTAAGAT
>NZ_JBFUHT010000136.1:0-1021 GCF_056402275.1 Azospirillum sp. P4_B5
CGTCCGGTTCCGCCGTGAGTTGGTGAAGCGTGGCCTGGACCGCGTTCTCTTCGACGCGGTCGGCGACCAGCTTGCCGCGCGTGGCGTCGTTGTCCGGACCGGCACACTTATCGACGCCACGGTCATCGCCTCGGCGAGCGTCAGCGATCCCGAAGCCCAGTGGGTGGGGCACCGTCGCAAGGCGCCGGTCCATGGCTTCAAGGCGCATGTCGCCGCCGATGGTGAGGGCGGCATCGTGCGTGCGATCGAAGTGACCCCCGCCAATGTGCACGACGGGAAAATGCTKGGAYCGGTTCTTCCGCAGGARCCAGGGGATGTCTACGCCGACTTGGCTTACGTGGGAGATGCCAATCGCCAGCACATTCTTGCCGCTGGCGGTCGTCCGTTCCTTCCCGCTCGCSGCACCTGGGGTGGTGAGGCGGCGCTGCGGCGGCTGGAGACCTGGAACCGCCAAGTCGGGAGGATCCGGCGCCGGGTGGAGAAGATCTTCGGGACGTGGAAGCGCAGCTACGGCTTGCGGCGGGCTCGCTACCGCGGCTTGGCCCGCTTCGGCCTCCAGGTCCGGCTTACGGCCATCGCCTGCAACCTGCGCCGGGCGGCGACCATCCTGAGGCCCGTTCCGGCATGATCAGGGGAGGAGTGTGTCTGCGGCGCGCTTGGCGCTGTCTTCAGCGCCCACGGCCGCCGACGGATCAGGTCGTTGGCGCTCAAAGCCTGGATTTTCCGCCGCCATCTCCCAGCCGCGCACAGGTCTCATCAGGTCAACGCTGCAGGAGGAGTTGCACGGTGCGTTGGCTGGCATCCTGTGTCGGGGTCCAAAAACAGCGAAGGCCGGCCCCGTTTCCGGAGCCGGCCTTGCCGAGCAGATAAARTTGGTTGCGGGGGCAGGATTTGAACCTGCGACCTTCAGGTTATGAGCCTGACGAGCTACCGGGCTGCTCCACCCCGCGGATGTTCCTTGGGAAGAGAACCGTGTGCGACGATTGTCAAGTGTGTTTGAKCCCTGCTCCGTCCAYGTCCT
>NZ_JBFUHT010000137.1:0-1008 GCF_056402275.1 Azospirillum sp. P4_B5
TGGACTTTGGTGCAGAACTCGGTCTGCGGACGGATTTCGCCCAGAGGCGATGGAGATCAGGCGACCTTCCGGGAGGTTGGCATGCCGAGGCTGGTCATGCGATTGATGACGGCGCAGGCGGCCTTGGCTTCGGCTTTTTGTGCGGGCAGAGTGCGAGCGCGCAGGCTGCGTCCGATCAAAACCTTCTACCGGAGCATCGCTACCTCGACCAACGATCTCCTGCCGTATTGGACGGCTCGCTGCCAGCCCAGCCGACCACGCTCCTTGATCGTCTGGATGTGGTGGTCGCGCCGGGTGGGCGCGCTCTCGGCGGTGTCGCTCACCACYGCGGTCGCGCGCGGCGGGATGATCACCTCGGCGTCCGGCGCACGCTCGGCGACAGCACGATAGACCGGCTCGCCGTCGTAGGCGCCGTCCGCCAGGACGGCGCCGATCGGGCCCGTGACCTGGTCAAGCAACGGACCGACCAGCGAGGCGTCTCCCTCCTCGTTGCCCGTCAACGCCGAGGCGAGGATCTCGCCGGTGGCGGGATCGACGGCCAGGTGCAGCTTGCKCCAGCATCSGCGCGCTGTGCCGCCGTGCTTTTCCAGGTGCCCCTCGCCCCGGCCGAACACCTTCAGCCCAGTGGAATCGATGACCACGGTGACCGGCCCGTCCGTCCTGGCGAGCGCCGACGCGACGGCCAGATCGGCGCTACGCCGGGAAAACGTCGTATGATCGGGAACCGGCAGGTCCAGGCCGAGCAGGYGCATGAGCGAGCCCAGCAAACCCTCGGTCTGGCGCCACGGCCGACCGAACGCCAGGCGCAGCATCAGCCCGGTCTCGATGGCGATGTCTGAGTAGCGCGCTGACCGGCCACCCCGTCCCGTGGCGGGCGGCGTCCACGCGGCGATCGCCTCCGGCGTCACCCAGATCGTCAGGTCGCCCCGCCGGCGCAGCGCCGCATCGTAGGCCGCCCAGTTCTCCACACGGTACCGGGCCTCCGGGATCTTGTGGCGGCGCGGCTCG
>NZ_JBFUHT010000138.1:0-1706 GCF_056402275.1 Azospirillum sp. P4_B5
CGGCGTTGAGGTGGTGCTGGAAGGGGAAGACCAGCGGCTTGCCGGTGACCAGGCCCTGCAGCTTGGCAAACGCGACGATCGAGCCGGTGAAGGTGATGGCGCCGATGGCGGTGCCCAGCGCCATCTCGACCAGCGAGCCCTTGGCGATGGCGCCGGGSACGCCGATGCCGTAGGCCTCGGGCGAGTAGAAGGCCGAGAGCGCCACGAACACCGCGGCCAGACCGACCAGCGAGTGGAAGGCGGCGACGAGCTGCGGCAGCGCGGTCATCTCGATCTTCTTGGCGATGACGTAGCCGATGCCGCCGCCGATGGCGATGCCGAGCACGATCATCCAGTAGGACTGGACGATGGGCAGGGCCAGCGTGGTCAGCACGGCGATGGTCATGCCGGCCATGCCGAAGAAGTTGCCCTGGCGGGAGGTCTCCGGGCTGGACAGGCCGCGCAGSGCCATGATGAAGCAGACCGAGGCGACCAGATAGAGAAGGGCGGACAGGGTTTCCATGGTTACTTGCCCTTCTTCTTGAACATCGACAGCATGCGCTGGGTGACCAGGAAGCCGCCGAAGATGTTGACGCTGGCCAGGATGACCGCGAGGAAGCCCATGATCTTGGAGAAGCCGAACCCGGCCGGGCCRGCGGCGATCAGGGCGCCGACGATGATCACCGAGGACACCGCGTTGGTCACCGCCATYAGCGGCGAGTGCAGCGCCGGCGTCACCCGCCACACCACGTAGTAGCCGACGAAGCAGGCCAGCACGAACACCGTCAGGCCGGTGATGAAGAAGTTGCCGTGGCTCGCCGCGTCCCCTGGACCTGAAGCTCAGCCGTCTGGTTGGTCAGGGTGAGGAGCGAGTGGCGAAAGGCCTCAATCTGGCTCGCGGGATCGGGATGTTCCATGGAAGCCGCCTCCTCAGACGGTCTGGACTTCGCGGACCGTGTCCGCGAAGGCGGGATGGACGACCTGCCCATCGCGGGTGAGCGCGATGGCCTTCACGATCTCGTCGTCCCAGTTCAATGCAATGCCCTTCTCCTTGTCGTGCAGCGACTGCAGCAGCGCGAGGAGGTTCTTGGCGTAGAGCAGCGAGGCGCTTCGATCAGCACCGAGCCCGGCTTCATCGACGCCACATGCTCGCGCGTCACCAGGATCGGCGCCTTGCGSCCGGGGATCAGCGCCGTGGTGATGACGATGTCCTGCTTCTTGATGTGCTCGGCCACCAGCGCCGCCTGCTGGCGCTTGTAGTCGTCGGACATCTCCTTGGCGTAGCCGCCCGCCGTCTCGGCCTGCTTGAACTCGTCGTTCTCCACCGCGACGAAGCTGCCGCCCAGCGACTGCACCTGCTCCTTGACCGCCGGGCGCACGTCGGTCGCCGAGACGATGGCGCCCAGCCGCTTGGCCGTGGCGATGGCCTGCAGCCCGGCGACGCCGACGCCCATGATGAAGGCGCGGGCCGGCGGCACCGTGCCCGCCGCGGTCATCATCATCGGGTAGGCCCGGCCGTACTCGCTGGCCGCATCGACCACCGCCTTGTAGCCGGCGAGGTTGGCCTGSGAGGACAGCACGTCCATGACCTGGGCGCGGGTGATGCGCGGCATGAACTCCATGGCGAAGGCGTTCACCCCGGCCGCGGCGTAGGCCGCCACGTGGTCGCGGCTGTTGTAGGGGTTGAGGATGGCGAACAGCAGCGCGCCGCGCTTGATCAGCGCCAG